>DATIDX010000232.1:0-5253 GCA_035456025.1 Cellvibrio sp. | reverse complement strand
TGAAGTGATGGAAGAGTTCAGTATCTGGAAGCTGATTTTCAGCTCCTCCGCGACTGTCTACGGCGATCCTGTGTCTGTGCCTATCGACGAAAGTTTTGCTACCTCGGCTACCAACCCCTATGGTCGCAGTAAGTTAATTGTGGAAGAAATCCTGACTGACATCGCTAAAGCGCCGGGCAGCCAGTGGAATTTTTCGCTGCTGCGCTACTTCAATCCGGTCGGTGCACATGAAAGCGGCTTGATCGGCGAAGATCCTGCCGGTATCCCCAACAATTTATTGCCTTATGTCGCGCAGGTGGCAATTGGCAAACTTAAAGAGCTGAGTGTATTTGGCGATGACTACCCAACGGTCGATGGCACCGGCGTGCGCGATTACATCCATGTGGTGGATCTCGCACTCGGCCATGTTGCCGCGCTCAAGAAGCTCGATCGCGCCGGTGCTGGTTGTCGCGCCTATAACCTGGGCACTGGTAGCGGTTATTCAGTGCTGCAGATGATCAAGGCGTTTGAGGTCGCGAGCGGCTGCCCCGTGCCCTACAAAATTGTGCCGCGCCGCGCGGGCGATATTGCCAGCTGTTACGCCGATCCGATCAAAGCCAAAGCCGAGTTGGGCTGGACGGCGAAATACGATCTCGCGCGTATGATGCAAGATGCTTGGCGCTGGCAGTCGCAAAATCCTAATGGTTATGGCGACTGATAGTTTGTCTGCCCCAAAAACAAAACAGCCGATGGGATTACTTCCATCGGCTGTTTTGTTTTTACGGTAACAGTGCTACCAATAATAAAATCACACCAAATCTTTATCCGTTGCAAACGACAGTGCAAAGGATTTTGGCCCCACATTGATCGCACCGGTCATGCTCATCATTGACAGCATGGTTTTGATGTCATGTTGTTTACAGAACTCGCGGAATTCCACGAGTATAGGTTCGTCCTTGATGTCGTCCAGCAAGCCGCCGTAACTCATGGCGATAACCTCGCTGGTCAGGCCCTGTTTGATCTGCTTTTTCACGTGCACAAATAACTTCTCCAGCGCCCCTAAAAAGCCTTTACCCGTATCGATTTTGTCGGTCTCACCGCGGTGTAGCTGCACAATCGGGCGCAGGTTTAACGCGCTCGCCAATTTGAAATTGATCCAGGAGATATTGTTGTCGCCCTTGCGCAGGTGGCGGCGCTCGCGCATGTAAGACAAATCATTGGGAATCAAATAGCCGTAGACCTGGTCGCGCATGCTGTCGATTTCGCGGATGGATTTGTTGAGCGGCAATTTATCTACATGGATACGTTTGACCAGTTCGTAGACCAGCAGGGCATGGCCGGTAAACATCGACATGGAGTCGTACAAGCGGATGCGGAATGGAGCGCGTCCTTCGGTTCGCTCCATCTCGCGAAATTTGGGTTCGTTAACCAGCGCCGCTTCCGACACCCGTTTGAAGACGTCGCTCTTTTTACTGTTGATGGTGACCACTTGCACCAGATCGTATTTGGGCAGTAAACGCTCTTTTAGGATATCGGTCATATCGTTGACCGACAGCGGATCGGATTGCGCCAGGCCGTAGATAGCGCGGGAGTGGTTTTTGTAAAAATTCAGCATGGTCTGTGGATCGCGATAATCCATTTCCTGCCCCTTTGCATGATTGATATAAATGGGCAGCACTTCAATGTTGTGTTGCTGGATAAATTTCGCGGGCAAATCACAAGTTGAATCTACGGCAATACACGTCCTGGCTGACATCATCGTTCTCCACTGGATTAAGGCATTAGTTGGCGCGCCATCCGTGGCTTTTTGGTTGCTGTCATCCTTGCGGCTGCGCGCCGTTAGGTAGATGGTGCCAGTATCGGGTGTGATCATGTATATAAGTAGTCGCATAAATCACCGTGATTTGTGAGGCTATGCGGAAGCTGGTGTAAGGCATCGACGCCAGTCATGTAAGCAATCGCTTACAAATGGCGTCAAAGTTTGTATAAAAAAGTTATAAGCGGCGGATTCAGGCAGTGGTTGGGAGTAGGGGAAGGTAGATGCTAAAGCGGGCGCCGCCTAACTCTGAGCGGTGGATGCTGATAGTGCCGTCGTAGCTGCGTACGATTTCGGCGGCGACCGCAAGGCCGATACCCTGGCCGGGGATGGTGGTATCCAGTCGCTGGCCGCGCTCCAGGATGCGCCCGGTCTGGTCTTCGGGGACACCGGGGCCGTCGTCTTCGATGTCAATGCGCAGTTGTTTGCCTTCGATCATTGAACGCACGCGCACTTGTTTATTGCCGTATTTAAAGGCGTTTTCCAGCATATTCCCGAACAGCTCCATCACGTCCTGTTCGTCGCCGGCAATGATTGAGTTGGGGGCCAGATCCAGTTCCTGCTCCATCTGCTTATGGGCGTACACTTTTTGCAGTGCGGCAAACAGGCGCTGGGCGATGGGTTCAAGACGGGTGCGACGGAAAGTGCCTTTCTGCTGGCTGGAAACGGCACGCTGCAATTGATAGGTCACCACCTGGTTCATGCGCGCGACCTGCTCGCTGGCGATTTGTTGCAGCTCGTTATCGGATTCCGCACCTTCCACCAGCTTGCTTTGCAGCACCGCGAGCGGGGTTTTCAAGCTGTGGGCGAGGTCGGCCAAGCTGTTGCGATAGCGCTGGCGTAGCGCTTGCTCGCGCTCCAGCACTTGGTTGAGGTTGTCGACCACCTTCTGCAATTCCTGGGGGTGTTCACCCTCAATGTTAATGGTGTCTCCGCTTTGCATCGCCTTCAATGCCTGCGCCAGTTTCCCCAGCGGGCGCAAACCCCAGCGCAGGATTACTGTCTGCGCGATCAGCAGGAAGAAAGCGGCGGCGGTTAACCAGCGCCAGAGTTCATTGCGGTACGCCTTGAGTTCGGCTTTGTAAGCGGCGGCCGAGTGCATGACCACAAAGCGGAAGGGATGGGATTTACCTTTGGCGTCTTCCCACAGCACATCGTAATTGGCGACGAAATAGCGTTTTTTATCGATCACCACTTGTTCGATCAGCATCTCGCCCGGTTTACTGGCCAGCGCAATACTGGCGTAACTGGGCGGCGTGACCAGGGCAGCGGAATTGGAGTGCCAGATAAGTTTTTGCTCGTCGTTGAAGACGTAAGCATAGAGGCCGGAATTGGGCTGCTCGAAGTCTGCCTCAATCAAGGTGATGGGCATGCGCAGGGTGCTTTTGGTCGATTGGCTGTCGGGCAAATCCGCGACGCTGAACAGCAGGTTGATATGGCTGCGCACGCGCGCATGTTCGGCTACGGTGAGGCTGTTATTGAATGCGCGGTCAAGGAAAAAACCGGTGAGCCCAAGGAAGGAGGGCAGCAGCAGTGCGGATGCAAACAATAAGCGCGCCGAGATTGACGAAAAGCGCGCACCCATGGAGCCGAAGCGCAAGGCTTCGAGGCCGGTGCGCAGGCGGAGCAACTTACTGTTTATCAAGGTTGAACCGGTAACCGAGGCCACGCTGGGTGCTAATCAAATTAAGGTTGCCATCCGGGTCGAGCTTTTTGCGCAGGCGGCCGACAAACACTTCGATCACATTGCTGTCGCGGTCGTAATCCTGCGCATATAAATGCTCGGTCAGCTCACTTTTGGAAATGTTTTTACCTGCGTGCAGTGCGAGATAGGTCAGGGTGTTGTATTCAAAACTGGTCAGCTCGACCTCGGTGTCATCGCGATGTACGCGCTTGGCGCTGGTGTCGATGGTGATGGGGCCATAGCGCAATACCGGCGATGCGTGACCACTGGCGCGGCGCAACAGGGCGTGGATACGCGCGCGCAACTCTTCAGGGTGGAAGGGCTTGGTGAGGTAGTCGTCGGCACCGGCCTCAAGCCCGCTCACTTTATCCTGCCAGTTGCCGCGTGCGGTCAGAATCAAGATCGGGAAGTTGCGCTCTTTGCTGCGCAGCTCGCGAATCAACTGGCCGCCGTCCAGCAGCGGCAGGCCGAGATCGATAATGGCGAGGTCGTAGTCGTATTCAGTGCCCAGGAACAGGCCTTCGCGGCCATCGGCGGCGGCATCGCAGGCGTATTTTTCGGTCGCCATCAGGCTGAGAATTTGCTCACGCAAGGGTTTTTCATCTTCAACGATCAAAATGCGCATGGGGTGTTCCCGCTGAAACAGAAGTTAATTTGAGGTGTTAGTTATTGAGTAGCTGGCCGGTTTGGCCGTCGACATTGATGATACGCATACGGCCGGCGTTCAACACCTTGACACCATAGATCACACCTTTCTCGTTGTGTTGCGTATTCACGCTCATCACTTGCCCGCCAAATTTGTTGCGCACCAATTCGGCCGCCTCGGCAGGCGATAGGGCAGGTGCAGCGGGAGTGGATTTGATGCTGTCGGGATCAATCAGGGAATTGTTTGTATCGCTTGCTGGTACACCCAGGTCGCCGCTAATCAGGTCATCACTTTTGAGTTGGGATTGGGTTAATTGCAATGGAGATTGGGCAAAACCGGATGGGCAAACGCAGGGGAGTAACGCCAGCAACAGAAGCGGCAACTGCGGGCGTATACGGAAGGTTTTAGAGTACAACATGACAAGTTCCAAGACAGCGTTCAGGTAAATACTACGCCCTCACTATCGCCCGTGTTTGCGCAAAGGTCAATTTGACCTTTGCGTATTCGCGCCACAAAAAACTAATGGCGGCCCCTCACGTGCACTATGCGGTCGCCGGGATGATGGCGGGTCTCGGTGTGATAGACGCGGTCATCGTAACGGTAAGCAACGTCGTATCCCACCAATTGACGCTCGTATTCCGTGCGGTAACGGGTGTTGCAAACTTCGCGGTCTTCATAGCGGGTCACCTGGCGGCTGCCGCTGGCGACTTCGTTACCAATAGCGGCACCGATTAATCCGCCGGCCGCTGTTGCATGGCCGCTGTGTCCTACTTCATGGCCAATGGCGGCACCGATCAAGCCGCCGACTACCGTGCCTTTGAAGGAGTCACCGCTGCGCTGGCGCTCATTGTAAGCCACAGTTTCTACGCGGCAGGAATCGCTCGGCACTTCCACCGCCACTGTGCGGTAAATAGGGCGGCTGGAGATCACCCGCGCGTAAGTTGTACGTTCGACTACATAGTGATCGTGGTGATAGCCATGATCATGATGGTGGTGATGCTTGTGATGTTTATGGTTGGCCAGGGCGCTGTTCGCCAACAGCAGGCTGCTGGCCAGGGTGCTGATGAGTAACAGGCTTTTCATGATGGTCTACTCGCAAGGTTAATAGTGGCTCCCATTTGTCGGGAG
>DATIDX010000231.1:0-3088 GCA_035456025.1 Cellvibrio sp. | reverse complement strand
AACCCGCCAATCTCCTCCGGCTCCAGCCGCACCAGCGACAACT
This sequence comes from Cellvibrio sp., assembly GCA_035456025.1. GTDB lineage: Bacteria > Pseudomonadota > Gammaproteobacteria > Pseudomonadales > Cellvibrionaceae > Cellvibrio. The sequence goes on along the minus strand of DATIDX010000231.1, from coordinate 3,045 downwards.
CCGAGCCAGCTAAATCGACCAACCCCTGCACACTGCCATTGGCTACGCGCAGCATAAATTTGTGCGCGGGTTCTTTCTTGTCCCAGAAATCAAAGCCGCGGCTGTGGATGTGATAAACCACCTCCGACGAGGTTGCAGTCACTTTTTTCACCACTTGCCCGGGCGAGTTGATACTGCCCTCAAAACGATAACCCAGCGCGCGCAATTCCTGCTCAAACAGTGCTGGCGTCAATGACAGGCCTTGGTACAACTCCAGCGGCCGGGCGTAGACGCGCGCGGGCAGCGACCATTTTTTACCCTCGAATTTTTCGCGCACTACCGTATCCAGATATAAAGTCCAGATCCCCAGGGCAACGATGATCAGCAGGAATCCGCCCAGTGCCCATAGCGATATCAACCGCCAGTTAAAGCGGCTGGTGGAGCTGGCGGATTTGGATGAGCGACGGGAGGTTGCGCGGCGTTTGGTCATTGGCACATCTTTATTGAAATGGGAATTTGAGGCGACGGAAAAGCCCGGCAAATAATGCGCGCCAGTTTAACTGCCACCCTGTGTGAATGCGAGATGAAAAAACCCAATCCGCGCGGCGCATCCGGTTGTGCTTTATCGGGCGAGGTGAATTTTGCATAATGCCGCGCGTTTCAGTACTCCAATCCATTTTTAACTTCATTTAACGACAACAAAAGGTCACGGCTTATGAGCAGGAAATATCACATTTATGGCATAGGCGCGGCCCTGGTCGATACCGAAATCACCCTCACCGACACCGACCTCACCACCATGGCCGTAGCCAAGGGCGTGATGACACTGGTGGATGAAGCGCGCCAAAATGCGCTCATCGATTACCTGCAAGATCACCTTGTTGCCTCACACCGCGCGAGCGGCGGCTCTGCCGCTAACACCATCATCGCCGCCAGCTATTTTGGCTGCGCCAATTTCTACTCCTGCAAAGTTGCCAACGATGACAACGGCAAATTTTATCTGGACGATATACATGCCGCCGGCGTTGCAACTCCCGCGCACATCACCCCGCCCGCCGGCATCACCGGCAAATGCCTGGTGATGATTACACCTGACGCTGAACGCACCATGAATACCTTTCTCGGCATCAGTGAAACCCTGTCGATCTCCGAATTGGATACGCAGGCAATCGCCACCTCCGAATATGCATACATAGAAGGTTATCTGGTGACTTCACCTACCGGCCGTGCGGCTGCCATTGAATTGCGCCAACAAGCGCAGGCCAGCAATACCAAAACCGCGCTGAGTTTGTCTGACCCGGCGATGGTGCAGTTTTTCCGCGATGGTTTGCTGGAAATGATTGGCGACGGTGTAGATTTGATTTTCTGCAACCGCGATGAAGCTATTGGCTTTACCCAAACCCATTCCATTGAGGAAGCCTGCATAGCGCTGAAACAATACTGCAAGCAATTTGCCATTACCTGCGGCGGTGACGGCGCGCTGGTTTTTGACGGCCAGACACTGACCCAAGTGGCCGCGCAGCCCATCAAACCCATAGACACTAACGGCGCAGGCGATATGTTTGCCGGCGCTTTTTTATATGCCATCACCCAAGGGAAGGATTTTAAAACCGCTGCCGAATTTGCAAATCTGGCTGCGGCAAAAGTCGTCTCACAATTTGGCCCGCGTTTAAAAGCCGAACAGCACGCTGAATTGAAACAAGCGTTTTTTAACTAATCTATTTTTAAACAATTGCACGCTTAAGTTGCCCCTGGGTGGGCGATGGATTGCCCACCCTCGGCGCCAGACTTTATTTGGGTCCGAATAGCCACCACAAAATAAATCCAAGGAATGGCAGCAACAACAACACCACAATCCAGATGACTTTAGTGCCCGTACTTGCACCGCTTTGCGTGGTTTTTACAATTGCGTAAATCACGCACACCAATAAGATAAACCCAAGTATTCCGCCTACTTCAAGATTCATATGCTGCTCCTATCTCTATGAATTTACTATAAAAAGCCGACCCAACCCCATCATTACTTACGCTGCATCAATGCCAGTGCCTTGCACATACTAGCCTACGAAGACGACGTGGTTGTGTCTGGATTGTTACATTGCAACAACCGCACCATCCCACCACCCCAGCATAGTTGAGATTACGGAAGCACCCGATATTTAAGATCAACTGCTTTTTGCTAATGATAATTGCTTTCATTTGCAATAATATGCGTCACTTCAAGAATAGCCATTTGGAGTGCCGCATGAAGTTTGAGATCTTACCCCTGTCCGCCGCCATACTGCTGGGGCTGTCGATGCAGTCAGCCCTCGCCCAGGACACCGCCAAGGATGCAGCCACCAAGGAAAGCCCCCAGTCCATTGAAGAAGTTGTAGTCACCGGTAAATACAGCGTCGCCCAGACCAAAACCCTGGATACCGCGACCGGCTTGGGCCTGACCATCCAGGAAACGCCGCAATCGGTGTCGGTGTTGACCTTTGAGCGGATGCAGGATCAGAACATCACCAGCATCCTGGAAGCGGTAAACAGCGCCGTGGGCGTGAGCTCTGAAGAAGTGGATAACGTGCGCAACAGCTTTTATTCACGCGGTTTCGAGATCGACAGCTACCAAATCGATGGCGTACCGACTTCCTGGAGTCTGGGCGGCGATTCGGGTGAAACCGTTGCCGATACCGTTATCTACGAGCGCATTGAATTCGTGCGCGGGGCCACCGGTTTGATGACCGGTGTAGGCGACCCTTCCGCCTCTATCAACCTAGTACGCAAACACGCTAATAGCGAAGAATTGACTGGTTTTGTCGATGTGGGTGTTGGTAGCTGGGATAAAAGAACCGTCGCGGCAGATGTAGGTACTGGTTTGAACGAAAACGGCACCGTTCGTGCCCGCTTGGTTGGACGCTATCAAGCCGGGGAGTCTTTCGTTGATTATCTCGAAGATGATAAGAGCACTCTGTACGGAGTTGCGGAAGCCGACTTAACCGAGTCAACCTTGCTGCGCCTGGGGGCAAGCTATCAGCACAATGATCCTAAAGGTGCTACCTGGGGCGTATTGCCGGGCTTCTTCAG
>DATIDX010000230.1:0-12816 GCA_035456025.1 Cellvibrio sp. | reverse complement strand
AACCCGATACGCGCACTGGTCACCGCTAACAAATTTAAATTCTTTCCACCAAATGCAACGCAGGTTGCTTGCGATACCGGCATATCCAGCACCAGATTTTTATTGCCATCAGGCGCATAACGCACCACCCGGCTTCCGCCCCACTGCGCATTCCAGAGAAAACCCTCTGCATCCACACAGGCGCCGTCTGGCTCTATACCAACCTCAGTATGGGCAAATATTTTCGAATTGGAAAGCTCACCCGTCTGCACATCAAAATCGTAAACGCGAATACTGTGAGTAGGTGAGTCTGCGTGATAAAGCCTGCGCGAGTCCGGGCTCCAGCATAGCGCGTTGGAGATATGTAAACCCGTGAGATGCTGGCTTACACTTCCATCAGCCTTCAAAGAATAAAGTGACGCGCATTGATCCGGTGTATTTTGTTGCTCGCGGATTGTGCCCATCCAGAAACGCCCTTGCCGATCACAGCGGCCGTCATTGGAGCGATTTCCAATTAAGTGCGCCTCTGGTTTTGCGATCCATTCAATCGCTCCTGTTTCAGGATCAAACCAGGCAAAGCCGGATGCAAAAGCAGCCAGCAAGCGCGAATCATTTTTTGCAAACGCAAAGCAACCGAGTTTTTCCGGCAGACTCCACTGTGACAATTTTTTGCTCGCCAAGTGATAGCGATAAAGTTTTGCGGAGTGAATATCCGTCCACCAAAAACATTCATCCTGATGATTCCACTGCACTCCTTCACCAAGCAAATTTGCGCAGGGTACGGTATCAATAAGTTTAAAAATGGCCATGATCATTAACTCTTTGCGTTGGATTACAGAGTATTTTTTATGGGCAAAAAAAATATCCCGGCCAAAAAAAACGCTCCTGAAAAGGAGCGTTTTTCTAACCGGCTTCAGGGGCCGCGAGATTACCACCAGATACTATAGAAAGCGATAAGCACTACCACCACGCCAGCACAGGCAATGTTATACACAGGTTCGGTTTTGAAATTAATACCTTTAAGGTCGATAGCATTGTCCTGATCTTTACCGCCCGCAGCGTAAGTCACAATAATTGCCAACGCAGCGCAGATTAAAAATACTAACCCAACACGATCCATAAACGGCAAGCTTGGATAGAACTCTTTAAACGCGATAGACAAGAGGATCGAAGAAATACCTGCAACCAATGCAGAAGTCGCAGTCGCTTTTTTCCAGAAGAAACCGAACAGGAACATCAACACGATACCGGGAGTAAAGTAGGCGGTAAAATCCTGAATAAATTGGAAGGCCTGATCTGATTTTCCAATCAATGGCTTAGCAACGACCAATGCAATGATTAATGAAATAGTCGCGGCGACGCGCCCAACATTTACAAGATGAGTTTCTGATGCGGATGGTTTGATAATTAGCTTGTAAATATCCATGGTGAACAAAGTAGAAATACTATTCACTTTGGAACTGAGCGATGCGCAAATTGCAGCAACCAAACTGGCAAATACAATTCCCAATAAGCCGTGCGGAAGCAACTTCATCATTTCAGGATAAGCGCGATCTGACGGCGACAAGCCAGGGATCAAACTCGCTGCCGCAACACCCGGCAATACCACGATGATTGGCATCAACACTTTCAGATAAGCAGCAAGAGCGATACCTTTTTGTGCTTCCTGCAAGCTTTTTGCAGCCAGCGTGCGCTGGGTGATGTATTGGTTAAAACCCCAGTAGGACATGTTCATTACCCACATACCACCGATCAATACCGAAATACCTGGTAGGTTTTGGTATTGCGGATTGCTTGGATCGAGAATGAGATCGAACTTTTCCGGAACAGTATCAAGCAAGGTTTTGAATCCGTGAACTATGCCTTGATCGCCACCAATTTTTTCCAGCCCCAAATAAGTAATCAGCAAACCACCAAGTACCAATAAAGTCACCTGGAATACGTCGGTAAACGCAACGGCTTTCATACCGCCGTAAATAGAATAGGTGAATGAAAACACAGCGAGGCCGATCATGGCGTAAACCATATCTACACCAGTCACGGCTTCAATCGCTAATGCGCCGAGATACAAAATAGACGTGAGGTTTACCAGCACGTAAAGCGTGAGCCAGAAAATCGACATGACGATGCGCACACGGCGGTCATAACGGTTTTCCAAAAATTGCGGCATGGTGTAAATGCCCTTCGCCATAAAAATCGGCAGAAAGTATTTACCCACAATAAAAAGTGTAATCGCCGACATCCATTCGTAGGATGCAATCGCGATACCCGCTGCGTAACCTGCACCGGACATACCGACAATTTGTTCAGCAGAAATATTCGCAGCGATAAGCGAAGTACCAACTGCCCACCACGGCAAGGATTTACTGGCGAGGAAATAATCTTCGGCGGTTTTTTCATGCCCCGCCTTTTCGCGCGATACATAATAGGCAATAAAAATCAGGACGCAGGCGTACAACGCCAAAATAGAAAGGTCAAACCAGTTAAGGCTATTAATCACCGGGATTCTCCTACAGTTTTATTAAATTTTGTTTTTATAGTTGGAATACAACATCGGTAACTAATTGTTAGAAATTGCCCCAACCAACTAGGTCATCGCCATTAAATACGCCCCCCGTCGACAATAAATTCCTGGGAGGTGATCATGGCAGAATCATCTGCAGCCAAAAACAACGCAAGATTGGCTACGTCGTGCGCGCCCAAACGTTTTTTGAGGCACACACGTTTCATCAATTCTTCTTCTTCCTCTGCACTCAACCATTTTTCCAGTTGTTTAGGTGTTGCCACCCAGCCCGGCAAAATGGAATTGACCCGGATATTGTCCACGCCGTAATCCGTTGCCAGCGCTTTAGAAATACCTAAAATCCCGGCCTTGGCAGTAATGTAACTCGCCAGCCTCGGCGGCCCGAACTGCACATTGATCGAGCTGATATTGATAATCGAACCACCTCCCTGCGCCGCCATCATTGGCTGGACTGCTTGCGCGGCAAAAAAAGCCGGATGCAGGTTAATAGCCAAACCTCGATGCCAATCAGCTTCAGTGATAGTGCGCGTATCGACTCTTTGGTCGTTGGCGGCGTTATTGATCAACACCTGAATATCGCCCTGCGCTCGCTGTGCGTCGAGAATACTGCGCTGTAACGCTGCTATATCACTCACGTCACAGAGTTCAAACCAGGGGCGCGCAAGACCTTTTTTATCCAACTCATCGCACAGTGCCTGCGCCCCCTGCGAATCTATATCCACAAAGGCCACCTTTGCACCTTGTGCAGCAAAGGCTTCAACGAGCGCCGCACCTATACCAGTAGAGCCGCCAGTGATAAATACACTGCGCCCTTGCAAGCTGGGGTACCGGGTATATCCATTATGGGCTGAGTAGCTATACATGTTGATTTCTCTCTGGGGTCACGCGCCACTCGTCATAGACTTGGGCACCTTATATGAGCATAGGCAGTTGTGTATGGCCTGCATAGGCTATTTAGGTTTTACCAGAGATACATTAATCAACTGCATGACTTCCTGCAGCAGAGTCTTTACCGCTTTACTTGCACCCTCTTGATCACCGGCGCAGATAGCATCATAAATACGTTTGTGGTCATCGTAATCGGCGGTGAGCACACCCTTTAATTGGTTGGTGCTGGCAATACTCACGCGCAGAGCGACCTGGATAAAATCACGCAACTGGAAAAAGAAACGATTGTTCCCCGCCGCCAGGATTGCGCAATGGAATTCAATATCGGCGGCGAGCGGGTCGTCATGCCCGTCATCTGCGCGCTTCATCCGCGCCAAGGCATCGCCAATTGCCTTGATTTTCGCACTGTCCTGATTATTTTCTGCTGCCAGTGCTGCAGCCTCCGGCTCAATTGCCATGCGTAGCTGTGTGAACTCACGCAGCAGCTCCAGTGATGGGCGCGCATTTAATGTCCAACTGAGCACATCCGCATCGAACATATTCCAGTGGGTGCTCGGCATTACCCGAATACCCTGCCGCGGGCGCGATGCGATCAACCCTTTGGCAGTCAGCATTTTTACCGCTTCACGGGTAACACTGCGGCTGATGTTAAATTGTTGCGATAACTCCGCCTCGGTCGGGAAGGATTTATCTATCGCATATTGACCCTGAACAATTGCCGCACCCAACTGGTGAGTTAACTGGTGAGTGAGATTTCGCCCTGTATCCAGCATAGTTATTTAGCCTATTTATATTATATATTTATCAGGTATTCGACAAGGCTTAATTTGTCGTTGGTCTATCTATCAAGCCTTGGGAGAGTCAGGAATACCGCTATTGTGGTGACCTAAAGACAAAAACCCGCGCCTATTTACAGGCGCGGGTTATTTAACAAGAGGATAGTGTTTTAGTCACGCAAAAAATGCACAACTGGAGCAATCGTGGGGGCTATTCTTTGGCGCTAATGTTTTCCGCGATCTGTTCATGATTGGAGTGGCGAACATCCTCGCCATTAACCAGATAAATAACGTACTGAGCCAGGTTGCGCGCATGATCGCCGATACGTTCCAGCGCACGCAAAGACCACATGATGTTCAACACGCGCGTAATGCTACGCGGATCTTCAATCATAAAAGTTACCAGCTCGCGCATGGCGGTGCTGTATTCCATATCCACCTGCCGATCGGTTTGCACTACCGACAAGGCCAGGTCCATATCCAACCGCGCAAAGGCATCCAGTGCATCTTGCAACATACGCGATACATTGCCGCCTATATGACGCACCTCGATATAGCCGCGCGGCGCCTGGCCATCCGTATTCATGGCGATAGCCTGCCGGGCAATTTTGCTCGCCTCATCTCCGATACGCTCCAAATCGGTAATCGCTTTGGTAACTGCGATCACCAGGCGCAAATCACTGGCTGCTGGTTGGCGGCGAGCAAGAATGCGGATGCACTCTTCGTCAATGGTCATTTCCATGGTGTTGACTTTGGTATCAGCACGAACCACTTGCTCAGCGCGCTCAACATCGGCATCAATTAACGCTTGGATTGCATCATTGACCTGACGCTGCGCCATACCGCCCATTTCCGACAAATGCGTACGAATGGCTTCGAGTTCAATATTATATTGCTGCGAGATATGAAGAGTGTGACTCGTAATATCCATAACCATGATGCGCCTCCGCATTAACCGTAACGGCCGGTGATGTAATCTTCAGTTTGTTTTTTAGTGGGGTTGGTAAAGAGCGTGTCTGTTAGATCATGCTCAATCAAATCGCCCATGTACATAAATGCGGTGTAATCAGAAACGCGCGCCGCTTGTTGCATATTGTGCGTAACTATCACAATAGTATATTGGTGTTTTAATTCATTGATCAGCTCTTCGATTTTCAACGTTGAGATAGGATCAAGTGCAGATGCTGGCTCGTCCAATAAAATTACTTCCGGCTCGATTGCAATTGCACGCGCGATTACCAACCGCTGTTGTTGCCCGCCCGATAAGCCGAACGCATTTTCATGTAAACGATCTTTCACTTCATCCCAAAGTGCTGCACCGCGCAAGGATTTCTCTACCACCTCATCCAATACACGTTTGGATTTCACGCCCTGTAAGCGTAGACCATAAGCAACATTTTCATAAATTGATTTTGGAAATGGATTAGGTTTTTGAAACACCATTCCAACCTGGCGACGCAATTCGGCCACGTCGACACTTTTGTCATAAATATTTTTGCTGTCGAGCAAAATTTTACCTTCGACGCGGCACGCATCAACCAAATCATTCATACGATTGAAGCAGCGCAGCAAGGTGGATTTACCACATCCGGAAGGCCCGATAAACGCGGTTACCTTTTTTTCCGGAATTTTCATGCTCACACCGTTTAATGCGCGCTTTTGATCGTAGTACAAGTTGAGGTCTTTTACTTCAAGCTTGATCGGTTCCACCAGTGCAGTCGGGGTCATAAGCTGTGCCTGTTTAAAAAATTCACTAAATTATTTCAGTTTGATGACAAATTTATTACAAAAGAGAAGGCTATTAATCCGATGCGCTGCGATATTTTTCGCGCAGATTATTACGAATTCTAATTGCGGTAATGTTGAGCGCGATAATCAGCAACACCAAAGTTAATGACGTTGCATAAACTAATGGCCGCGCGGCTTCAACATTGGGGCTTTGGAAGCCCACATCATAAATATGGAACCCTAGGTGCATAATTTTCTGGTCGAGGTGTAGATAAGGATAATTGCCATCGACTGGTAGAGCCGGCGCGAGCTTTACTACCCCCACCAACATTAACGGCGCCACCTCACCCGCTGCGCGCGCAATCGCAAGAATCAAACCGGTCATCATCGCTGGTGTTGCGAGCGGTACAACGACCTTCCATAGGGTTTCTGCTTTAGTTGCACCCAGCGCCAAGCTACCCTGGCGAATTGTACTTGGGATGCGCGATAACCCCTCTTCGGTCGACACAATCACAATTGGCAGGGTGAGCAATGCGAGAGTGAGCGATGCCCAGAATAATCCGGGCGTGCCAAAGGTTGGCGACGGTAGCGATTCGGCGTAAAACAATTCATCGAGGTTACCGCCGAGTGTGTACACAAAAAAGCCCAAACCAAATACGCCATACACAATCGAAGGCACGCCAGCGAGGTTGTATACCGAGATGCGGATAATTTTCAGGAAAGTGCCCTGCTTGGCATACTCACGCAGATAAATTGCAGCGAGTACACCAAACGGCGTAACCATAATCGACATCACAATCACCATGGTGAGCGTACCAAATATCGCGGGGAAAATTCCGCCTTCAGTATTGGCTTCGCGCGGCTCGGCGCTCATAAATTCCCAAAAGCGTTCGAGATATTGACTGAGCTTGCCAACTACACCCAATTCATTCGGCCGCGTCACGCGCACTATATGATCAAATCCGATAACTACTTCTTTGCCATCCGCCGTTCGCGCAATTAATTTGTCGCGCATTGCCTGGGCAAGTATGTCATCGCGGGTTTGCTTGATTACTGTGTATTCCGCTTCCAGCGCGGCGCGGCGCTCGGCGAATTGCGCATCGGCCGCTGCCAGCTGTGCGCCGTTAATGCCATCCAATTCCATGCGGCGACGCTCAAGACGCAAGTCATCCATGCGTTTGTTGATGCGGCCAATGTCGGATTTTTCGATGCGATGGATCTGATCGTGCAAATCCAGCGCGCGCTCAGTGCGGAGTTCCAATTGTTGCCAGAAATCCGCGCTGTTTAATTCGCTGATAATTTTATCCTGTTCTTTGATTGCAACTGGATAACCGTAGAAATTGCCCCACTCGCGCCGCTCAACTGAAATGGCATCGACTGGGTAGTCCCACTTTTCCATCCCGGTTTCCAAAAACCAGGCGAAGTCGCGTCCGTTAACGTCGCGATTGCCCATCTTGAACAAATGACGGGTAATTAATTCAACATCCTGCTCAACGTTATAACCACCGTCGCGCGCAACTGCAGCGGGAATAACTTCTGAGCGCACCGCTTCACCCATGATAATATGGCGCGCACCCTCGCGATCAACTATCGAGGTTTGCAAAATATCTGCCGGCCAAAAATGGCCAAAGCCGCGAATCGCAATCAGACCCAGCAGACCAACCACCATCACCATACACACGGCGACTGCACCGCCGTTTAGCCAAATCCAGGGCGATCCGCTTTTAAACCAGTCGGCTTGTGCTTTAACAAAATTTTTCATTGCATTCACCCGGAATTAAAGATTGCTGTAGCGTTTACGCAAACGCTGACGAATGATTTCAGCGATGGTGTTAACCACAAAGGTCAATGCAAGCAACACTAACGCAGCAAGGAAAAGTACACGGAAGTGCGTACTGGCTACCGCCGTTTCCGGCAGCTCCACCGCAATATTCGCGGAGAGCGTACGCATACCTTCGAAGATATTGAAATTCACTACCGGACTGTTACCGGTAGCCATCAACACAATCATGGTCTCACCGACCGCGCGACCAAAGCCCATCATCACCGCCGAAAAAATGCCGGGGCTTGCAGTAGGTAACACCACACCTACCATGGTTTGCCAGCGTGTAGCGCCGAGTGCAAGCGAACCCTGAGTGAGATGACGCGGCACACTGAATACCGCATCTTCTGCGATAGAGAAAATACTGGGGATTACCGCGAAGCCCATGACAATACCTACCACCAGCGCATTGCGCTGATCGTAATTAATGCCGTTGTCGGTAAACCATTGGCGCATGCTGCCATTAAAAAACCAGACTTCAGCGAATGGGCTCATAGCCACGCAAGCCCATACCGTCAAAATAATTGGCAGTACCAGAATCACCGCCTCCCAACCTTCCGGGACGCGCGTGCGAATCGATTCAGGAAAACGACTCCAGATAAACCCCGTTATCAGCATGATGACCGGCAACAAAATCAGGATGCTGAAAATCGCGGGCAGGTGATTTTCTATAAATGGCGCAAGCCATAAACCGGCGAGAAATCCGAGGATAACCGTAGGCAATGCCGCCATAATTTCAATCGTCGGTTTAACCATGCCACGCAACTTCGGCGTCATAAAATAAGCTGTATAAATCGCCCCCATAACACCCAGCGGCACGGCAAATAAAATTGCAAAAAATGCCGCTTTCAAGGTTCCGAGTGAGAGCGGGACAAAACTCATCTTCGCTTCAAAGTTGTCGCTGCCGGAAGATGCCTGCCAAATATATTCGGGCGCTTCGCGGCCCTCGTACCAAACTTTTTCCCACAGCGAACTGAATGACACTTCCGGATGTTTATTCCACACATCAGTCACCGCCACTTGTTTGCTCGCATCGATTAGCAAGGCGCGATTATTAATCGGCGAAAGCGCAATTTTCTGGATGGCTTTATCGCTGATGGATTTGATCAGCAAGGTGCGCTCGGATGTGCCGAAATAGATACCTATGTTGCCTTGATCATCGCCAGCCCAGAAGCCGCGCCGTGAAAATTCCGGCGCGACACTGGTAACTGCACCGGGCAGGGATTCAAACGCGCGCACAAACTCCACATGATATTCGTTGCTTTCATCGCGCACTAAAAACCATTGACTCACCGCACCCTTATCCGTGCCGACTACCAGCGAACCTGTACCAACCAAAAATTGCAAGACCGTAATTTTCCCGCCGCTAACAGTAACTGGCTCTTTGCGCTCGGCTGCCGCTGGGTTGATGATTTTGTAGAGCAGGATTTGCGAGGTGTCTGTCGCTATCACTAAATGTTGCGCGCCTTCATCGATTTGCATAGCAATCGCATTCATCCCCAGGGGCAATGCGGGCAGTGTAAATACCCCCTGTGAAAGACTGACTTCACCAGTGATCATATTGGTACTGCTGCTAAATACCCCCAGTAGCAGGCGATTATCGGCGGTAACTGTGCCCACCAAAGTGCCGCTAGACGTTTCCTGCACCGCCAATACTTTTAAGGCTGCTCCCTGTTGATCCAAGCGCACGGGGGATTCACCCAATGGGAAAGACAAACTAGGGGTAATCAACCGCTGGTCTTGTGGATAGCTGAGGGCGTAATTGGTCTTGGCGATGACGACTTCGCCGTTGCTGTAGCCGTAGGCAATCAAGCCATGATCCGCTGTGCTGGTCGCCAAGCTGGCAAATTCGGCGCCGTCGGGTTTGGGTAACTGTGCTTCAAGCACCGTTTTGCCATCATTGACATTAAAAAAACTCACTGCGCCGCTACGCTTGAAACTGCCGCCAATTTCCTCGTAGCGCTCCAGGGTAAGGAATTCGGTACTGTCATTGGCAATCTGGTGTAAATCGGCTTGGTCGTAGGTCTTTACCACCTCGACCGAGGCACCGCGAAACAGCGGTGCAACTTCAGAAAACAGGTAAAAGAAAATCAAGCCCAATGAGAATACGACCGCCATCCCCGCCGTCATTACGCCGTAACGGGAGATAGAATCTTTGAGTTTACGGATACGGCGCAGACGCGTGCGCTGCTCGGTGGTCGGCATCAAACTAAGCGTTTGTTTTGCCGATACAGTGGGTTCTGACATGGTCTAGTCACCTGATTAAACTACTGGCACACAAATCCTAACAACCTAAGATGACACTTTTGTTACAAGTCGATCTCTGCCTGTCATCTTTCTGTCATATTGATTTTCTGCTTAAAAAAAACCGCCGAACCAGTCGGCGGTTTTTGCAAAACGATCAAGTAATTACTTTTGCAATTCAGTGAGCGCCTTGCTTGCCATAGTTGCAGGCAGAGGAATATAGCCATCGCGCACTACAGTTTCCTGACCTTGCTTGGACAATACCATTTTGAGGAACTCCAACTGCATGGTATCCAGCGGACGGTTCGGGTGCTTGTTGATGTACACATAGAGCACGCGGGCCAGCGGATAGCTGCCATCCAAAGCATGTGATGCTTCAGCGGTTACAAAAGGTTGACCGTCTTTCTTCGCCAAAGGCACGGCCTTTACACCGGAAGTGATGTAGCCGATGCCGGAATAACCTATACCGTTAATCGATTCAGAAACGCCTTGCACCACAGATGCCGAACCCGGTTGCTCATTGATGCCTGCCTTGAAGTCACCTTTACACAGAGCTTCATCTTTAAAGTAACCGTAAGTACCGGATACTGCATTACGGCTATAGAGGGTGAAATCGCGATTAACCCATGCGCCAGTCAAACCCACATCGCCCCAGCGGGTAATGTCTTTCGGTGCGCCGCATTTACGGGTTGCGGAGAATATGGCATCCACTTGCTGCAGGCTCAAACCTTTAATCGGGTTATCCTTGTTTACATAGACAGCCAGAACGTCAATCGCCACAGGAACAGCTGTTGGTTTGTAACCGTGTTTTGCTTCGAACGCCTGGATTTCTTCCGCTTTCATCGCGCGGCTCATAGGGCCAAAGTTAGCTGTACCTTCAGTCAACGCTGGTGGTGCAGTTGAAGAGCCAGCACCCTGAATCTGAATATTGACGTTTGGATAGGATTTTTTGAAATCTTCTGCCCAGAGAGTCATAAGGTTGTTGAGAGTATCAGAACCGATTGAGTTTACATTTCCCGAAACCCCGGTCACGACTTTGTACTCAGGCAATTTGGGATCAACCGCCGCCTGCAGCGCAGCAGCGCAAACCATAGAACCGGCCAATGCCAGTCCCTTGATAATTTTCATAGCGTTCATAGAGCGCTCCGTTAGTCATTCGTGAATATGAATTCGTGCAAGTTGATGGCGAGGTCTACCGCGCCACTGATGATTACTTTACCCATCGAATGTGACAGTTATATGACCAGACCAGACGCTTGTCACAAATATGTCTCATAAGCGTCACAATGGTTTATATGCCCTAGAAAAGAAAACACCAGCCGAAGCTGGTGTTGAGGGTACTTATTTAACGACGCGCAATCCCGGGCGTTTAGACGCTGTCACGTCACCCCTTGATATGGGAGTTGGCGCAACCGGTGGAGGTACGGGCGGCTGCGGATTTTCTTCCGCTTCAAACATCATGCCCTGGCCATTTTCCCGCGCGTAAATGCCGAGGATAGCACCACAGGGAACATAGAGGTTGTTGACTACGCCGCTGAAACGGGCATTAAAAGACACGGCAGTGTTGTCCATAAAGAAATCCTTAATCGCCGAAGGGGAGATATTCAGGATAATTTGCCCATCCTTGTTCACATGTTGCTGCGGCACCTGAGTGCCCTGCACGTGGGCATCTACCAAGATGTGGGGTGTGCAATTGTTGTCCAATATCCATTCATAGATGGCACGCAGGAAATACGGACGGCTGGAGGTCATGGACATATCGAATTCCTTTGACTGAAGACAAAATACCAACAACAAACTACAGATATTTTAACCTGAGCTCAAATTAAGCAGGAGTTATTAATCTAAGCGAGGCTCAAGCAAAACGGGCGACCTAAGTCGCCCGTTTTGTTTATCAGTGGATGTCTCTCCAGAATTCACGATTCAGGAAGTAGACAAAGATAAACAGAATAACCAGGAACCCAAGCACGTAGTAACCAATCGCTTGGCGCTTCACCGCAATCGGCTCGGCAAGGTATTCAAGGAAGTTAACCAAATCGTACACAGCCGCATCGTATTCCGCAGGAGACAGGCTGCCCTTCACTTTGCCTTCAACCAGTGCGCCGCAATGCTCATCCATCTCAACCTCACCCACGTCATTGCGCAAGGCACCGCCATGGTGATTGAGTTTCGGACCAGCACCACACTCCAATAAACCCTGAGGGCCGATCAACACATGCGGCATACCCACGTTCGGGAATACACGATTGTTGACACCCCATGGACGGGTTTCATCTTTGTAGAAGTTGCGCAGGTAGGTATAAATCCACTCAGGTGAACGTGCACGCGCTACCAAGGTGAGGTCTGGCGGAACTACACCAAACCAGACCTTGGCCTGTTGTGGCTTCATCGCGATTTCCATCAACTGGCCGATGCGTTGATCACCGAAAATCAGGTTTTGCTCCATCAGATCATGCGGGATACCCAAATCGTCAGCGACACGCTCATAGCGGGAGTATTTTGCGGAATGGCAGCCCATGCAGTAGTTGGCAAAATACTTGGCGCCGCGTTGCAACGACTCCTTATCAGTTAAGTCTGGTTCCATGTGATCACAGGGTACGGCGCCACAGTTAAACGAGCCTTCGCTCGCCACCGCTTTGATTGGCACTACCGCAAGAATAATAAAGAGAGCGAGACCTGCGAGCACAACGATAGTTGGCAAGCCTTTGGCTTGGGTACGGGTTGGTTCAACCTGATCTTTATCACGAGCAGCCAGCACTGGCATTACTGCAAAAATACCCGCCAACAGGAAGCAGATGATCAGTAGCAATACCGGGACGTCCCCGCCGATATACTCAAAGCCCATCCAGGTAAAT
>DATIDX010000229.1:0-7295 GCA_035456025.1 Cellvibrio sp. | reverse complement strand
GTGTGGGGATTGACCGCGACCATGTCGCTTAATGCGGTAGAAACATTTTTTATCGCGCAATTGGGGCGTGAGCCGTTGGCAGCGCTGAGTTTTACCTTCCCCGTAATAATGGTGTTGACCAGCCTCGGGATTGGTTTGGGCGCGGGCACTTCATCAGCAGTGGCGCGGGCCATAGGCGAGGGTGATTCGCGAAAGGCGCAGCGACTTGCAACCGATGCAATGAGTTTGACCTTTATCATCTCTACCAGTGTGTGTCTGCTTGGTTGGCTGACCTTGGAGCCACTGTTTTTTGCCTTAGGCGCAACTCCCGATTTGATTCCCCTTATTCGCTCTTACATGGCGATCTGGTATTTCAGTGCTCCCTGTTTAATGGTACCGATGGTGTGCTTATCGGCAATGCGGGCAATGGGCATGAGCCAGGTGCAGGGATATCTGATGGGGGGAGCCGCGCTGTTAAATGTCATACTTGACCCGATTTTAATTTTTGGATTGCTCGGAGCGCCTGCGCTTGGGCTACAAGGCGCTGCGCTGGCCTCTTTGATTACGCGTGCATTGATGTTGGTTGTTGCACTGTATATTTTGCATGCGCGGCTGCAGATGTTGGTCAACCCTTTTTTACCATGGAAAAAATTAAAGCAATCCTGGCACTCGATCATTGAGGTTGGTATTCCGGCGATGGTGGCGAACGTGATTATCCCTATAGCAAGCGCCATAGTGGTGGCCATGGTTGCTGTCTATGGGACAGATGCCGTAGCCGCGCTCGGTATCGCCATGCGCATCGAACCGCTCGCACTGATTGCGTTTTACGCGCTATCCGGGGTGGTTGGGCCATTTTTCGGGCAAAACTCCGGAGCGGGAAAAGTGGGCCGTTTGCATGAGGCGGCGCGTGTTCTGACCGGCTTTTGTTTGGCTTTTGGTATGGTTCTGGCGCTAATCCTCGGTTTTTTTGGTGCCGACTTGGCGGGGCTGTTTGGTGATCATCCTGAAGTTGTCACTATCACCGCCACCTATTTAATGATTGTACCCATCAGTTATGGCGCCTATGGATTGGTGATGTCGGTCAATGCGGCATTTAACGGTTTGGGTCGTCCTTGGCCTGCAATGATTCTCTCCGCCGGCCGAGTGCTCTTCGTGTATTTACCCCTTGCTTGGTTAGGGCAATATTGGTGGGGTATCACCGGTCTTTTTATCGCCACAGCGCTGGCGAATTTGTTGCTAGGTGGGTGGGCATTGCTCTGGTTGAAAAAACATATTCATCAACACACTCTGCCCACCGCGCCAGAGCGGCTTTCATCAGTGCGCCGCACGAACCCCTAGCTTACAGGGTATAATTCCCGCACTTTTTCTTTTCATCTTTAACGCGATATTTCTATGATTAATTTAACTGCCGAACTTGCCAAGCGCCGTACCTTTGCAATTATTTCTCACCCTGACGCCGGTAAAACAACAGTTACCGAAAAACTCTTGCTGTGGGGTAATGCCATTCAGCTAGCCGGTTCAGTAAAAGGCAAGCGCGGCCCGCATGCAAAATCCGATTGGATGACTATGGAGCAGGAGCGCGGAATTTCTGTTACTTCCTCCGTAATGCAATTCCCCTATAAAGATCGGATCGTCAATTTGCTCGACACCCCCGGCCATGAAGACTTTTCGGAGGACACTTATCGCACACTCACCGCAGTTGACTCGGTGTTGATGATGATCGATGGTGCAAAAGGGGTAGAAGATCGCACGATTAAATTGATGGAAGTGTGCCGCCTGCGCGACACGCCTATTTTAACCTTCATCAATAAAATGGATCGCGAGAGCCGCGATGCAGTTGAACTGCTCGATGAAATAGAAAACGTTTTAAAAATTACCGCCGCCCCGATTAATTGGCCATTGGGTAGCGGCAAAGAATTTGTCGGTGTTTACAATTTTTATACCGATGTTATCCACGTTTACCAACAAGGCATGGGGCATACCATCCCCGACGATATTCAGATTAAAGGTTTGGATAGTGACGAGGCGACTAAATTGCTTGGCGCCTACGCGCAGGACGTACGCGACCAAATTGAATTTGTGCGCGGTGCAACCAATCAATTCGATTTGGAGGAGTATCTGGCCGGTCGTATGACGCCAGTATTTTTTGGAACGGCGTTAGGCAATTTTGGTGTGCGTGAAATGCTCGACGGCTTTGTCGAGTGGGCACCAACGCCAAAGGCGCGTGCTACCCATGAGCGGGTAGTAGAGCCTGGCGAAGAAAAGTTCAGCGGCTTTATTTTTAAAATCCAGGCGAATATGGATCCCAAGCATCGCGACCGCATTGCGTTTATGCGCATTTGTTCAGGCACCTATTCACAGGGCATGAAAATGAAACATGTGCGCTTGGGTAAAGATGTAAAAATTGCCGATGCAGTAACCTTTATGGCGGGAGATCGCAGCGCGGTGGATGAGGCAATTGCGGGTGATATTATCGGCTTGCACAACCACGGCACCATCCAGATTGGTGACACTTTCACCGAGGGTGAAAATTTAAAATTTACCGGCATCCCGCATTTTGCGCCCGAGCTGTTTCGGCGTATCCGGTTGAAAGATCCGCTCAAGATGAAACAACTGCAAAAGGGTTTACAGCAGTTGTCTGAAGAGGGCTCAACGCAAGTATTTTTTCCGGTTAATAACAACGATATTGTTGTAGGCGCGGTGGGAGTTCTGCAATTTGAAGTGGTGGCCTACCGGTTAAAAGATGAATACAAAGTTGAAGCCATATATGAGCCGGTGAACGTGACTACCGCGCGCTGGTGTGAGTGCAATGACTCGAAGAAATTGGAAGAGTTTAAGCGTAAATGCGCCGAGAACCTCGCGCTAGATGGTGGTGGGCACCTTACCTACCTCGCACCGTCGCGGGTGAATTTGTCGCTCACCCAGGAGCGTCATCCCGATATCGTTTTCCGCGCGACGCGTGAACATTAATACCGCTCGTCATTTCATTTGCGCTGACTAGCTGTCATGAGTATTAAACGACACTTGGCTATACTCAGCGCAAAAGCTACCTCAATCCTGAACAGGCATTCACTTGACCGCGAACTCTGATAACAAGGATCTCATTTGGGATCTTGATGCCTTTAACCAGCACCAGCGGGCGGTAGATTTTGTCATGGGGTTTGAAAATAAACTCTGTGTCTATTCCAGTTCGGTCGAACAGCTCTACACCAATTACAACATTTTCCTGCCGAAGGAAGAGGATCGTAAATTGGTGATTTTGCCTAATCCTTATATGCCACACGATACTTTCAACGGCATTACCGCAAATGCAGTGACCTCCACCGGAATGGAAATTATTCCTGGAATATATCAGTCGCGACCCTGTTTGTTTTTGCGAATACCTTTTCGCAGCGGCACCGTTAAATATCGCTCTGTGCCGCTACAAATGGGGCTAAATATCGTTCGACAGAAGTTGCCAGCAGGTAAACCATTCTTGCCGGTACTAATGAAGGGGGATTTACGCGAGCTCGATGCTTCTACTCCCTGCTTGCACCTGCATGCGATACATCTTGATCGCCTTACGGAACATTCGGCACTCGAGCGCGGCGGTATTCATAAAGTGATCGAGCAGCGTTTACGTCAACTGGGTTAACGATTAACCGGCCAGCACCAATAAAAAGCCCTAGCTACGCAGGGTGGCAATGACTTTGGTGCGATTGCGGCTGCATTTGCATTGGTTTTAACGGAGTGCGGATTCATTGAGCATGGCAGTTATTAAAAAGCGTTGCCACTAAATGAAAACCCCCAGCTTTTGGCCAGGGGTTTGTCAGCGCTCTTATCCACCTGATCGGTGGTTTTTTCATTAGGGCAAAAATTACTCTGGAAGCGTCCAACGCATAGGTACAGAGAACTCGAAACGCCCGCCAGTAATTTCTGTTGGTAGGGGCGGGAAGGGCACAGAGCGTTTTACCGCTTCAATCGCCTCCTTGTTCAGCAGGTCAAACTTGCTGCTTTCCAAAATATTGGTGCTGATGACGTTCCCTTGGCGATCAATCACAATGGCAACACGTACGTTGCCGGATTGGCCGCGATCCAATGCGCGTTGCGGGTATTTGGTTTTCCCGCGGATCTTCTTGATAGCATCAGATACGTAAAATTGGCGGGCCAACAAGCTTTGTGCGGTCAATGCAGCGCCGTCATCCTCATCCACTGCTTTTGCTGCTGGTGCAACTGTTACTACCGCAGCTTTGGGTGTGGGGGCAGCGGCAACAGGCTTCTCTACGCTTGCTGCAGAAGTAGTGCTGGCGGTTGTCTTGGCGCTGCTGGTGGTAGCGACAGGTTTGGTGTCCTTAGGTGTCGCGGCAACTGCAACGGCGGCAGCACCGGTCCACACACCTATCTCAGCGGTACGCGCGGCACTTGGCTTAATACCAGCAAAACGCGCACTCAATGCTTTATTTACATCGCCCACTTTGAGCAAACTGTCGCGATAATCGGATGAGAGCGGGATTTTTCCAATCCAGGTTGACAGTAGCATCGAGAAAAAGACGTTGTCTTTGATATTGCCGAGCAGGACGCCGTTAACGGTGATATTGACGCCCTTATCGGGTGTATTTGCAAATACGATATGGTCATCTTTTAAAAACCGGCCTTTAAACAAACCGTCAAATTTCACCATGTTCTCGGCTTGGGCGGTAAGCATTTCGGGCTTGCTGTTGATTGCCATACCTTCGATCCACATGCGACTGAAACGGCGAGTGGTCAAGCCCTCGGCGGAGACAATTTTCAGCTCCATCCGGGCGGGTTGATTAGTACTTATTAACGTGTCGGCATTATTGCTGAGCGATTCAGCGTAAAGTGCACCAATAAAAACTTCCTGGCCTAGCTCCTGATGCACGCCGACCCCATTCAACATAGGTTCTGCACGGCTCAGTTGGCAGAAAATCAACAGCGTGAAGCTGATTAACACTCGGAATAGATGGTTGAAGCGCATAGTCTTGCTACTCTCTATTATTAAGGACTTATTGTCTCGGTTGGTTTAATGGTGCCAGTGAACTGCTGCAAAGTACGAGTGTAGCAGACACCGTAATATAGGAAAAAGTAATGGGCGTATCGCAGCCTTATTTCACTATAGTTGTTCTATTTGATTTCGGTAGTATCATACCTCCCCAAGGAGTTTTTGGGGCAGTATTGACCACTCCAGATCGGTTGGCCGTGAATTTCGATAAAAACATACGTACGGGTAAATGATGGAAACGAAAGCTCTGCACAAGGTACCACGAGACACTCTGGAGCATTTATTGTCCGGCATACCTTTTTTCAAAGTGGTCAGGCAGCAAGATCTAAAACAGTTTGAATTGTTACTCCAGGCATCAAAGGTTGTCTCCTACCACCCCGGTGAAATCGTTCTGCAAAAAGGTGATTCCAGCAACTGGCTCTACTTCTTACTCAAGGGCAAATTGGCAGTGTATGTGGACCAGGCGCTGCGTGGGGATCTTGTCAATTTCGTTACACCCGGAGAAGTCTTCGGTGATTTGGCTCAGTTGATGGGGCAGGCGCGCACGGCGACGGTAATTGCTGACGCAAGCGCAAAGGAGTCTATGGTATTGGCATTGGATTTTAATGTGTTTGGCCCATTAAATTCCGTTAGCCCTATTTCCCGGGAAACAAAACTCGCTTATTACCGAAATACCGCCCATAACTTACGCTGGAAGCTTGAAGTATATCGATCACAACATTTACAGCATGAATTGGCTAATAAACATCGACAAATCAAACTTTATCTTGGCCCTAAAGATACCATCGAAGAATTAGTTTCACTGCACGAGCAATCGCAAGCCTTGGCGTCGTTACTGCTTGAGTGGAATAAAGAGTTTGGTGTTTTGTCTGCAGAGACGCTCGGCCAAAATCGGGATGTTATCCGCGAGTCTTGAATAGCTCCAGCCTGCTCCTACACAGCACCTGTCATTTCTACTGCTACACTTCCACGATAAATCTATCACTAACCTAGTCGTGGCGATGAAATTCGAAGAATTAAAACTATCTTATGGTTATCCATTGCAATTGCAAACCACAACGCTGGCAGGGCAGCCCGAGCGTTTGTCATGTCGATTAATCGGGTGCTTGCCCGGTCGGAGTATTTTACTTTCAGTGCCCAAGCAAGCGGGTAAGTTAGTTAAATTCAGGGCAGGGCAGAAAATTGTGGTCCGTTTGATGATTGATAATGGCATTGGCATTTTCGCTGGTATCGTTGAAAGCCAAACGCAAGATCCCTATCCCGTCTTGCATCTGAGTTACCCTGAAATAGTTACCTTTAAAGGCATTCGCGGAGCCACGCGTGTGGCGGTTCGTGAAAAAATCGATGTGACGAATCTGAGTATAGATGGAGCTATTACGGCAAATGGATTTCTTTCGGATGTGAGCATTAGCGGCGCCCGCATTGAACTGGGGGAGGATATTGCTGCAATTGGCGATACATTGACGATCTCGGCTCAAGTTGAGATTCGCGATGTCAAAACCGAATTAATATTGACAGGGGTGATTCGGTCTCGAGTTGATCCGAGCGATAATCTTGAGAAGGGAGTTTTGGTAAGTTACGGTATAGAGTTTGTTAACCAGCCAGATGATCAACGGTTGATAATCTATGCGTATGTATTTAATCAAATTGTACTGCAAGAACACGCAGCATCTTAATTTGTGGATTTAAGGTAAAAAAAGCACCGAATGCGCGGAGTCTAAGCCTTCGCCAAGCTATAAAACATCGACAGCCTCCATGACAAAGCACCCTTAAAAGAAAAAATATTCGAAGCTGAATCAAAGCACCATCGCCGACACCCATGTAACACCGGGTAATGTGCACTAAAAATACAAAACCCCACTTTTTTAGGGTGGGGTTTTCAGCGATCTAAGGCACCAGAGGTGCCTTTTTTATTTGTGCAACGGTAATTAAGCTGCAGTTGGAGCAGCAGCTTTTGGCTTACGGCCACGTTTTGCAGGTGCAGCACCAGCTGGTTTTTTAGCGGCAGGCGCTTTTTTAGCTACTGGCTTCTTAACAGCGGGCTTCTTCGCTACCGCTTTTTTAGCTACAGGCTTCTTGGCTACAGCCGGCGCCTTAGCTACCGCTTTTTTAGCTGCCGGCTTTTTAGCTGCCGCTTTAGCTTTTGCAGCAGTTTTCTTGGCGGCTACTTTAGCTTTTAGAGAAGCTTTTTTTGCTGCAACTTTAGCTTTAAGGGCAGCTTTTCTATCCGCTACTTTTTTCTTCAGGGCAGCTTTCTTAGCGGCAACTTTTGCTTTGGCAGCTTGTTTTTTGGCAGCCAGTTTGGATTTAACAGCAG
>DATIDX010000228.1:0-16638 GCA_035456025.1 Cellvibrio sp. | reverse complement strand
CGCGAGAGCAAAGCAATGCCGGTGCAATTTTATATCGATCCTGATTTACCAAAACATTTTACGACTATCACCTTGTCTTATCGTTTGTATAAAAGCACGCCGCAAACAGCGAATCGATAAACAACGCTTTAGTCTGCTCATTTTGCCAGTGGAGGTATGTGCCATGGGTGCTGTGTATCAAAAGTATTATGTTCCCCATCAAAGCAGTTGGCCAATTGTGGGTGCTGTGTCGCTTTTCCTCTTGGGCTACGGTGCTGCCATGTGGGTGAATGCACTTGCCGACGGCCGGCATGGCATCGGCATTTTTTTGATTGTCGCGGGGTTTGCGCTGCTGTTTTATATGTTGTTCGGATGGTTCAGCAATGTCATCGATGAATCCATGCACGGGCTTTACAGTCAGCAAATGGATCGGTCGTTCCGGCAGGGTATGAGCTGGTTTATATTTTCTGAAGTGATGTTTTTTATGGCATTTTTCGGCGCGCTTTTTTACGCGCGCGTGCTTTCAGTGCCCTGGCTTGATGGTGCTGCCGATAATGCGATGACTGCTGAAATCCTCTGGCCCAATTTTGAAGCCGTGTGGCCATTGGTAAAGACCCCCGGTGGTTTGGAAACCCAGGCAATG
The DNA here is from genome assembly GCA_035456025.1 of Cellvibrio sp. Classification (GTDB taxonomy): domain Bacteria; phylum Pseudomonadota; class Gammaproteobacteria; order Pseudomonadales; family Cellvibrionaceae; genus Cellvibrio. Next base: position 16,016 of record DATIDX010000228.1, on the reverse strand, counting down.
CCGTGGGAAGGTATTCCACTTTATAACACGCTTATTTTGTTGGCCTCCTCCGTTACCCTGCAATTCGCGCATATGGGTATTGAACAAAACAAACATACCCAACTGGGCTTTTTCCTGTTGTTAACCATAATACTCGGCGCGTTATTTTTGTTTTTGCAGGGCCATGAATATGTACATTCTTATCAAGAGTTGGGTTTAAAGCTGGACTCAGGGGTCTACGGCAATACTTTTTTCCTGCTAACAGGATTTCACGGTTTGCATGTCACTTTAGGGGCGATTTTTTTAACCGTCATTTTTTTGCGCATCATTATAAAAGGTCACTTTACCGCTGAGCGTCATTTTGGTTTCCAGGCAGCGGCCTGGTATTGGCATTTTGTAGATGTTGTTTGGTTGAATCTGTTTGTATTTGTCTATGTCCTTTGAGCGCGGCTAATGCTGCCTTTAGTAGGGGCGAGGGTTAGGTGTGATAACCCCGGTCAATAACAGCAGGATCAAAAACAAAACAACTAACGCAGAGAAAATTAAACGTCGCCCTAAAAATTTTGACATTTTTGGCGCCGCTTCATCATTTTTAAGCATGACTATCAGTGCCTGGAACAAACTGAATACGACAATAGCGAGCAGGGAAACCAGAATAATTTTGATTAACATGGAGGCACCTCTGCAGGAGTGAATGTATGACCATTATAGCGTTCAATCGCTATTGGGTAATTCGCTGGCCATGGTTATTAATAAACCTGGTTGCGGTCACTTTGTTATTGGGTCTGTCATTTTGGCAGTGGCAACGTGCGACTGAAAAATCGCAAACTTTGTTGCGCATTGCTGATTGGCAAGCTCGAGGTGCGACAGATATAAAATCGCTGAATGATATGGATCCCGGTACTTACGATGGTGTGCACTTGAATTTTTCTGCTCGCTGGATAACGCCCATGATATGGCTGGTTGATAACCAGATACTAAATGGCAGGGTGGGCTATGATGTCATTATCGCCGTTGAAAATAATGCAGCGGGCACTGAAAAAAATGGTGCGGATTCTCCCGCGTTACTGGTGAATTTAGGTTGGGTTGAAGCCCCCTTGCAGCGGGCATATTTACCGGAAATTTCTATCCCGCCGGAATTGCATGTCCGGGGAATTTTTCGCACTCGAACCAAAGGCGTTCTGCTCGGAACCAATATTGAAAATAGAGGCGTATGGCCGATGCGTATCCAGCAGGTCGATGTTGAGCCCCTCAATAGCTACGTCGATCGACCTTTGGTTAATGGCCTCGCATACCAGCTGACAAATTCTCCGTTCTCAATCCATTATCGTCCGGTAGTGTTGCCGCCGGAGCGGCACAAAGCCTACGCCTTGCAGTGGCTTTTGTTGGCGTTTGCGGTGGTAGTGATTGCCTTGGCTGCAAGCGCGCGTAAATCACCACAGGAAATAAAATTATGAGCGGGCCAAAGTTTTTCCTGTTATTTGGGTTGTGTGCTGCTGTGCCCTTGATTGCAGCCCAGTTGAGTTTGTCGATGGGTTGGTTTAGCCAAGCGAGCACCAATAAGGGCCAATGGTTGCAACATGAAATCCAGTTGCTGCCCGATGAGATTGCGGCGCTTTCCAATAATAAAATCGAAAAGAATATTCACTGGCATTTGGTTTATGTGCAGGCAGCAACCTGCGACCAGCAGTGCGAGCAAGCATTATTTACCTTACAACAACTTTATGCCGGTATGGGCCGCAAACAATTAAAGATAAAACCCTTGGTGCTGGCTCAGCAGCAGCCCTCACAATTAAATAACTTTCCGGCAATCGGCTGGCACGAAAAAAATAGTTCAGCAGCGGAGCTGCACAATCAAATTGTCATCGTAAACCAGCGCGGCTTGGCATTGCTGCGTTACCCGGTGGATGCAAATCCAGAACATATGCGTGATCTCGCAAAAAACATCCGCTCTGATTTATTGCGCTTGATTAACTACGACAGGAGCGGTGCATGAATCGTTTTGCAGCGCTGGTCAATTTCACTCTCTTACTCACGCTGATGGTCATTGCGTTGGGCGCTTACACACGTCTCACTGATGCCGGTCTGGGTTGTCCGGATTGGCCGGGTTGTTACGGTAAACTCACGGCGCCGTTGCATGCTGGGCACATAGTCGAAGCCCAAGCTAAATTTCCGGATGCAAAAATAGAACTGCATAAAGCGCACAATGAAATGTTGCATCGTTACATTGCAGGCTTACTTGGCTTGTGTGTGTTGGCAATAGCAGTGGTGAGCCAATGGATAAAATGTTTTCGCATCTTAAGTGCAATTATTTTATCGCTGGTAATTTTCCAGGCGGCGTTGGGGATGTGGACTGTAACTCTGAATTTGTTACCGCTGGTGGTGCTGGCGCATTTGTTAGGTGGTTTTGCATTGTTGAGTTTGCTGGCTTTACTGCGCATCGAGATTGCCCGGCACCAGCACACCCTGCCACGCAATGTTGCGCCAGAACCACGGCTTGCGCGTCTGTTGCCGTTGGGCTATCTGGCGCTGTCAGTGTTGATTGCACAAATCATTCTAGGCGGTTGGACATCGACAAATTATGCGGCGGCTGTGTGTTATCAATTGCCGTTTTGCGAGGCTGGATGGGTCGAACATTTTTCGGTGCAGTCCGCATTCAATTTGCCGTTAGGACATGACACTTACGAACATGGCGTCCTTCCCTACGAAGCGCGTATGAGTATTCATGTGTTGCATCGAATGGGAGCCATAATCACATTGCTGGTATTAGGCAGCTTTGCATTTTTGTGTTGGCGTAGTGCGCTGGGTAGCCGGATGCGATTATTTGCAGGTGCAATCGCCGGGTTATTGCTGCTGCAATTAACCATGGGTTTGATAAATGTTGTTGCGCAGTTACCTCTGCTTAACGCCGTGGGGCACAATTTGGTAGCGGCGAACTTATTAATGCTAGTGGTAGTTTATTTGCGGAAAATAGTTTTACTCCGCCCATCTACGGATAGAACCTCCGTGCCTATTTCTCTGGATTCAAATGTTGTAAGTCGTTAGTAATATTAACGGGAGCTGGTTATGGCAACGATAAAAACTATTATGGTTCCAGTGTTGGCCCGTGCCGACTTTCTCCATTACTGCCGCGATTATTATCAGCTCACCAAACCTAAAGTTGTAGCGCTGTTGGTACTTACCGCCTGGGTGGGGATGATGTTGGCTACACCGACACCACCGGATGTGTTGTTAATGTTATTAGCGAGCCTTGGTATTGGTTTGGTATCTGCCGCTGCGGCCGCATTTAATCATGTGCTCGATCAAAAAATTGATGCCCAAATGGCGCGCACCCATATGCGTCCTCTGCCTAAAGGCCGGTTGACGACCATTCAGGCAGTGGGCTTTGCTTGTACGTTGGCCATGATTGGCTTCGTCATTTTATTCTTCGCGGTCAATGCGCTGACAGCTATGCTGACATTGTTTGGACTGTTTGGTTATGCCGTGATTTACACATTATTGTTAAAGCGCGCTACACCGCAAAATATTGTCATCGGTGGCCTTGCGGGTGCATTGCCACCAGTGTTGGGGTGGACAGCAATTACCGGTGAGTTAAGTGGGGAGGCCTTGTTGTTAATGATGATTGTATTTACCTGGACTCCACCGCATTTTTGGGCGTTGGCGATTCATCGCTGTAAGGATTACGCGAAAGCTAATATTCCTATGTTGCCGGTCACCCACGGCATTGAATTTACGAAAACCGCTATTTTGTTATATACGTTGTTATTGTTGATCGTTTGCCTCTTGCCTTATTTGGTAGGCATGACGGGAATTTTATATTTATTTGCCAGTCTCTACCTTAATTCAAAATTTATTCACTGCGCCTGGCGATTGAAATTCAATCCGGACGCTAACACAGCGATGGAAACTTTCCGCTTTTCTATCGTCCATCTGATGGTGTTATTTTTGGTTTTGTTGGTGGATCATTATGTCATCTGGAATTTCGGTTTTTTATCGCAATAAATATTTACTCGCGAGCTTTTTTTTCCTTTTGTTGAGCCAATCTGCGCACGCCGATTTGGTGGTCGAGAGTGCTTGGGTAAAGTTGGCTCCGCCGGCAATTCAAATGAGCGCCGCCTATATGAAACTCTCCAATCAGCAGCAACAGGTGCAAGTTATTACCCAAGTAAGTGCAGACTGCTGTGCCTCGGCAATGCTGCACGTGAATAAAGTGCAAGGCGATAAAGTGTTTATGGAACATTTGGATCAGCTAAGTATTCCAGCGCAATCGAGTGTCGATTTAAAGCCGGGCGAGGTGCATATCATGTTGATGAAGCCGCGCATTCCCTTAGTGCTTGATACTCCCGTCAGAATTACATTTACTTTTAGTGACGGTTCGCGCCAGAGCGTAGAAACCCTTGTTAAACGGGATGAATAATAAAATGACTGGCCAGACAAATACTGCCGCCAATAAAAAGATGCTCGCCATAGTGTTTTCTGTGGTGATTCTTCTCAGTATGGGGTTAGGTGTGGTCGCGGGCGCGCAATATTTTTCACCGTCTTCTTTGAATGTAACCCAACTTTTGCCAGCGCCAAAATCTTTACCTGAGTTCAGTTTGGAAAATCATCGCGGGCAATTAGTTGGTCCAATGCAGTTTAAAGGGCAGTGGAGTCTGGTATTTTTTGGATTCACCTCCTGCCCGGATTTTTGCCCGCTCGAATTGCAAAAATTGGCCAAGGTATTGGCATTAAACGAAAACCGGGAATTGTTAAGCGTGGTGTTTATCAGCGTTGATCCCGAGCGGGATACGCGTGAGAAGTTGGCCGGTTACGTCAGTTTTTTTAGCCCTGGTATTCTGGGTTTGCGGGGGGGTAATGGTGAGTTAGCCAAGGTCGCACAATTTTTTGGTGCTGCTTATGATCGTTCGGTGATTATCGATGGGAAAGTGTTAACAGTTCCGGCTGGAATTAATATGCCAACCAACGCAGGAGATATTTATCAGGTAAATCACTCCACACGAATTTTTCTGGTCAATCCCGCTGCAGAGTTCGTTGGCACTTTCGCTCCGCCCTTTGAAGCAGAAACGCTATTGGCTGATATGCAACAGCTCATGGGTAGATAAACTGTATTTAGATGTTGCAGTTATTGACTAGTATTTTTTGAATTTCATTTGATCTAACTGCGTTGGGACGAGTAACGCACCTATCTATATACTTAATCAAGACAAGCAAGTTACACAGGTACTGAGGTTATTAATAACGATAGTAAAAGCCATATCACTTAACATTGTTGGAGACAGATATGATTTCCCATGTTGCCGGCCTGTTTACCCATCCACAACAAGAGTGGAAGGAAATCCGCGATACCGAAGAAAGTGTTTCCCATATCTATTTTGCCCATGTGCTGTTCCTCGCGCTTATTCCACCTGTTTCTATGTTTATTGGCACCACAAAAATTGGCTGGATTATTGGTAATGGTGCGCCGGTGAGGCTAACCGAATCCAGCGCAATCGTGATGAGCATCCTGATGTACCTCGCGCTGCTGGCTGGCGTAGGAATTATTGGTGCCTTTATTGATTGGATGTCGCGTACCTATGACTCGGCTCCCGGTATTGGCCGCTGTATTGTCTTTGCAGCCTACACCGCAACTCCCTTATTTGTGGCGGGGCTGTGTGCACTCTATCCTAACGTAGTGTTAGTGATGTTGGTTGGCATAGGCGCGGTGTTTTACACCGTGTTCCTGTTGTACACAGGAATCCCGATATTTATGAAAATCCCCGAGGACGAAGGTTTTGTTTACGCCAGCTCCATCCTGACCATCGGACTGGTAATGTTTGTTGCGCTTATGGCGATTACCGTATTGATCTGGAGTTTTGGTTTTGGCCCGGCTTATATCGCGTAAGCATTTTTAATGGAAAAAACCGGCATTGCGCCGGTTTTTTTTTGCAAAAATATTGCAATCATTTCAGCAGAGCAAATACTTCGGCGGCAACTTTTAATGTGTTATCTATATCTGCTGCCGAATGCGCGCCCGACATAAACCCGGCTTCGTAAGACGCCGGTGCCAAGTACACGCCGCGCTCTAACATACCGTGGAAAAATTTATTGAAACGCGGAATATCGCAGGCCATCACCTGCTTGAAGTTAGTGACTTTTTTCTCGCTGGTAAAAAAGAAACCGAACATGCTGCCGACGTGATTAGTGGTAAAGGGAATGCCTGCCTCATCGGCCAATTTTTGCAAACCTTCTACCAATTGCGTTGTGCGCGCGCTGAGGTTTTCGTAAAAACCATCTTGCTCCAATAACTCCAGGGTTTTTAAACCGGCAGCCATGGCCACCGGGTTGCCTGAAAGTGTGCCCGCCTGATACACAGGGCCAGAGGGAGCAATCATTTGCATAATATCGCGACGGCCGCCAAATGCGCCGACGGGCATGCCACCGCCGATTACCTTCCCAAGGGTGATGATGTCGGCATTGACAGCATAATGCCCTTGCGCCCCTTTGTGGGCGACGCGAAACCCGGTCATGACTTCATCGAAAATCAACAGGCTGCCATATTGATCGCAGACTTCACGCAGACATTCCAAAAATCCCGGCACAGGTGGAACACAATTCATATTGCCGACAACGGGTTCAACAATAATGCAGGCAATTTGGTCACCGAGTTTGGCGAAACATTCGCGCACTTGTTCGGCATTGTTGTAATCGAGTGTGAGTGTGTGGTCGGCAAGTACCGCAGGAACGCCGGGCGAGCTCGGCACTCCAAGCGTTAGCGCGCCTGAGCCGGCTTTAATGAGCAGCGAATCGGAATGGCCGTGGTAGCAACCTTCGAACTTGATAATTTTGTCGCGTTTGGTGAAGGCGCGCGCTAAGCGTATCGCGCTCATAGTGGCTTCGGTACCGGAGCTGACGAAACGCACCATGTCCATGTTGGGAATTAACGTGCACAGTTTTTCTGCAAGCGTGGTTTCACGCTCGGTAGGCGCGCCAAAACTCAAACCAAATTTTGCGGTTTCGATGACGGTATTAATGACCTCCGGATGTGCATGGCCAAGCACCATTGGCCCCCAACTTTGTACATAGTCGATATATTGTTTGCCGTCCGCATCCCACACGTAAGCGCCCAAGGCTTTTTCAAAAAATATCGGCGTTCCGCCAACGGCTTTAAATGCACGCACTGGTGAATTGACCCCACCGGGTATGGTTTTCTGTGCTTGTAAAAATAATTCTTCTGAGCGGCTCATGGAGGGTCCTTAACTTTAAAAATTAATTTGATAAGTCATTAAATTTTTTTACCTGCGCACTAATGTCGGTTGCAGAAAACAAGCTGTGGCAAACGGCGAGTAGATCGGCGCCCGCATCGAGTAATTGTTTGCCGTTCTCCAGCGTAATGCCGCCAATAACGACGATCGGTGTATTGCTAAATTCTTTGCGCGCCTCGCTGATTAATGTAATAGGCGCAGGGCGCGCCTCGGGCTTGGTGCTCGACGGGAAAAAGCGGCCGAAGGCGATGTAGTTGGCGCTGTCTTGAATGGCCTTGCGTGCGAGTTCCAGTGAGTCGTGGCAAGTCACTCCGATAATTGCCTGGTTGCCAAGGATAATCCGCGCGGCGATCGGGTTAGTGTCGTCCTGGCCAAGATGAACGCCGTGGGCGCCAACCTCTTTAGCGAGCGCAACATCATCATTGATAATAAGCTGTGCCTGATGTTGGTTGCACAATCCCAACAATGTTTTAGCTTCATATTGGCGGCGCGCGCCATCGGTGGATTTATCCCGATATTGCACCAGTTTGCACCCACCCTTGAGTGCGGCTGCGACACTGCTGAAAAGAGCATCGCCGGGCGTGAGTTGTGAATCGGTAATCGCGTAGAGTTTATTGTTCATGTGAACGGTCTCACCACTACTAAAATGACAATGCCGATTAACAAAAATACCGGCAATTCATTAAACACACGAAAAAATTTATGGCTCTTGATGCAGCGGTCATCGCGTAATTGCTTCCAATAGGCAATGCAGGCGTGGTGATAACCGGTGAGTAAAACGACGAGAGTAATTTTGCACCAGTACCAGACTTGAGTGGAGTAATACTCCCAATTGAGCCAGCTCATCCAGATACCAAAAACAAAGGCCGCAATCATTGCCGGGTTGGCGATGCCGCGCAGCAGTTTGCGCTCCATGATTTTGAACCGCTCGCGGCTGATTTCGTCTGCGCTCATGCTGTGATAGACAAACAGGCGCGGCAAATAAAAGAGTGCGGCCATCCAGCTGACAACAGAAATAATATGGAAAGCTTTTATCCACAAAAACATAAGCTAAATCCTGTAGTAATTATCAATTTTCGCGCGGCTGATTATACCCAGCGGCTGGTGCGAATCGGTAAGCGATTCCACCCAGAGCGCATCAACCTGCTGTTGGTTCATCAGTTCCAAGGCTTCAAATAAGTTGGCGTCGGCGGCAATCCGTGCAAGGTCATAGCGGCGCGCAGGTCGGCCGGTGCAACGCCCAGCGGTAGCTTAATCCGTGCAGGCGGATATAGGTTGCTGCCAAAATCGCGACAATCAGACCGACCAATCCCATCAGCGGCAGCTCACGCAGGTCGCCCATTACCGTATGTGCATTGATAAAGGCGATTTCTTGTGTTTTACCCATCGCCGGGCAGCTTTTGCTTTCGATTTGGGGATAAGGCTTTTATGATAGCCGTCTTATTTTTGCCAGGGTCCGGTGGCGGTCGCTCAGGATACCAGAGTCGCCGCTGCAGGATTAACCGAGCAGTGACATTGAATACGATTTGAGGAGGTTGAGGTGATTAAGGCAGCTATTGTTGGCGGAACTGGTTATACCGGCGTGGAGTTGTTGCGCTTGCTGGCCAAACATCCACAGGTAGAAGTGACTGTGATTACCTCGCGCGCCGAAGCCGGCACTAAAGTGGCGGACATGTATCCGAGCTTGCGCGGCCATATCGACCTCGCATTTACCGAGCCGGACGTGGCGGTGTTAGGACAATGCGATGTTATCTTTTTCGCTACTCCCCACGGTGTAGCGCAAAATATGATGGGCGCGTTGATGAATACCAAAGCACGCATTATTGATTTGTCCGCTGACTTCCGGATCCGCGATGTACCTCTTTGGGAAAAGTGGTACAACCAAACCCACGGTGCGCCCGATCTGGTTGCGCAGGCAGTCTATGGCCTACCGGAAGTTAATCGCGCTGCAATACGCACTGCCAAGTTGGTTGCCTGCCCGGGCTGCTATCCTACAGCGACCCAATTGGGCTACTTGCCCCTGATCGAAAACAACCTGGTCGATCCGACTCGCCTTATCGCTAATGCAGCGAGCGGTGCCAGCGGCGCCGGGCGTCAGGCCAAGATCGATAACCTGTTGATGGAAATCAGCGACAGCTTTAAAGCCTACGGTGTGGCTGGTCATCGCCATCTGCCAGAGATCGAGCAGGGCTTACGCGATGTGCAGCCCGCTGGCGTTGCCCCCGTTGCGCTCACCTTTGTGCCGCACCTGCTGCCGATCATCCGCGGTATCCATGCCACCCTTTATGCAACCTTGCTGGATGCGACCAAGGTGCCGGATTTGCAGTCCCTTTATGAGCAGCGTTATGCCAACGAGCCGTTTGTCGACGTCTTGCCAGCCGGGGAATTGCCACAAACGAGAAGTGTGAAAGGTTCAAATGTCTGCCGCATCTCGGTTTTGCGTCCGCAACAGCGCGATACTGTCGTCGTACTCTCGGTGATTGATAACCTCACCAAAGGCGCTTCTGGCCAAGCGATCCAAAACATGAACATTATGTTTGGCTTTGATGAGCGGGCCGGTCTGGATGTTGTGGCCCTGTTGCCGTAAATCCAGGTTTTCTGTTTCTACACTCCGACTCTAACCATACGGGATACAGCCTGCTGTGTCCCGTTAATAATAAGATTGGTAGCTATGAATCCCGCTAAGGCCAAAGTAAAAGGCTCCCCTGTTTACCTTATGAAAGTAGTTCCGCATCGCCCGGTGCGGAATCTCCTGATTGTCCTGTCGCTGGTGGCGCTGGCTATTGCCGCTCTCATCGCCACTTATTTTTTCGCCCTGCACCAAGCCAGTAGCGAACGATTGTCGGTGCAAGAGGCACAAGAGCTGCGCGCACAGGTAGAAAAGCTTAACCAGGATCTGGGTGAGGCAAAGCGTGAAGTGGCTAAATACCAGTTAAATGCCGAGGTAGATCGGCAGGCGGGCGAAGAGATGCGCAAGCGAGTGATGCTATTGCGCGATGAAAAGGCCGCGCTGCAACGGGATTTGGAGGTGTATCGCATCATGACCTCCAAGAGCAATAACAATCCCAAAGGTATCAGTTTCGGAATTTTCTCAGTCACGCCCATCGCGGACAACAAACAGCAGTTCAAGCTGGCGGTGCAAAAACTGGCTGAGGACGATGAGGATTTTGTCGGGGAACTGCGTGCAGTGGTTGTCGGGCAAAAAGACGGTGGCGAGGTAAAGATTTCGCTGCACGAATTAGTGGTTAGCAAGGTGGGCGCGGAGCCAATGGCCGATGTTATCCCGCTGAGTTTTAAATTTTTCCAAAACATTGATGCAGAAATTGTATTGCCGGATGGCTTTGCTCCTGTGCGGATTGAACTGGAAGTCAAATCCAGCGCGCGGCGCAATCCGGTGACAATTGATGCTGAAATTGAATGGCCAGATATTAAATAGCATTTGCTAAGGAGTCCCCTGATGGCGTTTTCCAATAATCACACCCTGATATCACGCGCAACTAAAGTGATTGGCGATCTTAACTTCACCGGCGAGTTACAGCTGGAAGGCAAGGTTACTGGCAATATCATTGCCGAAGATGAAAAAGATGCAAAGCTGGTCATTGCTGAAACAGGGATGGTGGAAGGCGAAATTCGGGTGCCCGTAGTGATAGTTAACGGCAAAGTTATCGGCAACATTTATAGCGGTAAGCATCTTGAGCTGGCTGCCAAAGGCAATGTTACGGGTACTATCCATTATCAATCCATTGAAATGGTTAAAGGCGCCCAGGTTAATGGCAGCATGGTGAATAAACAGAAGGAGTCGGCGAACGTATTGGATATCGCTATCGCCAAGGCTTAATAGTTGACTGTTTTACTAGGGTAAAGGGATAATGACTATCGCCCTGACAGGCTTTTGTTGTTATCCGGAGTATCTATGTCTACCGTTGAAACCTATATTCCTCAGGTTGTCACTGTCACTGAAAGTGCTGTCGCCAAGGTGCGCAGCCTGATCGAAGAAGAGGACAATCCAGACCTAAAACTGCGCGTGTATGTGACCGGAGGTGGTTGTTCGGGCTTCCAGTATGGTTTCACTTTCGATGAAGCAGTTGCAGAGGATGACTCGGTGGTTGAACGCGGTGGCGTTAAAGTGGTAGTCGATGCGATGAGTTATCCATACTTGGTGGGCGCAGTCGTCAATTACGAAGAGGGGTTACAAGGCTCCAAGTTTGTGATTCAGAATCCCAATGCTTCCAGCACCTGTGGTTGCGGCTCCTCCTTTAGTATTTAGTACTGCGTTTGGTGGTGTTTACTCAGGGATAATAAACGCCACCCAAAATTACTTCTTTTCTCGCTCCCGTCACAGCACATAAATTTCCCGGTTTACGCTCTATGGTTTGCTGCGCTAACCAGGCAAATGCCATTGCCTCCATCCACTGTGGATCTATTCCCAGCGCGGCTGTGCTCATTACGGTGTCGCTGGATAACAAGTCTTGCAGACGGCACATCAGCTTTGCGTTGTAGGCGCCTCCTCCACACACGTATATTTCTTTGGCTGCGGAGCTCAATTGACGAATGCTGTCTGCGATAGTTGTTGCTGTCAGCTCTAACAAAGTCGCTTGTACATCTGCGGCAACTGGCTGAAGGGCGAGCTTGGCGAGGCTTTTATTGAGCCAGGCGCGATTGAAACTCTCTCTTCCGGTACTTTTAGGTGCGGTCTGTGCGAAGTAGGGCTCCGTTAGCAGATTCGCTAACAGGTCCAACTGGACTTTGCCGCTGGCTGCCCATTCACCATTCTGATCATAAGCAGCACCGGAATATGAATGAATCCAGCCGTCCATCAATACGTTGCCGGGCCCGGTATCGAAACCTGATGCCGGGCCCTGCTCGGGTAGCCAGGTAATATTGGCCATACCGCCGATATTCACGATGACCCGGTTTTTACTTTGTGAGTGGAACATAGCGCGATGGAATGCAGGTACCAATGGGGCACCTTGCCCGCCGACTGCCATATCGCGGCGGCGAAAATCTGCGACAGTGGTAATCCCGGTCAGCTCGGCAATCAGGTTTGGGTCGCCAATTTGCAGCGTAAAATTACCCTCCGGTGAACCTGGCGGGCGATGACGAATAGTTTGACCATGGCTGCCGATTGCGCATATGTGGTTTGGATTAACTCCTGCTTTTGCCAATAATTCCAGGCAAGCTCGCGCAAAAACTTTTCCGAGTTTGGTATCCAGCTCGCCCATGCGATCAATTTCATTATCACTTGGGAGTGTAAGGGCGTGGATTTGCTGGCGAATTTCTGCTGTGTGCGAAGCGCTATGATGTGCCAAGAGGTGACTATTGCGAGAAAAATCAACCAGCACCGCGTCAACCGCATCAGCGCTGGTCCCAGACATCAAGCCGATATAAAGCTGGCTGGTAGGCATGGAGAATTAATTGTTATTGCTACCGCTTTTGGCAACCGCCAAGCGGCTCGAGGATTTATATTGATCTAACTTTGCGATTAGCGGGCGAGTAGTTTCATTGAAACGCGCCAATTCAGTCTTTTCGATACCGATCGACTTTGGCAGCGGCACAGTTACTGGATTGCGGACTTGACCGTTAACGTGGAATTCATAATGTAAGTGCGGGCCAGATGCTAAACCAGTGGAGCCCACGTAGCCGATTACATCCCCTTGGCTAACGCGCGAGCCTGCACGAATACCTTTGGCAAAGCCGTTCATATGTCCATACAAGGTTTCAATACCTTGGCCATGTTGAATAACAACGGTATTACCAAAACCATTCTTACGACCGGCAAACGCAACTTTCCCATTGCCCGTGGAACGTATTGGCGTGCCGCGCACCGCTGCGTAATCTGTACCTTTATGTGCCCTGATGATATGCAATACTGGATGTTTACGCCCCAAGCTGAAATGGGAGCTTATCCTGGCAAATTCGATCGGGGTCCGCAGGAAAGCTTTATGCATACCGCGACCATCTGGAGTGTAGTAGTTGCTAACACCTTCTTTGTCTGTATAGCGAACAGCTTTGAAGGTTTTTCCGCCGTTAGTGAACTCGGCAGCCATTATCTTTCCAGTACCGATTTTTTTGCCATCGAGATGCTGTTCTTCATACATCACTTTAAAGCTGTCACCCTTCTGGATATCAAGGGCGAAGTCGATATCCCAACCAAAAATATTTGCCAGCTCCATAGTTAGTGTGCTCGGCATACCGGCGCGCTTACCAGCCATATACAGAGAGCTATCGATAGATGCCTGACGGAAGGCATATTTGACATCAGGTTTAAGTGCAGTTTCTTTGCTGGTGAAGCCTTTGGCTTCGCGGGTGAATTTCAGGCTATTAAGCTCATCAACTATGTAGTTGAGGCCTTGCAGCTGGCCATTATCTACCAAAAACTCCATTTTTTGACCGGGCCGGATGTTGCGGAGGTCTTTAGCATCCTTAGTGTCGCTGAATAATTCGTAAATGGTGCGGTCGTTCAGGCCGGCGCGTTTAAATAGAATCGAGAGATTATCACCATTTTGCACAGTGAACTCTTTCCACTGCGGTGCTGCCGGCTCTATTGCTTGCGGATTGGATAGTTCGGGCGTCGCAGCGATCGCCTGGATAATATTTTCTACCTCGGGGACTGCAATGGGCGTTGCTTGAGTATCGATGCCCTGAATGTGAAGCCCCGGAATGTTTTGGCTCGGCACACTAGTAATAGCGGAGTCTGTTTGCTGCTCACTTCCCAATACTATTACTAATCCGACTGACAGCGCGGCAGCAGCAGCCAAATGGGCGCGCGGCACATATTGAAATAGGGTCGATCGAAAGGTTTTGTAATAATTTTTAACTGGATGCATGGGCAGAAAATCGCAAATTTTTTATAGATAAGTGATCCAACAAAGAACATTTATAGCAGAAAAAAACGCTCGTAACACCCCAAAATTTCATCTTGCTGAAACAAGGTTCAGGTTTCGGCTTGTAATTGAAGCAAGATGCGGTATCTTTGCGCCTTTTTGTTCCTAATCGAAACACTTTTATAAGCTTGGTTGGTGCGTTATGACAGCTATTGACACTAATTTCCTGCAAGAGTTGCAGGATCGTGGGCTCATTGCCCAGATGACCGGCGGTGACGCCCTTGCAGAGCATCTTAATTCAGCAAGTCGCACCCTTTATTGCGGTTTTGATCCCACTGCCGATAGTCTTCACATAGGTAGTTTGGTTCCTTTGTTAATGCTGAAGCGCTTCCAGCTCGCCGGCCACAAGCCTATCGCTCTGGTTGGTGGTGCTACTGGTTTGATTGGTGATCCAAGTTTCAAGGCGCAGGAGCGCAAGCTCAATACCGCCAACGTAGTCGCTGATTGGGTTAATAAACTGAAGAGGCAAGTCAGCCAATTTATCGATTTTGATTGTGGCGCTCAATCAGCTGAAGTCGTGAATAACCTGGATTGGGTGGGCAAGATTGATGTGCTGAGTTTTCTGCGCGATGTGGGCAAGCACTTCTCTGTTAATAACATGATTAATAAGGAATCGGTAAAGCAACGGATTGAGCGCGAAGGTGAAGGGATTTCCTTTACCGAGTTCACTTATATGTTGCTGCAGTCTTATGACTTCTCTGAGCTCTATGCCCGCAACAGCTGTACCCTGCAGATTGGTGGTAGTGATCAGTGGGGTAATATCACCGGTGGTATTGATCTGGCTCGTCGTATGCACGGCGCGCAGGTGTTTGGTCTGACGATGCCATTGGTTACCAAGTCTGACGGCACAAAATTCGGCAAAACCGAAACCGGCACTGTCTGGTTGGATGCAGCAAAGACCTCTCCTTATGCCTTCTATCAATTCTGGCTGAATACAGCAGATGCGGATGCCTACAAGTTTCTTCGTTACTTTACCTTTTTGACGGTTGCACAGATTGCTGCTATCGAGGCGGAGGATGCGGTGCGTCAAGGTAAGCCGGAGGCGCAGCGAATACTGGCAGAGGAGATTACCAGGCTTGTGCATGGCGATACTGGCTTGTTGGCTGCTCAGCGAATTACGCAGGCGCTGTTCAGTGATGAGTTGTTCGGGTTGAGTGAGGCTGACTTTTTGCAGTTGCAGCAAGATGGGTTACCGTCATCAAAGCTGATCCGCTCAGAGATCACGGACACCCCTCTTACCCAGCTGTTGGCCGATGCTGAGTTGGCTGCATCTGGAAAGCAGATTAAAGATGCGTTGGCGAGAGGTGCGGTGCTTATTAATGGTGCTGCCAAATCTATTGACGATAATATGCAAGCTGCGGATTGTTTTGCAGAAGTGAATGCGTTTTTTGGCCGCTTTTATCTCGCGAAAGTGGGTAAAAAGAAATATCACTTGTTTGATGTTGCGTGATTTTTGTTGCTCTTGATTGTCAATTGACCATTATCGAAATTAAAGCGAAATAAGTCTAAAAAAAGCTTGCATGGGGGTGTCCGGATTCGTATAGTGCGCGCCCTTGCCGAGCTGGGTCCAACCGCAAAAGCGGAAAGATTGAAGGTTTGGCAAGCATGTAAAAAATTAAGAAAATTAATAGTTTACAAGCAGAAGTTAATGCGTATAATGCGCGCCTCGCTTAACGGCGAGTGGTGAAAAAGCGAAGGCGAACAGCTTTGTGTGAAATCACCGGCAAGCGAAATCTGAATAAGAGGGTGCTTGCAAATAGAAAGAGGGTGTGTATAATGCGCCTCCCACGGTTGAGCCGAAGCGCTAACCGGTTTTTTAACAAGACAGATCAAGCAATGCGTGTGGGCACTTGCGGATGGTGATTGGCGAAAACCAATTATCAGATGAAGTGAACACACAAACAGTAATGTA
>DATIDX010000227.1:0-16430 GCA_035456025.1 Cellvibrio sp. | reverse complement strand
ACCAACGATTAAACCCAAGGTTACACGACGTGCAGCCTCATCCTGGAACATGCTATCTGGCAGCAAAGTCTTTACATCAAAGTTTTGCTGTTGACCACCAAAACGCTGCAACATTTGGTTGCGCAAGACCTGAATCTCGTTGGAAATAAGTGCTTTAGGCACTTCAGTTTTGTGCGATCCGATGAGAGCATCCATAACCTGGGTTTTAACTTTCGCTTTCAGAGCGTTAGCCAGTTCCCGATCCATATTGGCTTTTACCTCCTTGCGGAATTGCTTCTCACCACCTTTTTCAACACCAAACTTTTGAAAGAACTCCTTCTTAAGCTCTGGCAGCTGAGCCTCAGATACGCTATTTACTGTGATGGTGAATTCAGCCACCGCACCTTTTAATTCTTCAGCTTGATAATCCTCAGGGAAAGTGACAGTAACAACCTTCTGCTCACCAGCCTTCACGCCTAAGATGCCTTCTTCGAAACCAGGGATCATCGACTTGGAACCAAGCACCAAGTTGTGATTGTCTGCCTTACCACCAGCAAACTCGACGCCATCCTTAGTGCCAACAAAGTTAATATTGACTTGATCACCTTCAGCAGCAACGCGCTCAACAACTGACCAAGTAGCTTGATGTTTACGCAACACTTCAATCATGTTGTCAACATCTGCCTCTGTTACTTCCGCCTTATAGTTTGTGATTTCATATGCCGACAGATCACTCAACTCAACGCTCGGATAAACCTCAAAGGTGGCGATGTACTCGAGATCCTTACCGGCGGCCAATTGCTTAGGCTGGATTGACGGCTGACCTGCCGGTTTAACATTCTCCTTTTGAACCGCAGCGTAGAATGAGCGGCTGATTACGTCACCAACAACCTCTTGACGGATACCAGCTCCGAAACGTTGCTTCACAACGGACATTGGTACCTTGCCTTTGCGAAAACCTTTGATGGTTACGTTACGCGCCGCTTGCTTCAGGCGATTCTCAACTTCATTCTCTACCTGATCCGCAGGCACGCCCACGGTTAAGCGGCGCTCCAATCCAGAAGTTGTTTCAAGTGAAACCTGCATATATGCCTCGTAAAATACTGAAAATGTTTGGCGGTTGGTCTGGCGCCCTACTCGCAGGACGCCGGGGGAGTTTGGTGCGGACGGAGATTTTACCGATAAGCGAATAACGCCCGAGCACCCCATAAAGGTGTAACTCATTGTTTTCTACGGTTTGTCTGTCTTCGTCATGCTTACTACGACTCACATCCCTACTTTCTATTCGGTGGAAAGTGAGTAAACAGGGCGCGAATGATACACAGATATATATATCAGTTCAAATGGCAGCATTTGCCTTAAATTTAGTAGAAGCACACTCAGATTTTGGAGCGGCAACACAAATTTGAGCCACGCCTTAGGGCTAGCCAAGATTTGCATGCCCTATTCGGCAGTTGCGGCAATTGGCGATGTTGCCGGTATGGTATTAAACAGTAATACTTGCATGTGTTCGCTAAGAAACCGGTTAAAAAATCCGCTCACCCTAAAGTTATTGGTACCGCAATGAAAAAAATAGTTCTTTCACTCGCATATTTTTACTCGGCTGCTGTCCTGGGAGATGCAGAAATAGCTTCAGTGAATAAAAAAGTTAGCGCTCTCAAGGCGCGACTATCTTACGTTAACAGTTTAGGACTCCAGTGCGACACCAAAATGGAGGCTCAGGGCGTAAAAGGGATTAACTCTACAGAGTGCAATAATTATTTAAAAATAATTAAAAGTGATTACTTAAAAAATACTTTTAGCGGATGCCCTGAACTTATTAGCTGGTATGAGGCTAAGAGGAGATTCATTTTTAGCAATCCAAATTTTGCAAGCCAACAACCTGAAAAAGCAGATGAATTACTTAACTCAATGAAGGCCGTCCAGGATAGTTGCAACTCGGACACCTATCAGGAGAATTTCCCCTACATGATTGAAACATTGACGAAAATTAGAGACCTATCGTAGACATAACACCGGAAGGAAATTGGATGGCTATACAATAAATAAATGCCACATCCAGACTTACCAAAAGCCGGGCAAAAAAAGAGGCCTATTTCTAAGCCTCTTTTTCATTGAAATTTTATGGTGCGGACGGAGAGACTCGAACTCTCACACCTTGCGGCGCCAGAACCTAAACCTGGTGTGTCTACCAATTTCACCACGTCCGCTTTCAGATTTTTATCGCATCGATAAAAGTACCGATTTTACACAACGCACCCTCAACTTTAATGAATGCCAAATCTCAATAAGCACGGCAGCGCGAAGGGCGTAGATTGTGCCACAGTCATTATACTGGTTCAACTTTTTATCAGTATTCCGCTCCAATCTCCCGCTGGCGAGCAATTAATGCGCGGAAATTATCCAGCCATTGACTCAGATGCTCGCGAGTTAGGTTGAATAGAGTCGCATCTTCTACTTCTGTTAGCTCAACAACATCAATCCGGTTTTCTAAACCAAACGCTTTTCGCTCCTTCGGCCTTTCCGGCGAGTGAAATAATTGTTTGTAATATCGCACTAGCTGATTAAGCCAAGTATCAGCTGTGTGAAGAAGATTAGCTAATTCGGATACTTCTGATGAAGATCTGTCTAACTGTTTGAGCACAGCACTCAGATCATCAACTGAATTAATGGAAGACAAATTTTTAATTCCCTGCAACTCAGCGAGCTCGCGAATATAAAAGTGAACCGCGATTGCCAGATGAAACACTACTGCATCCGTGAGCGCTTTTTGTTGAAGCGATGCTGAACTTGCCGAGGCGGTGCTTAAATTAGCAATAAGACTATTAGCCATCGCCAGCTTTTGATTTACAAGAGATAGATGACTTATTGACATAGATCGCAAATCAGCTAGGAGGGAAAGTATATCCCGCCACCCGAAGGCGGCGGAGTGTCAGGCTACTTCTGAACTTGCCATTTACCGCCATTGTAAAAAGCTTTCCAGCCAGTCGCCTTACCATTAACTTCTGTTTGCACATACTGTTCTTTGGTTTTACGACTAAAACGAATGATGGCTTTGTTTCCCTCTGGATCTGTTACCGGGGCCGACAACAAGAAATGGTATTTGGGATCTATTCGTTCTTTGTATGGCAAAAGCTCTTCAACCAAGGGCGCACGGGTTTCCCGGTTTTTCGGAAACTGGCTTGCAGCCAGGAATAAACCGGCAGCACCATCACGCAACACATAGTGGTCGTCCACCTTTTCGCAACGCAACTCGGGCATCACTATCGGATCAACTTTTGGCGGCGCTGCCTCCCCACTTTTTAGCAGCTTGCGCGTATTTTTACATTCGCTATTGGTACAACCGAAGTATTTACCGAAACGGCCGGTTTTCAGCTGCATCTCGCTGCCGCATTTATCACACTCGATTGTTGGTCCCTCATACCCCTTCAGGCGGTAACTTCCTTGCTCGACTTCATAACCGGAGCAATCCGGATTGTTACCGCAGATATGCAACTTACGATTTTCATCGAGCAAATAAGAATCCATCGCCGAATTACAGAGCTTGCAGCGGTGTTTGGAGCGCAGTTGGCGAGATTCAGCCTCTTCGTCAGCATCAGCATCAATAACTTCATCCCCTGAAACCAAGTTCATCGTATTTTTGCAGCGCTCTTTCGGCGGCAGCGCGTAGCCTGAACAACCTAAAAATACGCCGGTACTACCCGTGCGGATTTGCATATGACGGCCACACAGACTGCAAGCGATATCAGTGTCAGTAGGATCATTGGCGCGCATGCCTTTTGCACTGCTAGACGCTAAAGACAGCTTGTTGCTGAAGTCGGCATAAAATTCATCTAATAGGGCACGCCAGTTCTTACCGCCTTGCGCAACTATATCCAGAGATTCTTCCATATTTGCGGTAAAACCGTAGTCCATTAGGTCATCAAAACTCTCCACCAGGCGCTCAGTTACTATGTCGCCCATTTTTTCAGCGTAAAACCGGCGATTTTCCTGGCGCACGTAGCCGCGCTCCTGAATAGTGGAAATAATGGAGGCATAGGTCGATGGGCGGCCGATCGCACGCTTTTCCAACTCTTTCACAAGACTGGCTTCAGTATAGCGAGCAGAAGGTTTGGTGAAATGCTGTTGAGGATTGAGCTTCAGTAGTGGCAAGACCTGACCTACTTTCATGTCAGGCAGGACAACATCTTCATCTTTCTTGGCTACTTGAGGGCTAACTTTGGTATAACCGTCAAAGCGAATCACGCGACCACGGGTGCGCAATTCATAATCACCGGCATTGACCACCACACTAGTGCTGGTGTACTCCGCCGGGTTCATTTGGCAGGCAACAAATTGCTGCCAGATCAACCCATACAAGCGCTCAGCATCGCGCTCCATTCCGCTCAACTGATTGGGCAGCGTATCAACATTTGATGGGCGAATCGCCTCATGCGCTTCTTGAGCACCGTCTTTGCTGGAATAAACCGCTGGTGATTCGGGCAAGTAACGTTTGCCGAAGTTTTCTAGAATATACTCACGGCATGAATCGACCGCTTCTTTGCTTAAATTGGTCGAGTCAGTACGCATGTAAGTAATGTAGCCCGCCTCATAGAGGCGTTGCGCCATCATCATGGTCTTTTTAACGCCAAACCCCAAACGCGTACTGGCTGCCTGCTGTAAAGTAGATGTTATAAAGGGGGCAGAGGGTTTGGATTGGGTGGGTTTGTCTTCACGGCTAGTGACTTTATAGGCCGCTCCCTGCAAGGCTTTGACTGCCGCCATCGCCTGGGATTCATTAATTGGCTTAAAAGCTTCTTCGCCGAGTTTTTTAACCTCAAAACTGGCGCTCTGATTTTTATCGGCCTGCAAATCAGCAGATAAAGTCCAATATTCTTCCGGGACAAACGCGCGAATTTCACGTTCACGCTCAACGACCAGCCGAACTGCAACTGATTGGACCCGACCAGCTGATAACCCGCGAGCAACCTTTTCCCACAGGAGTGGTGACACCATGTAACCCACGACACGATCCAGAAAGCGGCGCGCCTGTTGGGCGTCTACGCGGTTCTGATCGATGGGGCCCGGCGTTTTAAACGCGTTTTGGATGGCCGTTTTTGTGATTTCATTAAATACCACACGGCGATAGCGCGACTCGTCGCCACCGATCGCCTCACGCAAATGCCAGGCAATCGCCTCCCCTTCTCTGTCCAAGTCGGTTGCGAGATAAACCATGTCGGCCTTTTCCGCGAGCTTTTTCAGTTCATCAACGACCTTCTCTTTTCCGGGCAGGATTTCGTATTGAGCCTCCCAGCCATTGTCGGGATCTATGCCCATCCGGTTAATTAATTGGCTTCTACTTTTTTTAGCTTGGTAGACAGCTTTGTCTTCTGCCGACATCTTACGAGTTGCTGCGGCCTGCTTGGCACGCTCTTTAGCATCAACTGGTTTGGCGCCGCCGCTGGTTGGTAAATCGCGAATATGGCCGATACTGGATTTGACGATAAAATCGCTACCCAGATATTTATTGATGGTTTTCGCCTTGGCCGGCGACTCTACGATAACTAAGGATTTACCCATGGTAGTTAGAAATATCTCTATAAAGGAGGCAGTATAAAGGTAGAAAAATGCGCCAAATGGATACAACATCGCCCCTAAGACGGGTTAAACTAGCTTTGAAGGTGCGCATATATAAGTCTAGAACCCCAAGGGGTCAAGCTATAATTTCCAGCATGTCTTATAGTTGAGCAATCCACCAAGTGCAAAAAATACCTGATATCAAGTTGAGTGATAACTTTAAAATAATAGCCTAATTAATTGTTTTTAAAAGATTTATATTTTTATAGGTACTTAAGGATGAGAAACCGGTGTAAACCGGAAATCTCATCTTCTCCCAGCAAGCAGACTCCGCATGACCCTGATTGTGATTCTTGTTTTTTTGATGCTGATAACACTTTTCGCTGTGAGTGCTATCAGCCGTATTCAGTTACGCCAACGCGAACGCCGTTTGCAGCAGCGGCGGCTACGTATCCAAGTGGACGAGTTGATCGAACTTGTCACCTGCCTTGAGCAGACCCTGCCCAACAGAACTATTACCAAACATATAAATGACATGGTGATAAGCCTACAGCAACAGATGCTGACTCTGGACGACCGGCATGCTGAACAGATTGAAGCGGCAATCCGCAAGAGCGAGACCTACTCAGAAGAGCTTCTGAATCTCAAAAATCGCCATAACATTAGTTATCAGTGCGACAGCGATGCTCAAATTGCCAAGACACAGCTGCATTTGAACACGGCAATGCACCTGATTACCCACTTGGCAGCGCAAGGCACTATTAATGAAGTCGAATTAGATACCTACTTAAATGAACTACGCTGGGCTTATTTGATGGTGTCGGTCATGTCTTATATTGGGCAAGGCGACAAATCTATGACAATTAGCGACCGACTCTCAGCCCAAGCCTTCTATCGCAAGGCACAGCAGCTATTAATGGAGTCCATGCACCCGGATCCGCGCCGCCTGAAAATGATTAAGGAAATCAGTGAAATGGTGGATGGCAACCGCGTTAGCTTGAGCCGGGATTTACGCGACGCCGCGCCAGTGGCGGACAATACAAACTGAGGTAGTTAATGGTCGCCCGCCTGGCGCAGGGCATTTAGCATCGAAATAAGCAGATCCAATGTTTCTTCGCCTTCTTTTTCTGACCAGAATACGCAAACCCCCAAATTACCCTCACTGACGGCCGACACTGAAGCGGGCAGTTTCGGTAGATACTCTTTCAAGATTGAACAAATAGAATCGGCCGGACGCACGCTGCCCTGCCAGTCCCACTCTTGATGAAAATTCCCATCATGCACATAACCTGTGCGTATCAACATCCACTCCGAAACTGCGCTAATTTTGGATTGCGATGGCAAATAATAGACAGGTGCTGGCGCTGGCTCCTCGATATCGGTGTTCAGCTTGGGCAGACGTCTCATACTAAAGCGCAATCCGTGCTCACTGGCGTAGAGCCGTAACTTTTCTTTGCGCTTCTGGGCGGGACTAGGCCGGAGCATTGAGATGGGGCCAATCACCATGGCCATAGCAATTAGCAAAATAATAAAAAACCATATATTCATGGAAATCCTTAAAACTTTAGGGGAGAAGAACTACTCTTAATGACAAATATTCACTTTTGCCGAGGACGGAAATCATGACAGAAGCCATTAACTACAAGCACATCATCGTCGGTGTAGACCTATCGGACGATTGCCCACCCGTTATCCAGCGCGCGGCAGCCATAGCCCAAGCGTTTAAAGCGAAACTAACCTTAGCCCATGTTCTGGAACCCATTGCCTTTGCTTACGGTGGAGATATGCCCGTGGACTTGACAGGCATCCAAGAACAGCAAGTGCAAAAAGCGGAAGCGGATTTGGCATTGCTTGCGAAAACGACTGCTTATCCGATCCAACAACAACACGTACTCGTCGGCCAACCAGCTGCCGAATTACACTACCTTGCAGAGCAGGAGTCAGCAGATTTGGTTGTTGTCGGCAGCCATGGCCGCAAAGGTTTTGCACTGCTACTTGGCTCAACGCCTAATAGCGTGCTGCACGGTGCCACCTGCGATGTGCTGGCAGTGCTGGTAAAAAAACACGCCGGTGAAGCTTAGCTTCACCGTGCTTATCAAAACCGGACTAACCGTTATTCCTGCTGCATATCTTCCAATTCAGCCCAGCGCTCAAAACAGTCATCCAGTTGCTGCTGCACCTGCGCCAGCTCCTGTAATTTTTGCTCAACGACTGCTGCGCCCTGACTATAAAAGTCATTGGCAGAGGTCACTAGTTGCAAAGCATTCAATTGGTTCTCAAGCACTTCTATCTTTTGCGGCAACTCGTCAAACTCTTTTTGGAATTTATAACTGAGCTTTTTCTGTTTAACAGCGGGTTTGGCGCTCTGCGGGCTGACGATTTCTGGCTTTTTTTCTTCAACTGCCGGTGTGCTGGCAGTTGGTTCATCCGCCTGAGTCCATTTGCCGCCCTGGCGAATCCAATCGTCGTAACCGCCCACATATTCGAGCACGTTGCCACGGCCTTCAAATGCGATGACGCTGGATACGATGTTATTTAAAAACGCGCGATCGTGGCTAACCAGTAACAGCGTGCCCGGGTATTCCGTAAGTATGTCCTCCAGAAGCTCCAGTGTTTCTACATCCAAATCGTTGGTCGGTTCATCCAGCACCAAAAGATTGGCTGATTTACTGAATAATTTGGCGAGCAACACGCGATTGCGCTCTCCACCCGAGAGCGCTCGCAGTGGTGTACGCGCGCGTTCGCCGCTGAATAGAAAATCACTTAGGTAAGAAAATATGTGTTTCGATTTCCCGTCGATATCGATAAATTCACGCCCGCCAGCGATGTTATCGACAGCGTTTTTATCCAGATCCAATTGATCTCGCAGCTGGTCAAAATAAGCCACTTCAAGGTTGGTACCCAATTTCACGCTGCCCGATTGCGGATGCAACTCGCCCAGGATCAACTTGAGCAAGGTGCTTTTACCGGCGCCATTGGCACCCACCAAACCTATGCGGTCACCGCGCATAATGCGTGTGGAGAATCGAGTGACGATTTTTTTATCGCCCCAGGAATAGGAAACATCCACCAAGTCGGCAACCAGCTTGCCTGAATCGGCACCTGCCGCCAGGGTGAAATTGGCTTTGCCAACCACTTCGCGGCGCGCAGAACGGACTTCACGCAGCGCTTTCAGGGCGCGTACACGCCCTTCATTACGGGTGCGACGCGCTTTAATCCCCTGGCGAATCCAGACTTCCTCTTGCGCCAGTTTTTTATCAAACAATTCGTTATGGCGCGCCTCATCGGCAAGGGCTTGTTCGCGATATACCAAAAAGCTGGCGTAATCACCCGCCCAATAGCGCAAATGGCCACGATCCAGTTCCGCAATATGTGTCGCCAGCGCCTGTAATAGCGAGCGATCGTGAGTGATAAATACCAATGCACCGTTGTAATTTAATAGCTGCTTTTCCAGCCATTCGATGGCCGCGATATCAAGATGGTTGGTAGGTTCATCAAGTAGTAACACATCCGGTTCAATCACCAGCGCGCGCGCCAGTGCAACGCGGCGGCGCCAGCCGCCGGAAAGTTCGCGCATGTAGCGTTCTGCGGGCAAATCGAGGCGGGAAATAATTTCATCTACTTTCTGCTGCAACGCCCAACCATCGTTCGCTTCTATGTCATGCTGCAATTGCGCCATACGCGCCAACTGGCTATCGCTAATGTCCTGCGCGTGCGATAAAACCCGGTATTCCGCCAGCAACTCACCCACCCCTTTTGCCCCCGCCGCGACTGCATCGAACACCAGCCGGTCATCAGCTTCTGGCAGATCCTGTTCCAACCGGGCGACGCGGATTCCGCTCTGCCGGATCACCTCACCCTTATCAAGGTCAACTTCACCATCGATCACCTTCAGGAGGCTGGATTTTCCGGTGCCGTTGCGCCCGATTAAACAGAGGCGCTGGCCGCGTTCGATGGTGAGATCGACGTCGTCGAGAAGCACTTGCAGGCCGTAACTAAGGTAGGCTTTTTCAATTTTTATCAAAGACATAGAAGGAATAATTCAGGTAGTTTTTCAGCGAAAATGATACTGGCAGAAGCACCGATGGGCTGGTATTCTCGAAGTAGATTTAGCGGACAGCTAAGTATTTCATGTGGCTGCCGCATTCATCCCGCGCCTGATCCAAGCGCAAAAAGTGCCGCATCATATCCCACCAGTAAGGCATAACCAACCCGCACGGGTTTGATAATAATTTGAGGTATCCATGAGGTTTTCGAAAATACTTTGGCCACTCGCTTTAGGAGCCAGCGTATTCGTCGGCAGTATAGCCTTGACTAGCGCCCAAGCCGCGACTGAAACAGCGGTTAAAAAGTTCAATCCCACTTTGCGACAAATTGAGCGGCAGCGATATGACCAGGCGCAAAAGGCGCTCAACGCTAAAAATATGCCCGAGTACCAACGCCTGGTGAAGCAGCTACAAAATTACCCGCTGGTGCCCTATCTCGAATATCAGGAGCTAAGTAATCGGCTGATTACACTGCCTAAAAAAGAAGTAGAAACTTTTTTTGCTCGCTATCCTGAATCCTTTTTGTCTGAGCGCTTGACGCACCGCTGGTTGCGCACGCTCGCGCAGCGCGAACGCTGGACGGACTATCAGCAGTTTTACGACAAGCGCCTTACCGACCCTGAACTGGCCTGCCTGAATTTGCGCGCGCGGCTCGCAACCGGCGACAAATCGGCGCTTAAGGATGTAGCGCCTTTGTGGAATATTGAAAAAGCCCAGTCCAAAGCGTGCGACCCTGTATTTATCGAATGGCGCAGTGCAGGTTTTATGACTCCCGACTTGATTTGGGAGCGCCAACAAAAAGCGTTAAAAGCCGGCAATAAAGACATAGCCAGTTATCTGACAACTTTGCTACCGGAAGATGACCGCGCTATGGCGCTATTGATGCAGCAAGTTGACGCCAACCCGAAGCTACTGAAACAAACCTCAAGGTTTTCAAAACAATCCGCAAAAATGAAAGCAGTCATATTGTACGGATTGGAAAAACTCGCGCTTACCGATGCCAAAGAAGCACTCGCACTGTGGCATGGCTATGATGCACAACAATTATTCAGCGACGACGACAGGGTTAATATCAAATACCAAATCGCGCTGCGCTTGCTTTATCAAGATCATGAAATGGAGGCGGAAAAGCTGGTTGCATCCACACCCAATTTAACCCGCGTGGATCTGCTGGAGTGGCTGCTGCGCGAGTCTTTGCGCAAACAGGATTGGGAACGTGTAAATGAATGGCTCGCACGTCTGCCAGAGGAAACACGCAAAACCGAGCGCTGGCGTTACTGGCAAGCACGCACAATGGAAGAGTTGAATATCAAAGAGGCGAACGGTGAAACTCCGGTCGCAATATATAACAGCGTTGCACCCGAGCGGAGTTTTTATGGCTTTTTAGCCGCAGACAAAATTGGGGTTAACTACCATCTGCTGGATCGCCCCATGACCTTTACCACTGAACAAATCAGCAAGGTGGAAAACGCCCAGGGCATTTTGCGCGCGCGCGAATTTTTCGCACGCGGCGAGACAGGCGCTGCCAATCGTGAATTCTTTTACACCACGCGCCGTATGTCACTTGAACAAATGGTGATTGCCGGCCGACTGGCAGAAAAATTGGGGTGGTATCGCAACGGCATCCAGGTAATGGCCGAGGCGCAATATTGGGATGACCTGCAAGTGCGCTTCCCCATTGTTTACCGCGATCACGTAACCAAGGCAGCGAAAAAAACCTCGGTTAACCCGCTTTTTATTTTTGCGGTTACCCGTCAGGAGAGCGCCTTTGTACACGATGCCAAATCGACTGCGGGCGCGGTGGGATTGATGCAGCTCTTACCGGCAACTGCAAAACAGACGGCCAAGAAAAATGGTTTAAGTTTTTCGCCGCAGGATTTAATTACACCGGAGAAAAATATCGCATTAGGCAGCCACTACCTCGATCATTTACTCG
Source organism: Cellvibrio sp. (assembly GCA_035456025.1). Lineage (GTDB taxonomy): Bacteria > Pseudomonadota > Gammaproteobacteria > Pseudomonadales > Cellvibrionaceae > Cellvibrio. The sequence goes on along the minus strand of DATIDX010000227.1, from coordinate 4,913 downwards.
GCGTGTTTGATGGCAATCGCATTCTGGCAGCGGCGGCGTATAACGCCGGACCATCGCGGGTTAAAAAATGGCTGAATAAAGAGAAGGATGCACAATTACCCTATGATGTCTGGATCGAAACCATTCCTTACAAAGAAACACGTGGCTACGTGCAAAATATCCTTTCTTACTCGGTAATCTACGCCTACCGCCTTGGGCAGGAAACCCGTTTTGTAACACCGGCAGAAGCAAACCAACAACTGTAAACGCGCGACACAACCCAATAAAAAGCCGCGCCTGAAAATTACAGCGCGGCTTTTTAATTTACATTCACAATCTTATTTTTTTCAGGTATTCACGCAAGCGTTTTTGCACTACTGCGGCTAATTCATCTGGCTGGAACTTGGATAAAAAATCATTACAGCCCACTTTTTCTACCATCGCTTTGTTAAAACTGCCACTCAGCGACGTGTGCAACACCACATATAGACTCGCCAATGCCGGGTCTTTACGCACTTCGGCGGTGAGACGATAACCGTCCATCTCCGGCATTTCAGCATCGGTCACCAGCATAAGGATTTCATCAGTCACCTTACGACCCATCGCCGTCCATTGCCGCAACAGGGTCAAGGCCTGCAAACCATCTTGCACTGATAACACCTCGATACCAATGTTGCCCAAAGTTTCCCGTACTTGTTTCACTGCGGTAGGCGAATCCTCCGCCAAGAGCACTTTTAATTTTCGTGTTCGTGCTTCAGCGGCCAAATCCGAATCCAGTACCTCATCGGACACCCGAGTGTTGTAGGGGATGATGTCGGCAAGCACCCGCTCGACATCCAGGATTTCAACCAGTTGATCATCAATCCGCGTGATCGCCGTTAAAAAGTGGTTTCGCCCTGCGCCCTTGGGCGGAGGTAAAATGAGCTCCCAGTTGAGGTTCACAATCCGGTCTACCGAACCGATTAAAAAGGCCTGCACAGAACGATTGTACTCAGCGACAATCAAGTTGGCATTTTCAATTTCAGTCATTGGACTCATACCGATAGCAGCGCGCAAATCAATTACCGGTACCGCTTGACCACGTAAATGCGCCACACCACGAATGTGGGGATGGCTGTGTGGCACATGACGCAACACAGGGACTTTAACAACCTCCTGCACTTTAAATACGTTGATTGCAAACAGCTGACGTCCGCCCAAACGGAACATTAACAGCTCAAGGCGGTTTTCCCCTACGAGGCGGGTGCGTTGATCAATTGAATCCAGTAACTTTGACATATCACTACCATTAATTTCCCAGCTTCCACAGGAAACACGCAGCTAACCTACCCATTATAGGCAATTATTGACGGCGAATCGGTTTTCCTTGATGAAGCTGTGCCTGCCTGCTGGTAAGCTGGCGGTTGCCAGCTACACTTTTTAATGAATTGCGCGGATCTCAGAAAGCGGATCTTTCCAAACACAACTATTAGCCTATCCGTCTATTTTATGACCGAAGTCGTCCCCTTACTCGCCCGGCAGCCTATCTTTAATGGCAATATGCAAGTGGTTGCCTACGAGTTACTCTGCCGCAATAGCGATTTAAAATTCATTGCCACTACCGACGGTGATGCTGCCAGCTCACAAGTTTTACTTAATGCCTTTACCGAATTATCCATTGAAGAAGTCGTAGGAAAACATAAGGCCTACGTGAACTTTACCCGCACCCTATTGAGCTCTCCGCCGCCATTTAATCGCCAGAAATTAGTTATTGAAGTGCTTGAAGGTCAGCAAGTCGACGCGTCAATGTTGCATTCGTTGAAGCAATTGCGCGAACAGGGGTACACCATCGCGCTGGACGATTTTGAACTCAATGAGGCCACCCAGGATCTCGTTGCCTATGCCGATATCATTAAACTGGATGTATTGGATTTGTCGCCAGAGAAGCTCCGACAACACATCGATTACCTAAAGCCATTTGGTATTACCCTGGTGGCAGAAAAGGTTGAAACCTACGAAATGTTTGAGCAATGCAAAACCTTGGGTTTTGATTTGTTTCAAGGTTATTTTCTTGCCAAACCACGAGTGATTACCGGCAAAAAAATTTCAGAGAACAAACAATCGGTTTTGCAATTGTTGTCGGCGCTTCATGACCCGGATGCACCTATCGATAAACTTGAACGTATGATCGCGCGCGATACGCTCTTGAGCTTTAAATTGTTGCGCCTCGTAAATTCGGCGGCCTTCGGGTTATCGCGCGATGTGGAATCTTTGCGCCAGGCAATAATGTTGCTCGGACTGAACAAGTTAAGAAACTGGGTCAACCTTCTGGCGCTATCAAACCTCAGCGGAAAGCCGCATGAATTGAGTGTTGCAGCGCTTACGCGTGCGCGCATGTGCGAAATGATCGCGACTGAAATAAATCAACGCAACCGCCCCGATGCCTATTTCACCGTCGGCTTATTATCGACGCTGGACGCCTTTCTCGATTCCCCGCTGGAAGACTTATTACGCACCCTGTCGCTCAGTGATGCATTAAACCAGGCAATGCTCAAGCACGCCGGGCCGGAGGGAATGGTGTTGCGCCTCGTCCAAGCACATGAACAAGGCCATTGGGAAGATATAGATTGGGATCACCTTGCAACACTGGGCCTAACCCCGGAAAAACTGGCAGACATTTATGTCGGCTCATTGCACTGGGTCGCGGAGACTATGAACTCGCTGGGTCTTGCCTCAACCAGCAAACAATAGAATCAAATCAAAGACTTACCCGAGCGAGGAAGCTTTCCGCTTGCGTTGAATCGAATGGCCAGCCCAACTCCTCAAGATGCTGTGGAGATTTCAATACCGGAATCCTTACCCCATAACGTTCAATCAGTTCGTCTGATTCTGCTATGTCAATTTCTTTCAACAGTAATGAATAGTTGTTCAATAAGGGGGAGACAATCTCCCTGGCCATCTCGCACAGATGACAGCCAGGAGTTGAATAAAGGTGAAGTGATTTCATGGATCGCTACCTAAAAAAACGGCAGTGTATCACGGTGGTGTAATTGGAAATTAGCCCAAATCCAAGGCAAAGATTTGTTCCATAAAATCGCGAAAACGTTTGCCCTGTTGTTCATCCACGGCTGTTTCGCCGGTGATTTTTTCCGCAATATTCTCCAAGAGTGGTCGTGGCTCGGCAAAGCCCGCTTCCGCAGCGCGATCTAAACTCGCCAGCAAATCTCTAATAAAATTACCTAACGGTAATAGTTGGTCGGCTAGTAATTGCGGATTATCCTCTCCGCCTGAGCGATTAGGTTCAAAGGTTTGATAAGCCTGTGTCACCTGTTGGATTTCTGCCTGTGCCAAATTCAGCGAAAAGCTACCGATTTGTTCTGCGTCGTAGCCCATGTTTAATGCCTGATCGAAAGCGACATCCAAGTCACCTTCAAAAAATTCGCTGGCCAAATCGTTCACACGACCGAGCAAATCATTGATTGCACCTAGTTCCTCCTCGCTCAAGTCGCCTTCGATCGCAAGCGAAAAGGATTGGCTTGACGCATAGCTGCCATTAAAGGCACTGACAGAATTGTTGCCCCGGCCAGCACGGCCGGCTTCAACTGCCAGCCCTTCGCTAGAAGCTGCTTTGATAGTGACCTTGTCACCTTCTTTAGTGGTTAATTCAAAACTGAATTCGCGCGCGCGGCCGTATTCATAGCTGCCGTACCCAACAAAGCTGCTTGTCGCTGGGAGAAAATCTGGCACATCCAGTTTAGTTGCAGTGGCTTTACTCTCTGCCGTTTTGACTACCAGTGGAGCCTGGGCTGCAGGTTTGGCTTCCGGTGCTGCCTCCGTTGATTGGATAAACTTGGCGCGCAGTGCATCTATACCTTCCAGCACCAGATCGTAGGTTTTGTCTATGTCCGCTTTAACTTCCGGCGTAAGTAAACTCAGCGCTTCGAGCTTTTCGCTTGCCTCGGCAAAGCCTTTTTTAAACCCGGACAAACCAGCTTCCAGTCGCGACTGCAATTGTTCTTGCGTCGCGCCCTCAGCGGCATCGGCCTGCAGGCGACGCTCGATGAAGCCAAGGATGTTATTCGCCACTTTTTCGGCCGTTAGCGGCTCGAAGGTTTCATATTCAGCACTCGCCGCCTGGCCGCGTGAACTGATTTTTTCATAGGCTGCGGTCAGAGTACGGTTAACAATTTGCAATGCAGCTTGCTGTTTATCTTGCAAGCTCGAGGGCTCGACACCCCCCGCTAATGGGGCCTTGGCAACGCCGTCCTGGACAGACGGTTTGGCTGAGGTGATTTGAGGTAAAAGGTTATTAGCGGTCTGGGAATTGACCGCCGGATTATTAAGTGAGGAAATGTTCATAAATTCACCTGTGTGAAATTAACACCTGTTCATTGCATCCCAGGTTATCGACCATTACCGCACAAACTTAAATACTTATTTCCTCGTAAAAATCATCGTAGTTATAACGATAACGGCCAAAACCCCAATAAAGATAAGCCCGAATTTCCCTTTGGAGTGTACTTCCGGGGCGGGCTTGAGTTGAGTGTTGGAGGAGGAACGGTTTGGCGAGGAGGCACGAGTGGGAACAACGTGTTTGTCGCGACCACCAGTTTTGGAACGAGGTTCGGTAATATCGGCTTTCGTTATTGCCTTGCGCACAGTGGTTTTAGCCAGATCGTCTGATGGCCCCATTACCCCAAAAGTCAGAGCATCAAAACGCAACTCATCCCCGCGTTTAACGCGCGCTTCTGCTACCCGTTTGCCGTTGAGATAGGTTCCATTGGCAGAATCCAGGTCTTTTACAAACAACATGCCATCAATAATTTGTAACTGGGCATGGCGACGAGACAGGTGAGCGGCCGCCAAACTAATGTCACATTCGCTGGCCCGACCAATCACATTGATTTCTTTCAGGGGGAAAACGCGGTTGGCCAAGGCTGTGTGGTTTGCCTTCA
>DATIDX010000226.1:0-9801 GCA_035456025.1 Cellvibrio sp. | reverse complement strand
GATTCCTGGAGCGAGGGATAAAAAATTAGTCCCTAAACCGTCGGGATTAAAATTGAGGGTCGCGGGCGCGCCAGTGGTAGGTACAGCATCGCTCAGGAATACGCCTGTTAAGGCGCCCTGTGGGCCAATATAACCACTGATTCCGCCAAGCGGCGCCAAGTTGCTACCGTCCAGTCCGTTGCCGCCAGGGCCGTAGAACGGATCACCTACACCATTAAAAAAACTGATCCCACCAATGGCAGGGTCAAGGGCGCGAATAACATCGCCCGCTACGACAGAAAAAATAGGCGGCAGGGATTCCTTGATTTCCTCCGGTGTTGGCCCACCGTGACGGATCAAATGATCATCCGGACCGCCCCATGGCAAATTGGCATTGGGGATTGTTAAATCAGTGCGACCGGCAAGGAAAATGGCGTCGCCACCCTCGATGGTGACATCGATGATCGCTGCCTGCGACAGGGGGCTGGCGAGCGCCGCAACCAAGGGGGCAAACGCAAATAGCATGGTTTTGAATTTCATAATTTGTTTTCTCCTTAAAAGTGACGAGCAAAAAAGTCGGGATAAATTCCTTGTGCGAATTGAATCACCATCATGGCATCGACTGCGCACCGGCCACTAAATAAAGCAAAAACTATGCGGGTTAGATTTTTGTTTGCCAATACAAATGCTTAAATAGCCCGATCAGCAGGCGATGGCGCCTAAGTGTAAAAATAATCGATAGCGGTTAACAGCGATGCATATGTTTGCAGCCCCGGCTGTTGGTTTACAAGCATTGAGTGCTCGCCTACCATTCGCATCCCTGTTTGCTTAGCAGTCGAACAGCTAGATAAATAAGTTTTCTGAGAGTTGATTATGAGTTCCCTCACCGAAGCCGTCATGAATTTTGGGGATGTTGCCCATGCAATCCAGCTCGCGCTTGCACCGGTATTTTTGTTAACCGGTATTGCCGGCTTATTAAATGTGATGGCGAGCCGCCTGTCGCGGATCATTGATCGCGGCCGCAGTCTCACCGAGGAGCGGTTGCCAGATCATTTGCAAAATACCGATGCGCTTCACAAAGAGCTCGGGCGCCTCGAGCGCCGTCGTCATTATGCGAGCTTAGCCATTACCGCCTGCACCTGTTCTGCATTGTTAGTGTGTGTCGTGATTGCAGTAATTTTTTTGCAAGCGATGCTACAAGTGGAATTCAACTGGCTGATCAGTGGATTGTTCACCGCCGCAACCCTGACCTTGATTGTTGGTCTCGCCTATTTCCTGCGAGAGGTGCATCTTGCAACGCGCACAGTGCGTATTCAGGTTATAGCGCGTGTGAAATAATTCGGGAGGCTCGCCGATGAATTTATTTCATCGGCGGTGATACTAGTAATACTTCAACTGCGTCGCCTTGCCATGGAATACCTTGTACGCAAAGAAGGTATAACCGAGGATTGTGGGCAACACTATGATGACGCCGTACAAAATAAACATCAGCGATTCGGGGGCGCTGGCGGCTTGCCAGATGTCTAATTTATTGGGTACTACGTAGGGATAAAAACTGTAAGCCAGCCCGATAAAACTTAATAAAAAAATCATCGCGGCGGAAGCAAACGGAATCCAGCAGCCAAAATCATTTGTGTAGGGCGCGCGGCGCAAGTAGCGGTCGGCGATAAAAAATAATACCAGACAAAATAATGGGATCACCCACAACACCATTACCAGCGGTGTGCCAAACCATTTATCAAAAATAGTGCGGCTTACTAATGGGTTGACAATAGATACGGCGATAATTCCAATCAACATTAACCAGGCACAGCGACGCGCCCACCAGACCGCGCGTTTTTGCAATTCGCCCTCGGTTTTCATCACCAGCCACGCGGCACCGATAAAGGTGTAGCCGGCGGTGACACAAATAGCGCTGAGGGCGGCGAACATATGTGATGCGACTGTGTCTTCAAAACCCATGACGAACAGGCCGAGCATATAACCCTGCGCGAGAGTGGCGAGTAGCGATCCAATTTGAAAGGTGCGATCCCATAGTTCTTTATGGTCTTCCGGTGCTTTTGCGCGAAAGTCGAAGGCCACACCGCGCAAAATCAAACCGGCGAGCATCACGGTGACGGGCAAATATAAATTCAACAAAATCATGCTGTGCGCGAGTGGAAATGCAATCAATAAAATACCTATGCCTAATACCAGCCAGGTTTCATTTGCATCCCAAAATGGGCCGATGCTGGCGATCATGGTATCGCGCTGCTGCTCTGAATCTTTCGGCAATAAAACGCCCACTCCCAAATCGTAGCCATCGAGAATCGCGTAAATAAATAGCGCCAGTCCCATCAAACCAATAAAAATAACGGGAAGCCAAAATGCGGGTCCGGACAATGCGCTGATATCGGTCATGGTGTTTTCCTCAGAGATTTTTTTCGACCAATTTTTCTTGCAGGGTATCGACTTCTTCGGGGCGATCCACCAGCACTGCTTTTCTCGCCATCACAAATAGTGTGCGTATATAGGCGATCAAGAGCACAACGTACAATGTTAAATAAATGGCCAGCGATGTGCCGACGTTACCTGCCGGTGTGCTGGTGACTGCATCGACCGTTTTCAGTACACCGGTTACTAACCAGGGCTGGCGGCCAATCTCGGTGACATACCATCCGGCGAGAGTGGCAATCCATCCGGAGAAAGTCATGCCGACAAATACTTTTAACATTAATGGTGATATTTCATTGCGGCGATAAATTTGCCAGCAGCCGACCCATGAGACCAGCAGCATCAACATGCCCATGCCCACCATAATCCGAAAGCCATAAAAGAGCGGTGCAACCGGTGGATGCGCGTTGGGAAATTCATTCAACCCTTTAAGTTCACCATCATGGGTGTGCGTTAAAATGATGCTCGCCATGTTGGGTATTTCAATTGCAAATCTATTGCTTTGGGTTTCGTTATCGGGGATTGCAAATAGCACCAGGGGTACGTTTTTTTCGGTATGCCACACGGCTTCCATTGCCGCGATTTTTGCGGGCTGGTGGTGGAGAGTGTTGAGCCCGTGCATATCGCCGAGAAAAATTTGTAATGGAATTAATATTGCCGCTGCAGTAGTCGCCGTTTTTAATGCAAGACGTGGCGCCGGTTTATGGTCATTTTTTAAAATGCGATAGGCGGAAATTCCGGCAATTAAAAATGCAGCGGTTAAACCTGAGGCAATTAGCATATGCGCCAAACGATAGGGCATGGAAGGATTAAAAATAATTGCCCACCAATCCAATGGAAAGGCTTTCATGGTATCGCCCACTTGGCGCATTTCAAAACCGGTTGGGGTTTGCATCCAGGAGTTGAGCGCGATAATCCAGAAGGCCGACATACTGGTTCCAAACGCTACCAAAAAAGTGGCGAGCGTATGCACGCGGTTGGACACTTTATTAATGCCGAACAACATAATTCCTAAAAAAGTGGCTTCCAGAAAAAATGCGGTGAGGACTTCGTAGCCGAGCAGCGGCCCGGCAATATTGCCGACGGTTTCCATGTAGCCCGGCCAGTTGGTGCCGAATTGGAAGCTCATGGTGATGCCGCTCACCACGCCCAGTGCAAACGTCAACGCAAATACTTTTACCCAGAAGCGATAGGCGCGCATCCAGACTTCATCGCCGCTGCGGTTGTAGCGCACTTTGAAATAAAATAAAAACCAGCAGAGGGCGATAGAAATAGAGGGAAATAAAATATGGAAAGAAATATTGGCCGCGAATTGGATGCGGGAGAGCATTAGAGTTTCGAGCATAAGTTACCTCGCTAAAATAGAAAGGATCCTTCCTGCAAAACCTGAATTCGGTTGGTGCTCAATTAATAACAAAGCTTACGCAAAAAAATATGGCGTTTTATCGAACGGTCACTTGGATGTCTCTTTTTTCCCTGATCCCAGCAAGCGGTCTTTCATATCCAATACCTTGCCGATGCTACTGCCCAGCTTAAGTAACTTGCCTAAATTGGCGGAATCGAGTCGCTGGATTTCCTGAGTCCACAAGGTGATCATCTCGATCAGCTCATACATTTCGCGCATTCGCTCTTGGGCGTATTCTTCGTTGGCGTTGCCTGGTGTTTCGATTAACAAATTGCGCAGGGTCGAAAGTGTCGGATCAATTTCGCGCTTGCGGCGCTGTTCAATCAGGATTTTAGCGATATCCCACACATCGCCCGGCGCCGAATAAAATTCCCGTCGCTCGCCCTGGCGATGCTGCAACTTCACCAACTCCCATGACATCAACTCCTTGAGCCCCATGCTCACGTTGGAGCGCGATATGCCCAGTGCTTCGGTTATGTCATCGGCGCAGAGTGGTTCTTTGCTCAAGACTAGCAGGGCATACATTTGCCCGACTGTGCGGTTAATCCCCCAACGGCTGCCCATTTCGCCAAAGTGGAGCACACAGGATTGGATCATAGGGGTCAACTTTTCAGACATGCTGTAATTCCTGTAATTTCAGTATTTACTGAAATTACAGAATGAGTTGATGTTCGTCAAGGAATTGTTTGAGCCAAGGGTATAGAGGAGGGCGCAAAAAAAATTGCATTTATGTTTGATTCCGCACCGAAGCAGTGCAGTGCCGCCCCTATAGTGGAATCGTTGGATGCTGTTTCGGTCTGAAGTTTGACGAGCCAGGTTCGACTCAGCGTTTACTGGAGGGGAAATATTTGTTGATCGTTAATAAATAGCTCCCGTTTGAACTTACTTCATAGAGAGATAACCATCATGAACAAAGATCAAGTAAAAGGTTCAGTGAAGCAGGCTGCAGGTAAAGTGCAGCAAAAAACTGGCGAAGCTATTGGCAGTGAAAGACAACAAGCCAAAGGCATAGCTAAACAAGTCGAAGGTAAGGCCCAAAAAAGCTACGGCGATCTGAAAGACAGCCATAAGTAAGCCTTATATCGCGTGATGGATCACGCGGACTTCCCGACGCAATGGATTGCGTTATCCCCTCTCAATCCATCTGTTTTTATTTTGTCTCCGCTTGGAGCTCTATTCCCAGTGCCAAATAGATGCCTCGTTGTTTATGACGGCAGCGTGTTCCTCGATAGTTAAATTAGTCCCAGCTTTGCATTGCCAATTTGCACCGCTAATGAGTTACGCGGATGGCGTAATTATTTTGGCGAATGCATTGGTATTTCTGAAATTTCACTATATTCTGAAATTTCAGAATTATTTGATACGGATCAAAGTGAGTAATAAGCAATGCTGAATGAGCCTTGGGTCAGGTCCTGGCTGGTGGGGTGGTTATATCTGGTTGCTCTGGGGCATATTGGCGTAGCGATTGGCATGACCTGGTGGGCAGGCTTGTCCGTATTTACCCCTTATCATCAGAGTATTTTGGCGGCATTTGGACTCCCGTTGCACGGCGCCACCATGGACTTGCAGTTGTGGTGGATTGCACTGTTTGGTGCGACCCTGCAAGCCTTCGCGCTGTTTATGCTGGCGCTGGTGTATTTGGCCAATCGCCATCGATGCGCCGGTATCTGGTTGTTTTTAGGGGCGGGCATTTTGTTGTGGGTACCACAGGATATTTTTATATCGATCCAAAAAAATGTGTGGGTGCATGTATGGATTGACCTGGGTGCGGTCATCGCATTATTGGTGCCGCTGCTTGCGTTGTGGTGGTTGGATCGTAATTCGGTGCAGGAGCAGGCGTGATGGACACAAATTTTCCACCGGGCATTAATCCGGGCGATCAAGTCATTATGTTTGATGCGGTGTGCAAACTGTGTAACCGATGGAGTCGTTTTATTATTCGGTTTGATACGAAGCATCGCTTCAGGCTTTGTTCGGTCCAGTCAGAGCAGGGCCAGAAAATTTTACAGTGGTTTGGTTATCCGCTGGATCATTTTGAAACCATGTTATTGGTTCAAGGTAATCAGGCTTTCATAAAAAGTGATGCCTTTTTAGCAATAGTGGCACAGCTGCCATTTCCCTGGCCACTGGTTGGCATAGCAAAAATTCTTCCCCAAAAAATACGCGATTGGTGTTATGACCGCATCGCACTGAATCGCTATAAATTGTTTGGCAGGTATGAATATTGTGTGATGCCGTCCGCTGATAGTGAGTCTCGCTATTTGTAGATTTTTGATTGCAGGCTCAAAAATGATAATTAAAGCTGTGAGGCCGATCTACAACATGTTCAATAAATAGGTAATCAATTCCGGAGCTTGAATATGGATACGCATGTGTTGGCATTACAGCTAATGGCTGCGCAGGGTGTTATGGGCGCTTTTGATACGCTCTATCACCATGAGCTAACTGAAACACTTGCGCAGCGCACCAGTGCAAGAAGAGAGCTATCAATCCACGCACTGCGGGCAATTCTCTATGCGGCACTATTTATCGGTTTGTCATGCTGGGTTTGGCACGGATGGTTTGCGGTTATTCTATTTTCAGTGGTTGCCGTAGAAATTGTATTAACGCTGTGGGATTTTGTAGTTGAAGATAAAACTCGTATGCTGCCTGCAACAGAACGGGTTACACATACGCTATTGGCGATCAATGGCGGTGCCTTTATTACCTTGCTTGCATTACAACTGCCGGGCTGGTGGAGTCTACCTGCTGCGGTAGTGTGGCAACCGCACGGAGGGCTCAGTGTTTTTCTTGCGCTCTGCGGAATCGGTGTAGGACTTTCTGGAGTGCGCGATGCGCTAGCGGCGCTACAGCTTAAAAAAATATCCGCTGATGCAGCGCAACGTTCGGCTTTACATTTTAGCAATCAACGCCGGCAAGTGTTGGTGACGGGAGCAACGGGTTTTATCGGGCAATTGCTGGTGCGTGAATTGTTGGCGAATGAACAGGATGTCATTGTGCTATCTCGTCGCCCAATCGCAGCTGCTTTTCTATTTGCGGGAAAAGTGAAATGCATTGCCAGCATCGATGAGCTGCCAGCCAATTATCCGTTGGATGTCATTATTAACCTTGCCGGAGCGCGGATATTGGGTTGGCGTTGGAGTGAAGCGCGTAAAAAAGTATTGCTTGCCAGTCGTGTTGCGTTAACACGTAAGCTGGTTGAATGGATTGCGCGTGCCGAGCAAAAACCCCAATTGTTATTGTCGGCATCGGCGATTGGTTATTACGGCATTCAGGCGCAAGGTGATGCAACTGCGTTAATCGAAACGGATTCACCTCAAGCTATTTTTATGTCCCGGTTATGCCAGGAGTGGGAGGCAGAGGCCCAGCGTGCCAGCCAGTATGGTGTCAACGTCAATATCATGCGTTTTGGTCTGGTGCTCGGTCATCAAGGTGCTTTGCCGATGATGCTGTTGCCTATCAAATTGGGCATGGGTGGAAAATTGGGTTCAGGTAAACAGTGGATGTCGTGGATTCATGTGCGCGATCTTTTACGTGGTATCGCATACCTATTTCAGCGGCGTATGGATTCTTCTAGCGATACTTACTCTTCCATCAGTATTTATAATTTCACCGCATCCGAAGCATTAACGCAGTTGGAGTTTAATCAACAGGCTGCGAGTGTGTTGCATCGCCCCTGCATTATGCTTACACCGGGGTTTATGGTTCGCTGGTTGTTGGGTGAGCAGTCTGATTTATTATTGGAAGGGCAACGGGTAATCCCGCATAATTTACGTGAGGCCGGGTTTTCCTTTGAATTTCCGACTGCAAAATCAGCGCTAGACGATATATGTGGATGAGCAACGAGTAAATTATGACGAATGACAAGTCTACTACTGATGTGGAAAATTTCTTAACCGATTGTCAGCAGGCATTTTCTGCGCATTCGTTGCAACGTTTGGTGCTGTCCAAATACAAAGGTGCCGATGCTGAGCTAACGCGCATCACCATTCGCCCTGTGCACATTAAAGAACAAAAATTCTTGTCATTTTTATATGAGTACCGCACCAATCATGTAACTAAAAATCTTGCGCTTGGCGATGCTATAGCGCAATTACAACAATGGCTGGGTAACGACTTCCATAATGCGCACATGATTACTGATGAGTGGGAGATCCAGCTGAGTTTTAGTAAAAAGGGCAAAGTGCTGGTCAATAAAAATCGCAACAAAAATTTCGCTCCAACGGGTGGTGCCCCTGCTGATGAAACCAGGAGCGCGCAGCCGGAGTTGGCGCACAATCGCAATAAGCTGCGCTATGTGGAGCAAGATCGCCCCTATTTACGCGAGTTGGGCATAACCGATGCCAATGGCCAGATTATTCCGGCTATGTCGCGCAAGTGGAAACAAATCAATAAATTTATTGAAGTTCTCTCAACGGCGATCAAGCAGACAGGATTGGATAAGCGCAATGAATTGCATATCGCCGATTTCGGTTCAGGTAAGGCCTATTTAACCTTTGCCGTGCACGATTATGTGAGTGCAAACCTGGGAGTGAATACGCAAGTGACGGGCGTAGAGTTGCGTCACGGTTTGGTAGATATGTGTAACCAAACTGCGCAGAAGTTGTCGCTGACAGGAATTAAATTTGAGCAGGGCGATGTGCAACATTTTTCGGCGCAGAACATCAATATCATGATCGCGTTGCACGCCTGCGATACAGCAACAGACTATGCGCTCAATATGGGGATTCGCACCGGTGCCGAGATCATCATGTGCTCGCCTTGCTGCCACAAACAAATTCGTCCGCAACTAAAAAGCCCGGCTTTGCTTGCGCCCGTTTTGCAGCACGGTATTCATTTGGGGCAGGAAGCGGAGATGCTCACCGACGGTTTGCGTGCGCTGTTATTGGAGGCCCATGGTTACGACACCAAAGTATTTGAATTTATTTCGCTCGAACACACCAGTAAAAATAAAATGATTCTCGCGCAAAAACGTAAAACACCGCGCGACAATACAGAAATACTGCAGCAGATCGCGGCGATCAAAGAATTTTATGGGATTAAAGAACAGTGTTTGGAAAGCCTGTTGCAGGCAGAGCCGTTGTAAACTGCGTCTTATGCATCACACTTCATAAATAGTATCTTCCGGAAACCTCGGAAAAATTCCCTTTATGAGACGGATTCAGCTGCGCAGTGCACAACTCAGTCCGCATGGGAAAAGAGATTAGCCGTACTAAGGCCGTCAATTAGCGGCCTTTTTTATTTTTTGATTAAGAGTTTATTCGCAGGCCTGATTAATAACCTGTTGTGTTGTTTCGCGCTCCCTGGCTTTATCTTCTTCGGTGAGATAAACAGAAACGCCGGCGTCATTAACGGTTTTGATACGGGCGACTGAATTTAATATCGCCAAGTTTTCCCGCGCTTTTGCGCAGCGTTCGGGATCTTTCAGTGAGGTCTGTGCCTGTTGTGTTGCGGCTTGTGCTGCCGGCGCGGCTGAAGTGGCGGTGGTTGCAGTTTGTGCGGGTGTCGGTTCGCTGTGACCTGTGCGGGTTTTCACCAGCGTTGCCTTAACATCTTTGGGGGGGTGCTCACCGTAGTGAACCACTCCTTTACTGTCCTTCCATGTATAGACCTTTGCGGCCAAAACCTGTTGGGTGGCCAGGATGCCAAGCAGACAGAAACCGATAATACGTAAGTACTTCATGGATTTACCTTATGTGCGAATACTGGGGCCGGTTAAGGCATTCGAGCCAACTATAGACCTTATCCCTGTGGAACGAAACTTCCAAAGCGAAATCTGTGAGCCGGTGCAAGCTGGGTATTTATGGCGGCTTAATCGCCAGCGCGGCTTCGATTTACACCGCGCCAAGGCTAAAAAGTGTGCAAGATGGCGTTAATTTCTTGACTTTGAAGCATATCTTGCCAAAATTGCCAATCCTCCAGATGGCTGGCAGGTGGCCGATAATCCCGGACACCATCTGCTTCCCTCCAAGTCACCCTCTTGG
>DATIDX010000225.1:0-6354 GCA_035456025.1 Cellvibrio sp. | reverse complement strand
AATGAGGGCAACAATGATTCCGTCGATAATTTGCGAGCCAAAACGGGGCCAGAAGCCAACATACAGGTGCTCTTGTTCTTCGGAAACCAATTCAGCGCTTGGAGCTTGATACGGGTTATTCATAAAAAATCCTTGTGTAGTTATTGGGTAAGCCTTCAGTGAAACGCGCGCCAACTATAGACCGATCAAAATTTACTTTCCAGTGGTAAACCATCGGGCGCTATGCGCTTGACTTGTCACGTCCGGCGCCGTAACTTGCGCGCCCGAGGTGTCTGATAGGCGCGCAAGCGCCAGGATCAGAGTCAATGGGAAGTCGGTGCGCAACGCTTGCTGCAGATCAGCGCGATGCAATCCCGACACTGCCCCCGCAACGGTAAACCGTCAGTGTTTATACAGTGACAGTGAGTCCGATACCAGCCTCAACACCAGGGCCATCGCCCTATTTGTTCACGATGTCGCGGAGGGCAACATCGGTGGAAATCTGTGTTTTTTTGGGCGCAAGCCCAGTGCATCTTTTTCCGCTTTCCCCTCCCTCATCCCTGTTTTAGGATTGAGGAATCTCATGTCTAAAAAATCAACTGCCCAATCATTTACCAAGTTAACCGGTTTTCTCGTCACTAGTCTCAGTGCCGCGATTATGTCCGCCAGTGCGTTTGCCGCAACACCCAAGCTCGACACTGTTTATGTCAGTGCAACGCGCAGCGAAACGGCAACAATGCCGGTTGCCACCCAAATTAAAGTGATCACCGCAGAAGAGATCCGTGTCACCGGCGCGAAATTATTATCAGAGGTGTTGCGTACCCAAGCTGGCATTCAATTAACCGATTCCGATGGCAGCGGCGCGCGCAACGTGACTGTCTCCATGCGCGGATTGTCCGGTGCAAACAACGTGTTGGTATTGGTTGATGGCCGCAAATTAAATAACCCCAGTCTCGCTGCGCCGGCATTAAACACAGTTGCGCTTAAAGATGTTGAGCGTATTGAAATTGTGCAGGGCAGTGCCGGTGTCCTCTATGGCGATCAGGCGGTCGGCGGTGTGATTAATGTCATCACTCGCCGTGCAGTGACTGGCGAGGTTGACGGCTCAGTCAGTGCTTCGGCAGGTAGCGATAACCTGGAAGACTACACTGCCAGTGTGCGTCAGGGTTTTGAAAATGGTTTGAGTTATAGCGTGTCTGCACAAAAACGCAATGCGGACAATTACCGCGCTAACAACCAAAACGCCTATGAAAATGTCTTGGGGAATTTGCGTTACGATTTTGCAAAAGGTTTTGCTTTTGTTGAGGGGCAATCGATCGATGACGATTTGCGTTACCCAGGTCCGATAAGCAATGCACAAGCCTGGATCGATCCGCGCGTCACTTACACGCCTAATGATTACGGCAACCAGAATACCGATTTGGCACGGGTTGGCGGTGGATTTGATATCACCGAGAATTGGCAACTCCTCGCTGAATATGCGGATCGCGACGAAGACAGCATTGCATTTTATGACGATTACAACCCTGCAAATGGTTTTTACCCCTGGTTGTCGGAAAGCAATATGCGCGTGAAAAATATTACTCCGCGTGTTGTAGGTAATATCAAGACCGCTAGTGGTGCTGCGGTAGTGACACTGGGTTACGACGGGGTCGAAGCTGATTACTCTACTAAAGATGGCTTCACCAATATTGCGCAGGATATCGATGGTTTTTACGGGCAGGTGGTTTATCCGCTCAGCACCAAATTAAATCTTTCTGCCGGTTTGCGTCACTCGTCCGTGAGCGATGAAAACTTTGCAAGCAATACTACTCATGAGGATGATCTCAACGCCGGTGAGTTGGGCTTGAATTACCAAATCGATGAACAATGGCGGGTATTTGCCCGTTATGCCGACGGTTTCCGTTTTGCCAATGCCGATGAAAATGGGTTGGTGTTACCCGATGTCGAATTTTTGGAAATTCAAACCAGCGAATCTTACGAGATCGGCGCTGCGTGGAGCGGCGAGAAGGCAAGCGTGCATTATTCGCTCTATGATATGACCATCAACGATGAAATTGCTTTTGATAGCTTTGCTTACGCCAATATAAATCTGCCCGATTCCGAACGGCGCGGTTTTATTTTTGAAGGGCAACTACAATTGAGCGACGAACTTGGCGTGCGCGCAAATTACACCTATACCGATGCCGAGCTATCTGATGGCGTAAATAAAGGTAACGCTGTACCTTATGTCAGCGAGGATACCTACAACATCTCTATTAACTTTATGCCGATTGATGCATTAACCTTTTATCTGGAGTCCACTTACTTAGGCTCACGTTATTTCAATGACGACGATGCAAATAATTTACCTAAAATTTCTCCGCTGCAATTGTTCAACCTGAATGTCATTTGGGAATACAAAAATCTTGAGCTGGGTGGGCGCATCAAAAACCTTACCAATGAGCGTTATGCGGGGCTGCAATCCAGCAGAGGCCAGTACCCCCAACCGGAGCGCAACTACGAAGCGAGCATTAGCTATCGTTTCTAATAGCTATTGCGGTAGTTAATTGTTAATTTAATGCCCCCCAAGCCCTGCTTAGGGGGCATTGTTTTTTTTAAACCTATCAGGACAGCAGCATGACTGACGACAACAGCCAAAATAGCGACAAAGCCAAACGCCATCAGGAGCGTATGCAACAGCGCAAAGAAATTGTGGATGCAGCAATCGCACGCGCGGATGAAGAGCGCGGAGTTGTGATCGTATTGACAGGTGATGGAAAAGGTAAAAGTTCATCAGGTTTTGGTACGGCGTTGCGCTGTTTGGGGCACGGTTACAAAGTCGCGATAGTGCAATTTATCAAGGGCACATGGGAATGCGGCGAGAAAAATTTTTTAACCGAAAGTATTTTTCGCGGTGCCAGCCCGCAGCTGGAATATTTTGTGATGGGCACCGGGTTTACCTGGGAGACGCAAAATGCCGAGCAGGATAAAGCCGCCGCTGAACAGGTATGGCAAGAGTGTGAGCATGTGTTTCGCGACCCAGATATCCATCTGGTGTTGCTCGATGAAATAACCTATATGCTCAATTACCATTATCTCGATAAAGAGAAAGTCGTCGCCGCCATCCAGAATCGCCCGCGCAACCAAAATGTAATCATTACCGGACGCGGTGCAAAAAAATATCTGGAAGATCTGGCAGATACTTTTAGCGAAGTGAAATCCATCAAGCATGCATTTAATGCTGGCGTAAAAGCGCAGAAAGGCATCGAGTGGTGAGTGGTCACGCTATGTCGCAAGGCAGCAAAACGTTGATGGTGCAAGGCACCACATCCGATGCGGGTAAAACTACACTAGTTGCGGCACTTTGCCGCATCTTAAAAAATCGCGGTATTTCTGTTGTGCCCTTCAAACCGCAAAATATGGCTCTCAATTCTGCGGTCACTGTCGATGGTGGTGAAATCGGTCGAGCCCAAGCTTTGCAGGCACAGGCAGCGGGTTTACAGCCGCACACGGATATGAATCCAATTTTAATTAAGCCGACCAGCGACACGCGCGCGCAAATTATTGTGCAAGGTAAGGCAATCACCAATATGGATGCTGCGGTTTATCACGACTACAAAAACCAGGCGATGGGTTTTGTATTGGATTCCTACCAACGATTGCAGCAGCAATACGAAGTAATTTTGGTGGAGGGTGCGGGCAGCCCGGCCGAAATTAATTTGCGCGACCGCGACATCGCCAACATGGGTTTTGCTGAAGCCGTTGATTGCCCGGTGATTTTAATTGCCGACATTGATCGCGGCGGAGTGTTTGCGCATTTGGTCGGCACGTTGGATTTGTTGAGTGAATCCGAACGCAAGCGGGTCGTGGGATTTGTTATTAATCGTTTTCGCGGTGATATGGGTTTATTGCAATCGGGGTTGGATTGGCTGGAACAAAAAACCGGTAAGCCGGTGCTGGGCGTTATCCCTTATTTGCATGGTTTATATCTCGACGCAGAAGATGCGCTGACGACTGATGTCCCAAAAGCAAATGCACTTTTTCGAGTTGCAGTTCTTGCGTTGCCGCGCATTTCCAATCACACCGATTTTGATGCGCTGCGTTTGCACCCACAAATTCATTTCCAATGGGTTGGGCCTAATCAAAATATTCCCGCGTGTGATTTATTAATTATTCCCGGCAGCAAAAATACCCGCGCAGATTTACAATTTTTGCGCGAGCAGGGTTGGGATACGGATATCTACAAGCATCTGCGCTACGGCGGCAAATTAATAGGTATCTGCGGCGGCTTGCAAATGTTGGGTGAACAAATCCACGACCCCAAAGGCTTGGAATCCACACCGGGAAGTTCAACAGGGCTGGGGTTGCTCGCACTGGAGACAACATTAGTGCCGCACAAAGTCTTGCAACAGTGCAATGGATTCTTATGGAATAAAACCAGCGCGCTTCAAGGCTACGAAATTCATTGTGGCATAAGCACCGGCGCTGCGCTTGCTTCACCTGCGTGCTATATAAAGAGCAATAATGAACTGCTGCCGGAAGGCGCAATTAGTGATGACGGGTTTATTCTGGGTAGCTATATTCATGGCTTGTTCGATCACCCCGAGGCATTGGCCGGGCTATTGCACTGGGCAGGGTTAGACAGTTCGGCAGCACTTGATATCAACCAAACGCGTGAGGAATCGCTCGAACGTTTGGCGCAGGCTACTGAGTCTGCCTTGGCACCGGAATTTCTCCAGCAATTGTTGGCCTAATATTGTTTCGCCCGTCGGGCAGCAGATTTGATTTTTAAGCCTATACTTTTCGTATTTCCCCCACCTCCATTACTGTCTGGAAAAAATGCCATCAAGGAGCGCATCTATGCGGGTGTTTCTGCTTATTGGATTACTGCTTAGTTGTAACCTCTGGGCGCAGAATCCGCTCCACGCCGATGTTGAGCCTGACAGTCAGGCTGCAACGGACACCAATGTTAATCTGGCTACCAATATTTCATCGGCGTTTACTTCCGAATCGTCCGCTGGCAATTCGCAAAATTTATTGCCGCACCTGGAATGCATTTTTAAAAAAATGGAGCGCACCTACACCGTACAGGTAATTCCCTGGCGTCGCGCTTACCAGGATGTAAAAAGTAATCGCGTCGACGGTTTTTTTACCGCCATCCCCATGCGCCAGGTAGATCCCTATGCGGTTTTGTCATCACCGCTAGTGCTGGAAAATTGGTATTGGTTTTGGCGGACGGACACCATCGCCCCTGAGTCTTGGCGCGAAGGCTACAAATTGGGGTCGATTCTGGGGAGCCAACAGGAAACCTGGCTGGGGGAAGCGGGTTACAAAGTGGATATGAGCGCAAATAATTTGCCCCAGTTAATCAAGTTACTGCAAAGTAAGCGCATTGATGTAATCCTGGCCGACCGCGAACATTTTGTGCAGGCTACTAAAGAAATAAAAATGGATGTTAATCGCTTTCAATCGCGCTTTTTTCGCTACGTGCCTTTAGGTGTATATTTTAACGAGCAATTCCTGAACCAAAATCCGGATTTTTTAGTGAAGTTCAACCAGCAAATTACCGGTTGTTCTACTACACGTTTCGCGCTATCTGATTACGAACAACAGCTGATTAAAGAACTGCTTACACGCAAAGTCGAAAGATGGAAACGCCTGCCAAAGCTGGAAGCGTTATTGAAAGAACGCAACCTAAAATCACGCCGTTTTACCAACCAGGAAATTGCCGAGCGCGATAAAAAATGGACCCAGGCATTTTTGCATGATGACTTTTCCTATTCGATTAAATTGGTCGATCAGGAAATGTCGGCGCAACTGCGCGAAATAAAAAAGCAATCGCAAGATACAATTACTGAAATCATCGTCACTGATGCGCGCGGTTTAAATGTGGCAATCAGTGATATGACCTCAGACTATTGGCAGGGGGATGAAGCGAAGTTTTCTGAGGTTTTCTCAAAACCTGCCAACACCATGCATTTCGGTGAGATTAACTACGATGAATCCACCAAACGTTTCCAAATCCACCTGAGTGTGCCGCTTTATTCGGAAGAAAAGTTTGAGCCCTTGGGTGTGATGGTGTTTGGGGTGGATGTTGAAAAGGTGCTGTCGCAGGCGCAGTGAGACGTTTTCCTATGCAATAGCCTTCATCAAACGTTGGATTTATTCTTTTTTAGACGCCTTATAAATATTCGCTAAATTACTTTTTAGCTGTGAATAATAAAACCCTGAATCGCTAACCCAAAACCCATTTGCAGTATCCATTTTTAAAAGACGGTTTTTATTGTTGGTGATTAGATTGAATTGGATGAGGTGTGATCCCTCTGAATTAACTGATGTATAGAAAATAGAGTCGCCAACTTTCAACAAGTTAAGGTTCCTATTTTGAAATAC
>DATIDX010000224.1:0-21371 GCA_035456025.1 Cellvibrio sp. | reverse complement strand
CAGTGGGTTTGAGTTCCATCAAAATGCTGGATTCATGCAGCGCTAATTGGTACAGATCCTGATCCAGATACAAACGCGCCAATGCATAATGAATTTCAGCATTGTCCGGTGCGAGCGGCACTGCTTTTTGATAGTAGTGGATCGCATCGTTCAAGTAGGTATTTTTTTCGTAACTGCAACCGCTGGCTTCTGCCCGTGCTTCATAAGTGGTGGCGATGGCTTCATACAAGTCCTGCGAGCTGGCAATTTGTTGCTCGCCTAATTTCAGGGTAGCCATCGCCAAGGGATAATAATTTTCCTCGCGGTACATTTTGGCCAGTTGAATGTAGGCTTTGTCGCTGTTGGGCTGCTCGTGGATCGCCGCGAGCAGCGCCGAGTAAAGTTCTTGCAAATCTTTGTTGTCCGCCTTGCTTTGTGCAAGGTAGCGATTTAAAAAAACACCTAGTGACGGAGCGTTAACATCGCCCTTGGCGGTAGCGGGCAACTGGTTAAAAATCCCGGTAGCTTTGGTGAAGGCTTTGTCTTTGCCGGCGACTATATCTTCGTAGTAAATGTTGTAAAGCAGTTTTAAGGTGGCGGTGTTACCGGGGACCAGCTTCAATACTTTGCGCAGGTTTTTAATCGCGAGTTCGCGGCTTTCTGTGGATTTATTTTTTTCCGCATCAACGATATAGGCCAAGCTCAATTTATAAAGTAGTTCGGGGTTATTTGGGTTCTGTTGATTCTGAATTTCCAGTGTCGCAATGTCATTTGATGCGCTTAAACCGCTTTTTTCCGTTGAGCTGTGCGGTGTGCCTGTCCGCAGCGATTGGCTACAGCCACTTATCAGTAGCGAAAATAGCAGTACTCCCACGACCAGAGCGCGCTCAAAACCTGGAAGAAATTGTGACGCCGGTAGCTTGAACTTCATAGGCAGCCTCAGAATTTATAGCCCAAGGCTTCTGCTTTTTTAAACGATGCATCGGACTCATTTAGCAAGTGGTTGTAGCCCTGTGCTAAGCCGAGCGCGTAGTGAGCTTCTGCCATTTTGGGCGCGACTTTAACTGCTTGCTGCGCCGTTTGCAGCGATTTTTCGTAAGCTCCATTTTTGATGTGTAACAAGGTGAGTGCAATTAAACTGGTTGAATCTGCTTTGCCATTATTTTCCAATGCGATAACTTCCGCCGCAGTCTTGTTGTATTCGTAGCTCAGTGTCCAATCATTTGATTCAATTAATTCATTGGTCTTTTGGTAGAAGTCGGCATAGTCCTTCGGCATTACCTTTACGGTTTTTACTAGTAGCGATTGGGTTAAGACGTACTTATCTTTTTCCTGTTTTCCGCTTTGGTTGAGGGAGTAATAAGCGTTGTCAATTTTCTCGCCCTGATTTTTTAATTGCAGATGATGGCTGGTGCCAGGGCTGGCAAATACGACGCGGGAACGTAGGTTGAAACCGGGATCATTGACATAGGGTTGTTTACGGTCTTCCGGTTTGTGCAGGTTGCGTAAATCCGCAAACAGATTAGTCAGCTGCGTGATACTAAAAGAATAATTAATAGGATCTTTACCTCCGCCCCATACATTGGTAAACGTAAACCGGCCGCTCAGCGTAAATGCCTGCCACATATTGTCCGCATTGCTCGCTGTTAATTCGGTTACTTCGGCGGAGTTATAGATTTGTCCAATCAGTTCGCGAAAATATTTGTCGCGCTCATGGGAATATTGCCACATGCTGCGCAGGCGCTGTTCGTACAAACCGCCGAAATGGATTTTGAAACTGGCTTGGGCATTGCGGCCTTCAAATTTATCAAATACCAATTCCAGCTCGGCGAAATGTTCATTTGCATTCAGTGTTGGCAGCACACTGATTTTTTCGGTCTTGGCATTGACGATTAATGCGGGTTGCCCCTCAATCCCGACCGAGAAGCCAGGGTACAGGCTGGTTTCACCGGTGGTATCCATCCATAGTTCGCGCACGCCATTTTGTGCGGGAATATGCACGATCATATGATCAAAACTGACGCCGGGTATTTTCATATCTGGAATGCCGCGCCCGCGTGTCACTATTAAAGCCGGGTCGGCCGCGATCCCCAATTCACGCAACAGCATTACGGCTAAAACAGTCTGGTCCTTGCAGTCCCCATAACCATTTTTTAATACCTCGGCAGCATCGTGCGGCTCGTAACCGCCGCGCCCGACATGGGCAAATACGTAGCGCACACGATCCTGTATTGCGCGATACACCGCTTTCACTTTGTCATCAGGTGTGAGCGCAGTTTTCTTAATCTCTGCAATCAATTGCTTAAGCTTTTCATCGGCCACTAAATGGGGGGCGATTAAACTATTCGCCCAGAGTGCCACATCGCGCCACTGTGCAGTGGTCGCTACGCGCAGATAGGGCGCATAATCATGTTCACGCGGCATAGAGCTTTGCAATTCAATTTTTGCGAGATTCTTTCCGACCCAGGTAATGTGTTGTTGATTACCTTGTTGGCTGCGCTTTTCGCTAATTTGGAACCTGGCGGTGTCGCTACCTACCAGCGTAAGGCGTTTAGGCGCAGTGATTTGGAGTTCGCTGGTGATGATTGGATCGGCGCGCGTGCCTTGACCGGCAGCGCGATCTTCCCACCAATGGAAGCTAAAGCTATCGAACCATTGTCCAGGCACCATTTTTTTTGTGTCCGTGTAACGGTATTGGAATTCAATGATGGAACCTTTGCGCACATTGGGCAGCGAAAATAGTAATTCCTTGCGGTCGTGATAAAAATTTTCGTCGGTTGGGCTTTGTATTTGGGTGGCGTCAGCCTTGATGCTATCCATCTTGCCATCGGGGGTGCGCACATTGGCAAATTCAAGTGCTATATCTTCGTAGAAGCTATTGAAGGTCACGCTGATCTGGCTGTAATCGCGCACCGCTTCGTCGCTATTAATGTAGACCGCCACATAGGAAGTGGCATAGCTCATCAAATTTTCGTCGATTTGCACATTGGTTTTGCGCAAGATGACTTGCGTTTCACTTTTGTCGTCGAGTTTGAGGGCGCGTGTGAGGTTCGTTAATTCCGGCGCGATGCGCTGGATTTTTTTAGGTTCGGCATTATTGTTGTCGGCTAGCACCGCGCCTGCCATCAACAGGCTCAATGCGATTAAATAACGCAGGCAACATACTCTTTTAAAAAAATCCAGCACGTCATTACTCCACAAAAATCTGACGATATAAATCACTGCATAAAGATATGATGAAAGATTCTACAGGGCTATCCAGCGGCCTTCTGCGGCGCTTTCAAAGACCGCATCTATTACACGCATATTGGCAAGCGCATCTTCCAGCGGTGTTGGCACTGGTTGATTATTTAAAATGCTCCGCGCAAATGCATCGCCCATTTCGCGATAGTGATCGCTTGGTGCCAGCGTAAAGGTTTCACGCTGGTCGTCACGTTTAAGATGAATTTCGGTCGCGGTGTCGGCAATCGGGCTAAATGGCAAAGGAATATAAATGCTGCCTTTATCGCCGCTGGCTTTCATGTATTGCTGCCATTCAATTTTGGTTGACGCGGTAAAAGTTGCGGTACCGGAATCAAACTCCAGGATGCCGGACGTCAGGCAATCTACTTCGGAGTCCTCGTAGGGAGTGATATGCCCCATCACTTGCAATGGTTCGGCATTGAACAACCAGCGCGATAACGAAATTGAATAGCAGCCGATATCCATAAGTGCACCGCCGCCCATCTCGATCTTGTTGCGAATATTATCGGCGTCGCGATTGTTGTAAGCAAAGTGGGAATGGATGGTGCGCAATTGGCCAATGGCACCTGCATCGATTAAAGCTTTGGTTTTTTGCCACTGTGGATGAAAGCGGTACATAAACGCTTCCATTACCTTGAGCTCAGGGTGAGCCTGACTGGCAGCGAGCAGACGCTGCGCATCGTCGGCGCTTAAACCAATCGGCTTTTCGCACAATACATGCTTACCGGCTTCCAATGCTTTGATCGACCATTCCACATGCAGATGATTGGGAAGTGGATTGTAAATCGCGTCTACATCCGGATCGGCCAACAGTTCGTTATAGCTGCCGTAAGCGCGGGCGATGCCCAGTTCGTCAGCCGCTTTGCGCGCACTGTGTTCATCCCGCGAACAGATGGCAATAATTTCATTGTGTGCAGAAGTTTGCAGGGCAGGGATAACTTTGGTGCGACCGATTTTGGCTGTGCTAAGCACGCCCCAGCGAATTTTTTTCATGGAATAACCTTGGTGTAGTTGCCTGGCTAGCTGATAGATAAGACTTGCTCAGTGTAGAGGATTTTGGCGTAAATTTGCGTGAAAGAGCAGGTAAATCTTTGAAGTTCTGGGTTGGAGTAATTGGCATATCTTCTTGCATGCCAAACCATGGCTTTTAATGGGGCTTTGAACTGCATTGGTTATTCCGCCAAGTAATCGACGTAATGGTCTGTAATAGGATTCGTCTCAACTAAATTCTAGTCTTGCTAGGTGAGCGATTCATTTTAAATGTTATTACCAAGGAGGTAATTGATCGCTTACGCCAACGGCTGTTGGAAAAACCTATCTGTGGGTCATCGACCCGTCATCAATTTTTTAGCTTAGGAGTGCGAAAAATGAGAGCTGTAGAAAAAATTACTGTAAACAACAAAGGTGCCTACGTATTTAATTTCTCTGTGCAATGGCTGACTACCAGTGGTAAATGGGAAACTAGCAATTGGAACAGTGGAAATTATCCTGTAGCCCAATCCAGAACAACCCCCTCGTTAAGCGAAATTGGCGTACCTGCCGATGCACTGGCAGTGACTGTTTATGGTCACGCAGTTGCGGGAACATCGGGACAAGGGACACCATTTGTTGCTTATGCCAAAAATGGGCAAATTGCTACCTATGATGCAACTGGCACTACCTTCATCGGTTTTGAAATCAAGTTGATCGAGTAGGCCGTCAGTACCAATTCCTGCATAAATCTCTTCTAAAGGGATAAAATTTCGGGCAACTAAATAGCCTATTTATGTTGCCCTGAAATATTCCTCTTCCCAATTCTGAACGGCTGACTCCGTTTTTCCAGCAGCGGCACGCGTGGCTTGTTGCGTTCTATAACTACTAGTGTATTGCTGCCGAATAACCCGGGTTCGTCATTTTTCCAGTTATTTATTACGCGGATGAAAAAAATGAATCAGGTTCAAAAAATCACAGTGATTAACAAGGGCGCCTATATTTTTAATTTTTCGGTGCAATGGCTCGAAGCCAGTGGCAAATGGATTACCAGCAAGTGGAATAGCGGTAATTATCTCCTTGGCTCTTCATGCACTACACCATTGTTGAATGAAATAGGTGTGCCCGCAGATGCCGTGGCAATTGCTGTTTTTGGTCATGCAGAAGCAGGAAGCTCAGGGCAAGGTGTTCCATTTGTTAGCTACGCAGCGAATGATTGTACTGCGGTGTATGAAGCAGTGGGTTCGCCTTATATTGGCTTCGCCATTAATTTTGTGAAGGTGGTAGCGCCTGTGCTTCCACCGCCGGATTTCCCCAAAATACCTTTGAGTCGACAACCATATCTTAATTGGGCGTTGGACATTGATGTAGCAGAGGTTTGGGTGTGTGAGCCGGCGTCGACCGATGATGTGCTGCTGGTGTGCAACTGGGCGAAGCAATACGGTTATAAAGTGCGGCCAATGGGAATTAAACATAATTGGTCACCACTGACAGTGGTAAAGGGCACGCCTGCGGATGCAAAAGTGATCCTGTTGGACACTACCAAATCCTTCAATAAGATTAGGTTTATTCCCGGTGTAGATGGCGCAGTGCCGCGCGTGCGCGTTGGTACCGGAGCGACCATGGATGATCTGCTAACTGCCCTGGAAAATCAACCTGGAGGCAAGGGGGCGGCACCGGGTTACAGTTTTCCCCACACCCCCGCGCCGGGGCACATCACCGTTGGCGGTGCATTGGCAATTAATGCTCACGGCACTGCAATTAGAACCTTGCCCAACGATAATTTCAGCGCGAGTTACGGTTCGATCAGCAATCAAATATTGGCATTCACCGCTGTGGTTACTGACCCACAGTCCGCATATCCAGATCAATATTGCCTGCGTCGATTTACGCGCGGTGAAGGCGATGCATCGGCTTTTTTAACGCAGCTCGGCCGGGCGTTTATTGTCGAAGCTGAATTGCAAGTTATCGATAATTATAATTTGCGCTGTGAAAGCAGTATGGATCTTCCATGGCAGACATTATTTCAAAAGCCTGCAGGTTCTTCTGCGCCGAAAAATAGTTTTGCAGAGTTTATGAATCGCTGCGGAAGAATTGAGATTATCTGGTTTCCTTTTAGCGCTAATCCCTGGCTGCATTTATGGACAGTTGCACCGGAAAAACCCGCGACGTCAAGAGAAGTCCATGAGCCTTACAATTATCCTTTTGCAGATAATTTACCGGAGGCAGTGACATCACTTTTGAAAAAGGCATTCGGGGCTTCAGGATATTTATCTTCTTTCACTCCAGAGTTCGGAAAACTGATGGCGTTAGTGACCAAAGAAGGTTTGGCCATGTCATCATCAACAGATATTTGGGGCGCATCCAAAAATACCTTGCTTTACGTTAAAGACACAACTTTGCGTGTAACTGCGAATGGTTACGCCATACATCTTAAACGCGACGATGTGCAAGCCGCCGTGCATGATATTGCTTTCAAATTTAATGACATGCTAACCGCCTACGGCAACAATGGTGACTACCCAATTAATTCGCCGATGGAAATCCGGTTGACCAATCTCGATGATTCACAGCATGTAGGTGTTGCTCCGGGGGTTAACGCCGGAGTGCCAGTTATATCGTCACTTAGCCAGGATGCGATGGATGTCGACAATCAGTGGGACGTTGCGTTGTGGGTGGATATGCTCACCTTGCCCGACACACCAAAATCCAATCAATTTTATCGCGAACTTGAAGATTGGTTGTTGCAACGCTTTTCGGGTAATGCCGGTAAATTAATGCCCGAGTGGTCAAAAGCTTGGGCCTACACCGATGCCAATGGGCCATGGACAAACAGCGCATTTTTGGAACATATTCGCCAAGCATTTAGCATCGGGCGCGATGACAACAACAACTGGACGTTCGAGCGGGATACATTGAAAAAATACGATCGTTATAATCTGTTTTCCAATGAGTTTTTGGATAAATTGTTTAGCGACAGTTAGCGATGCTAATAAAATCGCTGCGCGTTGCAGATGATATGGCAATTAGGGGCGCAAGCTTAGCGGCGAGCGCCCCTTGTATTTTATCAAGGCAATGAATTTACCAAGGCAATACTTCGCCATTGGAGTGCCAGAAGGTGCCGCTGTTCTCGGGTGTTAAATCGGCGATGCGCTGGCTTAGGCGCTGCGCAGATTCTTCCGCAGTAATATCGCCACCGAAGTTCACCATTGCAGTTTGTACATAACCCGGGTGCAATATCGCCACTGCGATACCGCGCGGTTTTAAATCCCGTGCGAGTGACATTGCAGCGGCGTTAAGCGCAGCCTTGGACATGCGGTAGCCGTAATAACCGCCGGAGGTATTATCGGCAATTGAACCCATACGGCTGGTGATAAAAGCAATCTTAGCGTCGGGTGCAAGGCTGCCGAGTAGCGCTTCGGTCACCCGCAGGGGGGCTTCCGCATTGACTAGAAATTGCTGCTGGATGGAATCGTAGTCAATATTGCCCAGTGTTTCGTGCTGGAATATCCCTGCATTGTTGATCAGTAAATCGATCTTCCTGCCCTCCAGGGTTTCTACCAACTGCGCCAGTGCTTTGGTGTCGGTCACATCGACGCCGGCGATCACGCGCGCGCCTGACTCGGTTAATTCGGGCGAGGCGGTACGGCACAAGCCAATCGCTTTCCAGCCCTGTGCCAGATAGGTTTTGCAAAGTGCCAGTCCGATACCGCGATTGGCGCCAGTAACTAATACTGTTTTCATAGTCATATCTCCATTACACACCGGGTTGTTTTGGGCAAAGGGTAGCTGATATGGAACCAGTTTTGGTGAACATTTACTGGTCTTATCAGCACTGGAATACTAATCGGCGGGTAAATGCTTTTTCGAAGAGAAGAGGGGGAGGTTATCGTGGTTGCAAAATGGATTTAACGGGGCGAATTTCGATGCTTATAGCGGTAAAGCTATTTGTCTCGCACTTCATAGTTAGTCTGTTGTGGAAATCAAATTGAAAAGTCACTATGTAATTCTACATTCAAGACTTCTTATCTAAATCTAATTGCCGGTCAGGTTGTTACTCGGTTGCTGGTTTCTCACCCTGCTGTAAATAATCTATCGGTTATAAATATCGAGCAAGCATTTATGCATTCTTGAAAGGTGTGACCTTTGTCACATAGGTCGCGAATTTTCGCCAATAGATGCGGGCATTATTTTTTATTGGCTCCTGTTCTTTTGTCTTTTGTTAACATGCTGCAACTTGGCCGTTCACGGCTTAGGTGCTGGGGAACGCAAGGGGTTATCGAGGAGTTCCGGTCCTGGGTCAATACAGGTTTGAAGGTGTATGAAAAAGCAGAATTTTATCAGATTGACTATGGTTTTTTTGGGTTTGTTCTTTGCTACCGTTGGAGTATTTGCCATGAGTTTAGGAGATGTTGGAAGAGTGTGTTTGTTTTCTGCTATATCGGGGACGATTACCCTGGATGGCCAACCGGTCAACAATGCCCGCTTGGTGCGCACGGGGGATCGCGATGGCGCCAAGGTTGATGAAACGGTAACAGATGAAAATGGCTATTTTGAATTTCCCCCGATGTATGAACGCACCATTACAAAATTTCTTCCGCAAGAGTTTGTGGCTTCCCAAAAAATTATTGTGCACTACGATAATAAAAAATACGAAATGTGGAGCGCGATAAAGCGAAAGAAGGAAGAAAATGTTGAGGCGCGTGGAAAACCCTTAATTGTCAAATGTGAGTTAAACGCAGAGCAAAGCATCATTGTAGTTAATAATTCGCCGATACACAGCCTGTGCTCATGGGATGTCGAACCTGATCCTACGATTGATTGGGAAAAAGAAGGTTTTTTCGATAAATAATCTAGATACTCTTTAAATAGAATCCACTTAAAAACAAGGAAAATTGAGCATGCCGGAGTTCAGTCCAAAAGTTTCTGCGAGCCTCGCTAGAGATGTATATGCGCTTACCAATGAAAGCAGTATTGAAAAAGCAATGAATGTATTAAATACCCTATACGGTGGGAATTTAACATTCTCGGAAGACACAGTGTTGAAAGCAAAAACTGGTGGCCCTTGGATGATCAAATGTCGCACCGCTTTTGGATTCACTCTCATTGGCAAAGGTGCCCTGCAAGGGCATGCAGTAATCTTATTCCGAGGCACTCAGTATCTGGCAGACTGGTTGACTAATTTAAATGTCAATGTCTCTCGCGGTGCTTCCGGCCAGCCGGTGCATGACGGCTTTAATATTACCTTTAAGACAATGGAGCCCAAGCTTAAAGAATTTATGGGCACTTTGACCAAAAATAAAATTACCCAAATTCATTGTATTGGGCACAGTTTAGGCGGTGCTTTGGCGACCATCTGTGCAGACTGGATTCGCTCTTCTTATAAAATTAAACCTTATTTGTATACCTTTGGAAGTCCAAGGGTAGGATTGATTGGGTTTGCAGATTGTTGCACTACCAATATAGGTGCAGAACGTATTTTTCGTGCATATCACAAGACGGATATTGTACCGTGTATTCCTACGTGGCCTTTTATCCACACTCCCAATTCGGGTGTCGATTACTATTTGCCATCTCCCGGTATAATCCCTTGGGCTACTTATCACGGTATGGATAAATACATTGAGTCCGTCAGTGGTAAAAATTGGTCAGCGCTTGCGGCAATGAAAACCGAGAAGAAGACTGAAAGTGGAGTCGTTCAGTGGTTAAAGTCGACATCGCCAGTTGGGATAACAATCACAGCATTGGAGTGGTTAAATGAAGCACTGACCTATGTTTTAAAGAAGTGTTTGAACGGCGCCGCTTGGGCTATTTCAAATGATATGGCGAACTCTTTTACCTTGATGGATAGACTTGCCTATATTTTGAAAAAAGGAATCGATGTATCAGAAAGTGTGTCCTCATTGGTTTTGCATTTAATCCGCAAAATCATGGAAATACTGGGGATGAGACCAATATTAAAAGCGGCTGATTTAACCCGGGAATTTATTCGTAATATTTTTCTGCGTCTTCAAGCGAAAGCAAATGCATATGCAAAGGCAGCTTTAAGTGATGTGATGGTTAAAGGGCGTGCTATTTAGTAGGCATGCCTTGGAAACGACACACCAAAAGGAGCAAATATTGCTCCTTTTTTTTCCTCAGAAATTTAATTGCGTTTCATGTCCGGCAACAAAATCGTAACTGTCCCCAGCAGCGGTAGAAACGCGCAGTAATTAAACATCTGCTCAATTGATGTCGCATCGGCCAATGCCCCTAAGCCTGCCGCCGCTATTCCGCTAATCCCAAACATCAAGCCAAAAAAAACGCCGGAGATCATGCCGATTTTAGTGGGCACCAATTCTTGTGCGAGCACGACAATTGCCGAGAATGCCGAAGATAAAACCAAACCAATCACGACCGATAGCACCGCCGTCCAAAACAAATTGCAGTAGGGAAATAGCAAGGTAAAAGGTGCGGCGCCGAGAATGGAAATCCAGATCACTGCTTTGCGCCCCACCTTATCGCCAATCGGGCCACCAGCAAAAGTGCCCAGGGCAACGGCGGCTAAAAATAAAAATAAAAACAATTGCGCGTCGGCAACCGAGGTTGAAAATTTTTCGATCAAATAGAACGTGTAGTAATTAGTAAACGCTGCCATGTAGATGTATTTGGAAAATACCAGCAGCGCCAATACCGTTAGCGCCCCTATTACCTGGTTGCGCGACAGGTGCGCAAAGTGCGCGTGTTTTTTGCCACTTTTAAGCGATGCATGCGAGCGGATTGTCCAGCGGGCGACACCGAATAAAACGGCGAAGCCGAGAATCGCAAACAGCGTAAACCAGCCAATCGCACCTTGCCCCTGCGGAATAATAATCGCTGCTGCCAACAGTGGACCAAATGCTGAACCGGCATTGCCACCCACTTGAAAAAATGACTGCGCAAAACCGAAGCGCCCACCTGATGCCATACGCGCAACACGCGAAGCTTCCGGATGGAAAGTTGACGAACCCAAACCAATCATGGCCGAGGCGACCAACAGCCAGGCGAAGCTGTCGGCCAGCGCCAGCATTACCAACCCGCACAGAGTAAACAGCATCCCGCTGGGCAATAAGTAGGGTTTGGGATGTTTGTCGGTATGCAGCCCTATGCCCGGCTGCAAGAGCGAGGCCGTCATTTGAAAGGCGAGGGTGATCATGCCGATCTGCGTAAAGCTCAGTGCATAGTCGGTTTTGAGCATGGGGTAGATGGACGGCAATATCGCCTGGATCAAGTCATTGAGCAGGTGGACAAAACTCACCGCGCCGATCACCGGCAAAATCGTTTTGGTGGGATCAAAGCTTGTGGCGGTGAGCGCTGGCGGGATGGGCTCCATCTTACTCATGACGATATGCATCTCTGGTGATTGGCAAACGCGCAGTATAAAAGTGCCGGGAAAAGCGCATATGACATAAACTGTCGAATAAGTGACAAACTGTTCGAGGGGATAAGCGGAGACACTGATGAATATTGTTAAGCAACGCAGCCCGGAAGAATTGCAACATGTGCCGCGTCCTATTGTGGCCTGGAGCGGGCATTATGCGAATGGCGATGAAATTCCACCCCACACTCATCCGCGCGCGCAGTTACTCTATGCGGTCGAAGGCGTGATGCGCGTGCTGACGCCAAACAGTGTCTGGACTATTCCCTCCCATCGTGCGCTCTGGGTGCCAGCGAATGTTGAGCATCACTCGTTTATGATGAGCGATCTGGAAATGCGCACGCTTTATGTGAGTGCGGATATTCCACTCGCATTGGGCCAGGAGTGCCGCGCGATTTCGGTATCGGGTTTATTGCGCGAATTGATTTTGGGTTTGTTGCAAGAGCCTGCGGAATATCCTCTCCCCGGGCGCGGTGAGCATCTCGTAGCCTTGATCCTGATGGAGATTGACCGCGCAGCGACCCAGGCGGTGGAAATTCCCTGGCCGCAGGATCGACGCTTGCAGCGGGTTTGCCAATATGTGATGAACTCGCCCGGCGTCAGCCACACGATTGATGACTTGGCAGCCATGGCGGGTGCGAGCACCCGCACACTTATCCGCTTGTTTCCCAAAGAGACAGGTTTGAAATATTACCAGTGGGTGCAGCAAGTCCAACTTGCCGAAGCAATCTGCCGCATGGCGCGCGGTGAAAGTATTGCGCGCATCGCCAGCTTTCTCGGCTACGCCAGCCCCAGCGCATTCTCTGCGATGTTCAAACGCAACTTCGGGGTAACGCCCAATCACTATTTCCAATATAAAAATAATCGATAAATCGCTAAGAAAAATCGCGGGTGCTAATAAAGCCGGGTGATTTTACTGGGAAGGGAGCCGGTCCATTTTTTGAAGGCGCGGCGCAAATTGGCCGCATCGTAAAAGTGCAACCGTTGCGCAACTTGTTCGTTCGTCCAGCCTTCCTCGCTCAACCAATGAATCGCTAGATCTTTGCGCACTAAATCGTATTGTTGCTGGAAATGGCTATGGTGTTTTTTCAGTTTGCGTTTAAAGCTGGCACTGCTCATGCCGAAATCGATTGCAGTTTGTTCGAGGTTGGGATTGGAATGGATATTGTTGTGCAGATAAGTGTAAAGCTCCGCTAAAAATCCTTGCCGGAACGGCAGCTGCGCAAGTTGTTGTTCGGCACTACGCTGGGCCATTATGCGCGCACTGGGCGAGCTATTTTTCCAGGGGCGATGTAGATGCTCGCGCGCAATCGCGATGGCATTGGCCGGCGCATTAAAAATGGCTTGGCCATCCAAGTGCACATCATATTGTTCGGTGTGCGCAGGTTGGGCATTGGTGAAATAAAATTGCCAGGGAAGTGTTTCATCACCCAGCCAGCGTGTCAGCGTCCCGAGGGCAGCTGCCATTACCTCAAGTAAAAATGTTTGGCAATTTCCGGTCGCGCCATTTCCCTGCCAATAGATCACCAATCGTTCTTTTTCATAAACCATGCGGGGATTAAGCAGCGGTATCAACAAATTTTTATAAGCCACTAGCAAATCCAATGCGTCTTGCAAATTGACGGCATTTACCAGCGCGTTGCCGGCGGCAGCATAATTTCCCGGAAATAATCGATGCCCGAGCAAGAATGGCAATTCATCCGCATGGTGATGTTTCTGTGCATTTTGTATTAGCTGAAAGCATTGCTGTGGCGATACTGTTAAATCGCCGCTGAGAATGTCGGTATAAAAAATTCCCGTACCACGTAGCAATTTATGTTCTTCCTGCCCGCGCCCCAATGCCAAATCAATTAGCGCTGCGGGCAATTGGTGCGCTGCGATAAAAGGTGTGTCTATTTCAAAGTAGGCACAGGGGTGATAGTGCTCAGTTGGTAGGTTCATATCAGGCGGCGCGATGGATTGTGCAGTAGAGTTTTTCTTTTGCATGCAGTAAAGCATTATTCGCGCGGGCGATCATTGCATCGGGAGTGTCCACAGCGCGGCTATCGGGCAATGACAACGCCACGCCAATACTCACTCGGTGAAAAACACTTTCACCCTGGGCGTAGGTTTTAAAGGCAAAGTGAGTTACTGCGTTGGTAATTTCCTGCGCGAGGGTTTCGGCCTGCAATTTCCCGGTTGCGGGCAGAACCACTGCAAACCTGTCACCGGCGTAATGGCAGAGTAAATCGGAGCGACGAATATTGAGCAATAATAATTCACCCAGTGCCTGCAACAAACGGTCGCCTTCGCTATT
The DNA here is from genome assembly GCA_035456025.1 of Cellvibrio sp. GTDB lineage: Bacteria > Pseudomonadota > Gammaproteobacteria > Pseudomonadales > Cellvibrionaceae > Cellvibrio. The sequence continues at coordinate 7,488 of DATIDX010000224.1, read as the reverse complement.
GCCGTAGCGGCGATTGATCTGCGCAAAATTGTCGATATCGATAAGCAGGAGCGCCAGTGGCGCCGACTCGCCTTGATGAATCTGCAGCTCATGCTGCAATTGTTTGCGTAAATAATTTGCACCACTCAAGTTAGTGGTGAAATTTAAATCGCGATGCTCGCGAAATAATCGCTCGCGTTTTTGCAGTTGTGAACTGATAACGAGTTGTTCCCGATGCCAGTGGTAAATCCCCGCAGTCAATAAGGTTAATCCGATGGGCATAAAACCGGATTCTATCCAGTGATCCCAAAGCACCGTTTCTGGCAGCGCGATAAATTCATCGAGCGCATCCTGGAAACCAGCCAGCGCCATACAGCTCAAACCGAGGCTTAGCAATTGGGTTACGCGGCCGGAAGGACGGCTGTGCAAGATCAACAATAACCAGACAACGGCAAGCACGGCCATTCCACCTTCGCTGAAGACATCCAGCCATATTATTTCCACCCCGGCTTTTAAATCTCCCACTGCCAGGTTTGCAATCAGTGCGCTATTGATCGCGCTTCCCAGCAGGGCAATTTTCCATTTGTGGAGTTTCAGCATAGCCATGTCACTCAAGAAAAAGTGACGCCACTGTTAACAGCTTTGTGTGACATTTTTGTGAATGTAAATCCTCCGTTTTAAAATGCGCTAAGCCAGGCGCTGAGGCAAATTGGCTCAACTCAAATTAATCTTGGTTGTGCAGTTTTCACTGTCTCGACTTATATAGTCCGCACAGCCTGAACAATCCTGTATGCGTAAATAAAAAAACTGCTCGCCGGCTCAAATTGCAAGAGTCAAATCAGCTCAAATCCGGACTCAATTCCCGGCTGTCGCGGCAAAAAAAACGCCTTCAAAGTCTGTAATTTTTGCGCGTCACGTAACTGTCATTTATCCCCATTAGTTTGGCGCCGTCTAATGCCTACGGGCGGATACAAACTAACAATGATGCGATGATTATTGGGGAGCCTGCTGTGAAAAAAACTGTATCGCCGAGTTCGGCACGAAAAAAGAATTTTATTAAAACCGGCATTGCGTTGGCGCTTGCTGGTATCGCAAGTCAGGCCTATGCCGATGGTCAAGTAGAGGGGGTGACCAGTGCCGCCGAGCACGGCATAGCATTGCAGGGTGTGAATGTCCGCATCGAAGAATTAAATCGCGTTGCGGTCAGCCAGCGCGATGGACGCTTTACTTTCCTCAATGTAAAACCCGGTACTTATACCCTGGTGACCAGTTACATAGGTGCGGACGATATCAAGCGCACCATTCAAGTACAGGATAACCTCACCACCAAAACCAATTTCGAATTGAGCGGTGTTTCCGGTGTGGTTGAAAATATCATCATCATCGGTCAGGCCGCTGGCCTTAATAAAGCGCTCAATAACCAGCGCAGTGCCGACAATATTATCACCGCAGTTTCGGCCGATGCGATTGGCCAATTTCCCGATACCAACGTTTCTGAATCGCTGCAGCGACTGCCAGGTGTATCTATCGAGCGCGACCAAGGCGAAGGCCGCTATGTGCGCGTGCGCGGCATGGGGCCTGATTTTAATGCTGTCACTATCAATGGTGTAGGTGTGCCCGGACCGGATGCGGATCGCCGTGCGGTTGCGCTGGATGTTATCCCCTCTGATTTATTGGAGAGTCTGGTGATAACTAAAACCTTGACGCCGGATATGGATGCCAATTCATTGGGGGGCAGCATCGACGTGCAAAGCCTTTCGGCGTTTGATCGCGATGGGCTTTTTTACCAAGTAACCGCCGAGGGCAGTTACGACGATAACACCGAAGAGGTCAGTCCTAAAATTGCAGCTACAGCCAGCAACCAATTTAGCTTGGGTGGCGGTGACAATAATTTAGGTGTTGCCGTTGGCCTGAGTTCTTTCAAGCGCGAATTTGGTTCGGACAATGTTGAAACCGGTGGCGCCTGGAATTTTGAAGATGGAGCTGCGCTGGAAGAAATGGAGCAGCGCGATTATCGAATTACGCGTGAGCGTTCTGGGTTGACCTTAAATTTTGATTACAAACCCTCCGATAATACCGACTTATATTGGCGTAACCTCTACAGTGAATATACGGATTCGGAAATCCGCTTGGCCAATGTAATTGAATTTGAGGATGCGCTGGTCGAAGGTGAGACAGCAAGTGCTGAAGTGCAACGCGAATTAAAAGATCGCACTGAAACACAAAAAATATTATCGACTTCGTTAGGTGGCCAAACTCGCCTGGATAAATGGACGGTGGATTATCGCCTGGCTTACAGTGAATCCAGTGAAGACGAGCCGCAAAATATTGCCGGTGCGGTATTCAAAATTGACGACGATGTTATTGCTGACGAAGCCTTCGATATTTCCTACACCAATACCAACAAAATACTGGTAAATGCCCCTGCTGAATATTACCAAGCCGCTAGTTATAAGCTGGATCAAGTCGAGTTGGGCAGTACCAATACCAATGATGAGAGCACCAGTATCAATCTGGATTTCACCCGCGACCTGGAATTGTCAGGTAACGCAGCGCAATTAAAGTTTGGCGCAAAACACGCCGCGCGCGAAAAAGATAATGATGTGAATATCTGGATCACTGAAGATTTTTCAGGTGAATCATCACTCACTGAATTTGCGGGCGCTGAGGTAGATTACAAATTCGGTTCCTTTGGTCCCGAGATTCATTCCAAGTCGGTGAAGGCGGCATTGGGTACTCTTGACGAGGATGCAGAAGAGAGCAGTATCGGCGATTACGATATTACTGAAGATACCAGTGCAGCCTATTTAATGGGGCGCGTAGATATTAGTGATCTTCGTGTTTTAGCGGGCGTGCGTTATGAGAATACCGACTTCACTGCACAAGGTTATTCCTATGATGCAGATCAAGAGATCGCAAGTGTGCAGGAATTTGAAAATTCCGACGATTATTTTTTGCCAGCATTGCATCTGCGTTACAGCATTAATGATAAAACCCAGCTGCGCGCGGCCTGGACTAACTCTGTTGTGCGCCCCGGCTTTGCACAATTATCGCCCGGCCGCTTGATTGAAGATAATGACGGTGATATTGAAGCTGAATTTGGTAACCCCGGACTTGAAGCGCTGGAGTCGAGCAATATCGATCTGGGAATGGAATTTTATCCCGGCGTGGCCAGCGTGATCTCCGCATTTGCTTTTTACAAGGATATCGATAATTTCGTGTATCAAACTGATGTCGGCGGCACACCGGGTAATGAGGAGTTTGATAAGGCGACAACCTTTGTCAACGGTGCGGCTGCAGATGTATTTGGATTTGAATTGGCCGCATCAAAGCAGTTAGCTGATTTGCCGGCGCCTTGGAATGGCTTGTTAATTGGTGGCAATGCGACCTTTACTGATTCCACTGCGGAAATTGGCGGCTATGATGATGGTGAATTTATCGCGCGTGATATTTCTATGCCGAGCCAGTCAGATACATCTGCCAACCTGATGCTTGGCTATGAATCCGAGGTGCTCAGCATGCGTTTGTCAGCGAATTATAAATCCAGCTACTTACTCGAAGTGTCGGATCCATTGGATAAAGATTACGACGCTTATGTTGATGACCAAATGCAACTGGATTTTTCGCTGCGTTACTTCTTGACCGATGCTATTAAATTGCATTTTGAAGCGCTGAATTTAACCGATGAGGTGTATTACACCTACGTTAAAGACACCCAATACAATACCCAATATGAAGCTTATGGCCCTACCTATAAGTTAGGCATTACCTTTATGCAGTTTTAATGAATACTTAAGCCTGGCTCGTTAGGCTCGTGTACAACTTCAACCGGCAGTGGTGTCTGGGTGAAGTTTTATATCACCAGAGAACTTATCAATGAATAAAATAATTATCGCTTTTAATTTAGCTGCGCTCGTCTTTTTTGCTAATTTATTATTGGTTGCCGCAGTCCAGGCCAATGCTAGTCAGCCACTTCATTCACATCCTGTAGCCCTGGCAAAAACATTTGCAAGCGCAGCTGTAGGGCCGCTGTCGCACGGGAAAAATCCTACCTATTTAGCGATAGATGAAACAACCGGGGTTCAATGGCTGGACAAAAAAGGCAAAACCCTGGCTCGGTTAAATCAGCCGGCGGAATTGTTGGATTGGCGCACAGCAGTTAACATCAATGATAAAGGCGTTAACAAATCAGTCATAGTTGCTGCGACCATATTCCTGCCGCAACAGCAACCCGGTCTGTTAGTGGTGGATACAAACAGCCGACAAATACGCGAGTTACTGCGTTTGCCACAACCGGGATTCAAAATAGAAAACCTGTGTTTAAGCCGCGACCATGCCAATAATTTATCGGTGTATTTATTGGATGAGCGTGGCACCGCCGAGCATTGGTTATTGCTCGATGCGAATGGCAACCAGCAGCTGCGCCATTTGCGCAATTTACCAATCCCGCCCAACAGCAAATCCTGCGCGGTGGATGATCAACAGGATTTATTATTTATCGCAGAAGAATCAATCGGTGTGTGGGCATATGGCGCATCCGTTGAAACATCGCCCGGTCGCCGCGCAGTAGACATGGCCGCACCTTTTGGCAAATTAACGGGCGGCGCAGAGGCGGTCGCAGTAGTACCGCAAGGCCTATTGGTTATCGAGCCGGAACAAAAACAATTGATGGTATATAGCACGGCGAACCAGAAATTTGTATTGCAACACTCACTGCCTCTACAGGGCTTGGACGAACCAGAAACAATCAGTGCCTATTACGACCCGCTGAAAAATAAGCTGGACATTTTTATTTACGATGACGCCAGTGGCAAGCAATATCAAATGCAATTGGATTGGCAGGTCACAGTCCAGCCGCAACAGTTACCGGTTAAATCGGTAAGCGCATCTACCCAAACCCAGGTGATGGCGCGTTTTGGTGATGCTGCAGATGATCCGGCAATTTGGGTCAATAAAAATAATCCGCAACAAAGTCTGGTTATCGGCACTAATAAACAACAGGGTTTATTTGTCTATGATTTACAGGGGCGTGAAGTCCAGCACTTTAATACCGGAAAATTAAATAATGTCGATGTGCGTTACGGAGTTCTCGTTGGAAAAAAATTAGTCGATGTCGCAGTCGCCACCAATCGCGATGATAATAGTTTGGCTATTTATGTGATTGATCCTGCAAGCGGCAAGCTGAGTTTTTCCGGCAGCGTTGCAACCAACCTTGAAGACATCTACGGCTTCTGCCTCTATCAATCCCTGGCCAATGCAGAAAATCCGCAGGGCGTTTTGTATGCAATTCCCAATGCGAAGTCAGGTGAATTCCAGCAGCTCCGCTTAACGGCGGTGACAAATCAATCGGGAAAAAATATCCAGTGGAAAGGTAAAAAAATGCGCAGCTTTTTTGTCAACAGCCAGCCGGAGGGGTGTGTGGCTGATGATAAAAACCAACGCTTGTTTGTGGGTGAAGAAGATGTAGCTGTGTGGACGATTGGCGCAGAGCCTGAAACCGGCACACAGTTGCAATCGGTCATGCAGGCCGGAGAGGTTTTGGTATCGGATGTTGAAGGTATGGGTATTTATCAAAGTAAGAACAACACTTATTTGGTGGTGTCCAGCCAGGGAAATAATTCTTATGTGGTCCTTGAAGCGGCACCACCGTATAAATTGCGCGGCGTATTCCGCATTGATATGGATGCTTCTAGAGGTATTGATGGCGTATCAGAAACCGACGGGCTTGAGGTTACCCATGTCAATCTAGGCGATAGCTTCCCTGAGGGAATGTTAGTAGTGCAAGACGGCCATAAAGTAATGCCGGAAGCGCCGCAAAATTTTAAATATGTCAGTTGGAAAAAAATTCGCGCTGCGCTCTCGTTGGAGTAACTGTCAACAATGTCGAGAAATAATATTGATGTAGACGATATTCCCGTCAATCCATCAACTAATCCGTGGCTGTCCGAGGTTGTTGCCAATCGTCGCCATTTATTAAAGGGCAGTTTGGGTTTGGCTCTGGGTGGTTTTCTGGGTGGGACTTTGTCAGGTTGTGCAACTAGCCCAGTAAGTAAGCTGGATGGCATTGCAAAAAAAAAGAAATCGCCTGTTATCGGTTTTACATCTGTGCCGATCCAGCAGGCCGTTGATTTTGATCGCGTAATTGTTGCTGATGGCTATAACGCGCGCGCATTCTTTTCCTGGGGAGATGAAGTTGTGGCAGGCGCTGTGCCCTGGAGAGCAGATGCAAGCAATAGCTGGCAGGAGCAACAATTACAGGCTGGGCAGAATCACGATGGCATGGCCTATTTTCCCTTTCCTGCAGCGCCTAATGATCACGGCCTATTGGTGATAAACCACGAGTACACCAATCCAACACTGCATACCAACGGCCCAACTGAGGCGCGCGATGCGCAGGGCATTATCCATCGCCCGGAACATGAGGTATTAAAAGAACAGGCTGCGCACGGTGTGAGTGTGATTGAAATAAAACGCGACCCGCAGGGCCTGTGGCAGCGAGTAAAAAATTCGCCGGTCAATCGCCGTCTTACGGCTAATACTCCTATGGAAATAACTGGGCCTGCAGCTGGCTCCGCACATTTAAAAACAGCGCAAGATCCGACAGGTATGCGTGTGTTAGGCACCTTAAATAACTGCTCTATGGGTAAAACCCCTTGGGGAACTTATTTGGTGTGTGAAGAGAACTGGCACAATTATTTTGTGAACCGCAATCGCGCCGATTGGCAGGCGCGCAGTTCCCATTCGCGTTACGGAATTTCCAATGGATTAAATAGCAGCAAATATTATTGGGAGACAATCGATCCACGTTTTGATGCAACACCTGACCAAAAGCAATATCACAGTGGTTTTGTTAACGAACCCAATCGCTTTGGCTGGGTAGTGGAGTTTGATCCATTTGATCCGCATTGCACTCCCAAAAAACGTACGGCCATGGGGCGCTATTCGCGCGAGTGCGCGACAGTCTCTTTAGGGGAGGATGGGCAGCTTGCTATTTATTCGGGCGATGACACGCGCGGCGAGTATATTTATAAATTTGTACCGAAGAATCGTTTCAATAAAGATGATGAAGCAGCTAATCGCAATTTACTCGACGAAGGCACGCTCTATGTCGCCGCATTTTATGCAGATGGACGCGGTGCATGGTTGCCATTAATTTGGGGGCAGGGTGGGCTTACCCCGCGCAATGGTTTTTTCACCCAGGCAGATGTAGTGATCAATGCGCGGGGCGCCGCTGACATTCTCGGTGCGACACCCATGGACCGTCCTGAGTGGGTTGCAGTTGATCCGCACTCCCGCGATCTATATGTGACGCTCACAAACAATGTTGATCGCGGTGTGAAAGCGGATCAACCGCTCGATACGGCTAATTCGCGGGCGGAGAACCATCACGGACAAATTCTTCGCTGGACGGAGCAGGATGCCAACCCCGCTGCGACAACATTTGTTTGGGAAATATTTTTGCTTGCTGGCAATGATCAACAAGCATCGGTACCGGATAATCAAAAAGGC
>DATIDX010000223.1:0-3021 GCA_035456025.1 Cellvibrio sp. | reverse complement strand
GGCCGACGCGGTGGGTGTTTCACTCGGAGCCGTGGCGGCCAGCACCCTTTACGGCAGCCTGCGCAATTTGGTGCAAAAACAATCCGCACCACTGCTGTGGAAACCGGGTGCGATTTTGGCCGGTGCCGGTGCACTCACTGCACCACTCGGAAAATGGCTGGGTTTGCAGATATCTGAATTATGGTTAGTTAGCGGCTTTAGTGTTTTGGCTATCGTTATTGCACTGCGCATGTGGTTAAGCGCAAGCAAAAATCCGGACTCAGCCAGTGTGGTGCGCGCAGGAAATTTTGCGCAGACACCAGCGCCCGGGTTGTTATGCACCCTGAGCGCAAATGGTCAATTTGAGTTGCGCCTGCGCTGTGTGAGTGGGTTATTGATGGGCGGTTTGCTGGTGGGCTTGTTATCGGGATTATTGGGGGTTGGGGGCGGCTTTTTAATTGTCCCACTCTTACTTGCACTGAGCGCCGTGAGCATGATGCAAGCGGTAAGCACATCATTGTTCATTATTGCGTTGATCAGCAGTTCGGGATTTATGAGCCATCTGGCGATGAGTGGCAATGACGATTGGACACTATTAGGTCTGGTCGCTGCCGGTGGTGTTATCGGCATGTTGCTTGGCCAGGCCATCAGCCACAAAATCGCCAATGCACTGCTGCAAAAAATCTTTGCCGCCAGTCTGCTTGTGGTTTGCATGATCACATTTATGAGGAGTTTTTTATGATTTTCCGTCAATTATTTGAGCGCGAATCCAGCACTTACACCTACTTGATCGCCTGCGCAGAAACCCGTACAGCGGCTTTGATCGACACAGTAAAAACGGAAGTCCCAAAATATCTGCAATTGCTGGACGAATTAAACCTCACGCTAATTTATGCGCTGGATACCCACACTCACGCCGACCACATTACCGGCGCGGGCGCATTGCGCGATGCTACTGGCTGCACCACCCTGCTCGCCCAGGAAGCAAAATCGGCGTGTGTATCCCAGGGTTTACGCGATGGTGAACAGATCGCCATCGGCAAGCTAACCCTCACCGCCCTTTACACACCCGGCCATACCGATGACTCCTACTCGTTTGTCTTGCAAGACGCAGGGCAAACCTACGCATTCACTGGCGATACACTCTTGATCCGTGGCACTGGCCGCACCGATTTCCAAAATGGTAGCGCGCGGGATCAGTATCACAGTTTATTCTCCAAACTCCTCACCCTGCCCGAGCACACCTGGGTGTATCCCGGCCATGACTACAAAGGCTGGACGCTCAGCACTATCGCCGAAGAAAAAGCGCACAATCCACGCCTGCAAATTGCGGATATCCATGCCTACGTTGAACTGATGGATAGCCTGGATTTGCCAAATCCGGTAATGATGGATGTCGCTGTTCCCGCCAATCGCGCCTGCGGAAAATAGCCAAAGGTCGGATACATACCAAACCGGCAAATGAATTTGCTAGAATCACGACCACAAAAAATTCCTAGAGAACACAACCATGCTTATCCAAGCCCCAATCTCCCTCGGCGAATTAATCGACAAAATCACCATCCTCGAAATCAAAGCGGTCAATATCGGCGATGAAACCAAACTTAAAAATGTCACTCATGAATTAACCATTCTCACTGAAAAAGTAACCAGCTTGCTCGATGCGGCCGGTCAGGGGAAATTAGCCCCGCTTAAGCAAGCGCTCAAGGACATCAACCAGGAACTCTGGATCATTGAAGATGACATCCGCGATTGCGAATTGGCTAAAGATTTTGGCGATAAGTTTATCCAGCTGGCGCGCGCGGTTTACATCACTAACGATAAACGCGCCGCAGTTAAAAAAGATATCAACCTTGCTTTCGGTTCAGAATTAATCGAAGAAAAATCTTACAAAAAATACCAGTAACAGCCGCAGGTTAAGCATGAGACTGAAACGTACAAAAGCTCATGACAAATTGCAGGCGCAATTTGGCCCGCCACATGGATGTGGCGCATGAAAATATTGCTGATCAAAATGTCCTCGATGGGCGATATCTACCATACCTTCCCCGCCATTACCGACATCAAAAAAAACTTTCCCGAAGCGACTATCGATTGGGTAGTTGAAGACAGTTTTAAAGAAATTGTGGATTGGCATCCGGGCGTCCATAAAGTTATTCCTGTGCAATTACGCCACTGGGTAAAACATCCTGGCAAACAAAGCTGGCGCGAATTTAAAGCATGGCGCGCTGAGCTACGCGAGGAACGCTATGACCTGATTATCGATGCCCAGGGTTTGCTGAAAAGTGCAATTATCGCCAAATGCGGCAAAGGCTCCGGAATTGATGGCTACGACAAAAACTCTGCACGCGAGCCTCTTGCCCGCTGGTTTTATAAACGTCGTCACGCCGTTGATAAAAATCAACATGCCGTAGAACGCACCCGCCAGTTAATTGGAAAAGCGCTAGGGTACATCCCCTCCACCAATCTTAATTTTGGTATCAACCAAAATTTCACCCATATCCAAAAAAACCCGCAGAAGTTAGTTTTTATTATTGGTACAAGTTGGGTAACCAAGCTGTGGGCGACCAGCGAATGGGAGGCGCTAACCAAAATTGCGCTTGATGCCGGCTACGCAGTTGAAATTATTTGGGGTAGCAGTGACGAACGCGCTATCGCCGAGCAGATTATTAGCAGCTGCCCGCGAGCCACCAAACCGGAACAGCGGCTCTCAATTACTACCATCGCAGAAAAATTGGTAGCAGCAACTGGTGTGGTCGGTTTGGACACCGGCTTCTCCCATCTCGCTGGTGCGCTGGAAACGCCAACAATTGCCTTGTATGGTGCGACATCCCCCATTAAAGTCGGGCTAATTGGCGAACATACACACAACTTGCACTTAGCCAATCCATTAGAGTGCATGCCCTGCCATAAACGCCAATGCAAATGGTTACCGGAAAACAGTGCAGTAACTCCCCAGTGCATGAGCGGCATCAAAGCCAATGTAGTGTGGCAGGCATTGCAGCAAAAAATATCTGTCAGCAATTTGACTAATGCGGCAGT
>DATIDX010000222.1:0-9974 GCA_035456025.1 Cellvibrio sp. | reverse complement strand
AGCAGGCGTTGCATAGGGATCCATTAAATTGTGTACTGAGTGGTGCGCCATCCTAGCGAACGTGCATCGGTGTTGCATCAACGGCAGTGTCTCATTCACCCCACTCACGTAACCCCCGGTATTAAGTGTTAGCGACAGGGGCTCTACCGGGATCCTGTCAGCCGAGCCTTCAAATAATTGGTATGAATATCTGAACCCGAGGGAAGAATCAGGGACGAGAGCTCCAGTAACAATAAAAAATGATGCAATTTGGCGCATGCAACTGGCACACTAGCGCTCGTTTTTTAGCGCTATTAAAGAAAAGGCAATTCACCTGTCTTCGTTGGTCTAAAATGGTGCGAATGCTAAAAATTTAGCACCAAATTGGGGCGGTTGAGGGGTTGGTTTAGCGGGCTTATCGCTGCCAAGCCTTATTTTATAACGCTTGTTGCTATTTTAGGTAAATGGCATATATTTTGCCCCTTTTCAGGCACCCTAGTCTTGCCCCGCTCACCGAAATGAGTCGCGAGCCCGGATGCAGTGGGGAAAATTTTCAGGCAGACCATCCTTCGGGTGGTTTGCCCATCGCCAATAACAACTTTTCATCATCTATAGCCTTTGGGCTATTACAACTTGGAGGCATTCAATGTCTAAGACTTTAGACCTGATCAAAGAACACGAAGCTCGCTGGATTGATTTGCGCTTCACCGATTTTAAAGGTAAAGAGCAGCACGTAACTTTCCCATCAAGCGTTGTTAACGATAGCTTCTTTGTTGATGGCAAGATGTTCGACGGTTCTTCTATCGCTGGCTGGAAAGGCATTAATGACTCAGACATGATCCTGATGCCAGACGATTCAACTGCTGTGCTGGATCCTTTCTACGACGAAGCGACCATCAATGTTCGCTGTAATATCGTTGAACCGGCGACTATGCAAGGTTACGACCGCGACCCACGCTCTATCGGCCTACGCGCTGAAGAGTACCTGAAATCAACTGGTCTGGGCGACGTTGCATTGTTTGGTCCAGAGCCAGAATTCTTCATCTTCGACAGCGTTCACTTCCACTCAGGTATGGGCGGCGCTTTCTACAAGATCAAATCTGAAGAAGCTGCATGGCAATCAGGTGACGACATCGAAGGTAAACACGGCCACGCTCCACGCGTAAAAGGCGGTTACTTCCCGGTTGCTCCAATCGACTCTCTGCACGACATCCGTGGCGCTATGTGTAACGCGATGGAAGCTATGGGTCTGGAAATCGAAATCCATCACCACGAAGTTGCTAACGCTGGCCAGTGTGAAATTGGCGTAGGCGCTAACACTCTGGTTAAGAAAGCGGACGAAGTACAGATCCTCAAGTACTGCGTACACAACGTTGCGCACCAATACGGTAAAACCGCTACCTTTATGCCGAAGCCTTTGATCGGTGATAACGGTTCAGGTATGCACGTTCACCAGTCTTTCTCCAAGAACGGCAAAAACCAATTCGCTGGCGACGCTTACGCTGGTCTGAGCGAAACCGCTCTGTACTACGTTGGCGGTATCATCAAGCACGCTAAAGCATTGAACGCTTTCTGTAACGCTTCTACCAACTCTTACAAGCGTTTGGTTCCAGGCTTCGAAGCTCCAGTAATGCTGGCTTACTCTGCACGTAACCGTTCAGCGTCTATCCGTATTCCTTACACTGTTGGTGAGAAAGCCAAGCGTATCGAAACCCGTTTCCCTGATCCAACTGCCAACCCATACCTGTGCTTCGCGTCATTGCTGATGGCGGGTATCGATGGTGTTCTGAACAAGATCCATCCGGGCGAAGCAGCGACCAAAGACCTGTACGATCTGGAGCCGGAAGAAGAAGCAGAAATCCCACAAGTGTGTTCATCTCTGGAAGAAGCTTTGGCTAACCTGGAAGCTGACCACGAGTTCCTGTTGGCTGGTGGTGTGTTCTCTAAAGACTTCATCGATGCTTACATCGACCTGAAGAAGCAAGAAATCCAACGCATCAACATGACTCCGCACCCAGTAGAATTCGAACTTTACTACAGTGTGTAATGATTCAGATTTTGCCGGCTTGCTGGCAAAATCGTGAAACGCTCCAGAAAAAGCCCGCGCAGGCAGCTGCGCGGGCTTTTTCTTTGGGGGGTGCAAGAGTACTCTAAGAAAAAACTGATTTGAGGGACGGGTAATGCGCAATATCTTGATAATAATCTTGTTGTTAACCCAGGCGGTGGCGGCGGATGTGTACAAAACCGTCGATAAAAACGGCCGAGTGATCTATACCGATAAGCCCCAGAACGGCAAGGCAGAGAAGATTGAGCTGCGTGAAACCAATACGGTGCCGGGTGCCCAGCCCCTGCCGCAGTCCACTCCGATCGATTTCTACAATTCGCAGCCGGCGGCGCTCAATTATAAAATCAATATCCTTAGCCCCCGCGCAGATGTCACTATTCCCGTGGGCCAGCGCGACCTGGCCATAGCTATCAGCCTCAATCCCGCACTCCAGGAGGGGCATTTGCTGGTGTATTTCATGAATGGCGAGCTATTGGAGGAGACAACAGCCAATAACATTATCCTAAAGGACGTTCCGCGCGGCACACACACCTTGGTGGTGGAGGCAATCGACGCTGATGGTCGATCATTGGGCACGTCGGCGCCTGTGGTAGTGAACGTTATTCGACCAAATGTGAAAACTAATGCCCTACCGAAGCCCATGCCGCATTGATCGCACTGTTTTGGTGCTAGTATTCTCCTGAAAATCCCCATAATGGACGCGGGGAGCGGCTAAACTTGCGAAATCAGGCCGGTTTCTTAATTGGTTTGGTTTTTGCAGTAGCCACCTTGCCCATTGTCGAGGCGTTCAGGAGAGCAATAACCGGTGAGTTCGCGCGATATCTATAAACCCATATTGGATAGCCTGAGTACCGCCATTGTTCTAGTGGATACGGACTTGCTGCTGTGTCACATGAACCCCGCTGCCGAGGCTCTGCTGGCGATGAGTTGCGAGAGCAATACCGGCGAACCTATCACCTATTTTTTCTACGAATCTGATGAGACTGACCGCCAGTTAAAAATAGCGGCGGCGCAGGCAAATCACTACACCAAACGCCATGCCGAGTGGCGCTTGCTTAGCGGTGGTTCGATTACCGTCGACTACACAGTCACGCCTTTTGGCGACCACGAAGGCTTGATTATCGAGATCCAGCCGATCGACCGCCTGTTGCGTATCAGCCGCGAAGAAATGTTGACTACCTCGCATGAGACGACGCGCAACCTGGTGCGCGGTATGGCGCATGAGATCAAAAACCCTCTCGGTGGAATTCGTGGCGCGGCACAATTGTTGGCGCGCGAGCTGCCCAATTCCGGTTTGACCGAATACACCAATATCATCATTGATGAGGCGGACCGCCTGCGCAACCTGGTCGATCGCATGCTCGGTCCCAACCAGTTGCCTAAGTGGCAATCGCTCAATATCCACGAGGCGATAGAGCGCGTCGCTAATATCATCAAAGCTGAAAGCAGCGATGCCATCAAAATCGTGCGCGATTACGACCCGAGTATCCCGCCCATGCAGGGCGATAAGGAAATGCTGATCCAGGCATTGCTCAATATAGTGCGTAACGCCATGCAGGCGCTGGTGGAGGCCAATGTAGTCAACGGCGTGATCCAACTGCGCACTCGCATTCAACGCCAGTACACCATTGGTCGCAAACACCATGCGCTTATTTGCCGTGTCGACATTATCGACAACGGCCCCGGCATCCCCGCCGACATGATCGAAAACATTTTTTACCCGATGATCTCTGGTCGCGCTGAAGGCACGGGCCTGGGTTTGACCATTTCACAACACCTTATCCATCAACACCATGGCCTCATCGAGTGCCAAAGCGAGCCGGGCAAAACCCGTTTCTCGCTCTACTTACCAATGGAAGCGCAACATGCAGAAGTCTAATAAAGTTTGGATTATTGATGATGATCGCTCGATTCGCTGGGTGCTGGAAAAAGCCCTGCAAGGTGCGAATATTGAAACCCGGGTGTTTGATTCAGGCGATAGCGCCATGAGCCAGCTCAACCGCGATACGCCTGATGCGATCATCAGCGATATCCGCATGCCGGGCACCGATGGTCTGACACTGTTGGGCAATCTGCACAATACCCATCCGCAGATCCCGATCATCATCATGACCGCACATTCCGACCTGGACAGCGCCGTGGCGGCCTATCAAGGCGGGGCGTTTGAATATCTGCCCAAACCCTTTGATGTGGACGATGCTGTCGCGGTAACCCAGCGCGCCCTCGCCCATGCGCAAGAGCAAAAAACCGAACACGGTGCTGAGACTGCGCTGGAGACTAATACCGAGATCATCGGCGAAGCGCCGGCGATGCAGGAGGTTTTCCGCGCGATCGGTCGCTTGTCGCAATCCAATATTACGGTGCTGATCAACGGTCAGTCGGGAACCGGTAAAGAGCTGGTGGCGCGCGCCCTGCACCGCCACAGTCCGCGTCGCAACGAGCCCTTTATCGCGCTGAATATGGCGGCGATTCCCAAAGATTTGATGGAGTCCGAGCTGTTCGGCCATGAAAAAGGTGCCTTTACCGGCGCGGCGGCACAGCGCCAAGGGCGTTTTGAACAAGCCAACGGCGGCTCACTGTTCCTCGATGAAATCGGCGATATGCCTGCCGAGACCCAAACCCGTCTGTTGCGCGTATTGGCTGACGGCGAATCTTATCGCGTGGGTGGTCACACGCCGGTGAAAGTGGATGTACGCATCATCGCTGCTACCCACCAGAATCTGGAAACCTTGGTGGCCGATAACCGCTTCCGCGAGGACTTGTTTCATCGCCTGAACGTTATCCGCATTCATATCCCCAAGCTGGCCAACCGCCGCGAAGACATCCCCAAGCTGGCGCGCTTCTTCTTGCACAAAGCCGCGACCGAGTTGAATGTCGATCCGAAAGTGTTACTGCCGGAAACCGAAGAATATTTCTGCACCCTGCAATGGCCGGGCAACGTGCGCCAGCTTGAGAACACCTGCCGCTGGATTACGGTAATGGCGTCCGGCCGTGAAGTGCATATTGAAGATTTGCCGCCCGAGCTGCTCGAAAACAAAGAAACCAGCACTCCGGCCGACGATTGGGAAAAAGCCCTGCGCCACTGGGCTGACCAGGCGCTTACCCGCGGGCAACACCAATTGCTGAGCGAGGCGGTGCCAACCTTCGAGCGCGCGTTGATCGAAACTGCATTGAAGTACACTGCTGGTCGCAAGCGCGATGCTGCCAACCTGCTCGGTTGGGGGCGCAATACCTTGACCCGCAAACTCAAAGAGTTGGGTATGGCGGGTGGCAATGATCCTGACGGTGAAGGTGAAGATTAATTCTGATTCTTTGCTTTATAACCAGACGGTGAGCAATAAGCTCGCCGTTTGCTCCTCCCTTTATTAAGCTCTATATACTTTTTGGCATCAAAAACATCTTTTTAGATCTTCTTTTCCCGCTAAGGCAGCTTTGCAAAGCTGTGTCTATACTCTCCAAACGGGTAGACAAATAGGCAATTTCACCATTCAACGCCCGCCGTTTGTATACCTTCCCAAAAGCAGTGCCTGCAAACTATTGGCGCTGTGGCGCTCAAGATCAATAAATGTCTGCCGTCATACTCAATACTCAAAAGTCCAACAGCCGTATGTTTTCGGGGGAAATATGGTAAAAAAATCGTTACTCACCAAATTGATGACGGTGCTTTTTATTGCCATGGTGGCAATCGCCGTGATCGTTGCGTTTACCAATTACCGAATTGCGGCAAATGATTTGCAAAAGGAGCTTGAAGTTGAAACGGCGGCAATGATCGAGCTGACCAATAGTTCGATTCTGGAGGCCGTCTTCGCCTATGACTTCCAGCAAGTGGAGGCCATTGCCAAGTCTCTCGTGAACACCGCGCTGGTGACCTCGGTCAGCGTGGTTGATCATCGCGGTCAATCCCTTGCCAAGGCGGTGGATGAAGATCGCAGCCCAAACCAAATTACCCGTAAAGCTGTCCCGATTGTGTACAACGGCAGCACTATCGGCAGTTACGACATTACCTTTTCCACTCAGGAATTGAATGAGACTCTGCATGGACAATTCCAAACCAGCGCCTTCACGGTGCTCGCCCTGCTCGCAGCCAGCTTAATTACTGTTTACGTATTGATTCGCAGTCTGGTGCTGGCGCCGGTGGATGAAGTGACCCGCTCGCTCGCCACTATTGCCAGTGGGGGCGGTGATTTGACTCGCCGCTTGCCCACCGATAGTCAGAATGAAATTGCCGCTCTCGCACACAATTTTAATCTGGTGATGGAGCATATCGCCGATATCATCCGCAACGTGGTGCAGGTGAATGACAAGGTGCGCGTCAACGTCAATAAGATGAGCAGTGCCACCGAAAGTACGGTGAATTCCACCTCGCAACAATTGCGTGAGATTGAATTGGTTGCCACTGCAGTGGAAGAGCTATCGGCCTCGGCCAATGAAATTGCGCGTCACGCTGGCGATACTGCTGAGCGTACCAATGCCACCAGCATACTGGCTGAGGAAGGTAATACCATCGTTAACCTATCACTGGAAAACGTGAATCGCCTGACTGGCCAGATTGAATCCACTGCGCAAAAAATCCAGGTGTTGAAAAACAATTCGGTCAATATCGGTTCGGTGATGGAAGTGATCCGGACAATTGCGGAGCAAACCAATTTACTCGCGCTCAACGCAGCGATCGAAGCCGCGCGCGCCGGTGAACAGGGGCGCGGTTTTGCGGTGGTAGCGGATGAAGTGCGTTCGCTTGCGCAAAAAACCCGTTCATCAACCGAGGAAATTGAATCGATTATTGTGCAGTTGCAGCGTGCGGCGGATGAGGCGCACCAGGCGATGAACACCAGTACAGCATCAGCGCGTGAAACTATCGATACCGCCTCCAAAGTGGGTGGTGCGCTCGATAAAATCCGCGCGAATATCGGCATCATTAATGATATGAACCATCAAATTGCCACAGCATCGCATCAACAAAGTTCGGTGGCCAATGAGGTGAGCAAAAACATCACGGCTATTCACGGCTTGTCCGAAAACGTGGTGGAGAATGCGCAAATTGTTAACCAAAGTGGTAGCCAATTGATTAACGAAACGGGCGAACTGAAAAAACAAATCGACAGTTTTAAAGTGTAAGTTAATTTGCGGAATAACAAATGGCGCACAGGTTGCGCCATTTTTTTTGCGGGCGCTTAGCTAGTTCGCCACATTTTGTTTGAAGGGTAAATGTGCGCGCGCGTCATCGGCATAGGCGAGGATGGATTCTGCTTCCGTTTGTATAAAGTTGTCGATAGCAGTACGGAATGCGGGCTCGCAGATCCAGTGGTTGGAGTAGGTGATAACCGGTTCAAAGCCGCGCGCGATTTTATGTTCGCCTTGGGCGCCACCATCAAATCGTTGGAGTCGGTTGGCGATGGCGTAATCGATACCTTGGTAGTAGCAGGTTTCAAAATGCAGGAATTGGTATTCCTCAAAACAGCCCCAGTAACGTCCATAAATGGTGGTGTTGTCGCGAAAAAATAACGCAGCCGCAACGACTTCGCCATTTTTATTTCCTGTCACTTTTCGCGCATTAATCAGCACCAGATGGTTGCTTATACTGGTGCCGATTTGTTGGAAAAACGTCTGCGATAGATAGCCTGTGTGACCGCTGCGTTTTAAATAGGTGTTGCGATAAAGTGCATAAAATAACTCCCAATCCTGCGTGTTAATTTCAGCACCGGTTTTAGTTTCAAAGCGGAAGCCCTGTTCCTCCACCTGGCGACGCTCTTTGGCAATATTTTTGCGCTTGCGCGAATTTAACTGCGTAAGAAAATCATCAAAGCTGGTGTAGTCGCGGTTAAACCAGTGGAACTGGCAGCCCAATCGCTGAGGTATCGCGTGCTCTTGCAGATGCTGGCTAAAATCAGTTGGCGGGAACAGGCAGTGCCAACCGGAAAATTGGCGGGTGTCGCAATAGGCGGTAAGGGCTTGTGTGATGTGGCTGATAATGTCGTCGGGGTTTTGGTTGGGTGCGCACAATAAACGCGGCCCAACGCAGGGGGTGAAGGGGATCGCATTGATCCACTTGGGATAGTAATGGAGTCCATGGCGGCGATAGGCATCAGCCCAGCCCCAATCGAAAACGTACTCGCCGTAGGAGTGGGTTTTTACGTAGCCGGGCATGACCGCGACTAACTCCTCGCCGCAGAACAGCACTAGATGCTGCACTTGCCAGCCGGTCGCCGCCGTGGTGCAGCCAGTGTCTTCAAGTGCGGCGAGGAACTCGTGGCGCACGAAGGGATAGTCTGCCGGGCAGAGCGGGTTCCACTGTTCTGGATCAAGCTGGTGGATGGATTGGATAAAGCGAATTTGCACAGTTGCGCCCCTGCCATCAATGAAATGAGTCGATGCAGGATTGTCGCCCTTCCGCGTTAATTTTGCGCTTAATAAAGGTAAAGTTTCGCAACTGGAAAGTCCTGCGCTAGGCATAGTCAGCTTGACTACAGTAGAATCCGGCCAACTTTATTATCTTTGGTTCCTCAATGCCTTTGTCTGAACCCGACCCTGGAGCAGCGCCCCAGCGTCATTCTAGTGTTAGTTTATCCTCCTTGTTGCTGGATTTTGCCGCGAATTTCACCGCCGAGCGGGTGCGGGTTCGCGATATCACCGAAACCCTCGGCCAGCGTTCATTTGGTTTTATCCTGCTGATTTTTGCCCTGCCCAATTCCCTGCCGATTATTGGTATCCCCGGTGTATCGACTATTACGGGCATGCCGATGTTGTTTGTCGCGGTGCAGATGGCACTCGGCCACAACCGCGTCTATCTGCCCAACTGGATTGCCGATAGCTCGCTGGCGACAGCCGATTTTCAGAAGTTGATTGTCAAGGTCGCGCCCTGGTTGCGGCGTATTGAAAAGCTGATGAAGCCGCGTATTTCCTTCCTCACCCATGGCAATGCAGAGCGCTGGTTGGGCGCGTTTTGCGTGTTGCTTGCCTTCTTGCTGGTACTGCCGATTCCGCTGGGCAATCTGTTGCCCGCCCTGGGAATCCTGTTTGTCGCTTTGGGGTTGATCGAGCGCGATGGTGTCTGCGTCCTTGCGGGCGTAGGAATTGGCATCGCCAGCTGGGTGTTTCTGAGCGGATTGGTCTGGGTGCTATTCCAGACGGTGCTGTCAGTAATCGAGCGATTGGTATAGGGCTGAGGAAATAATTGTGGAATGGATGGCTGATCCCGGCGCCTGGCTGGGGCTGTTAACCCTGATAGTGCTGGAGATTGTACTGGGGATCGATAACCTGATCTTCATCGCAATCCTCGCGAATAAATTGCCGCCGCACCAGCGCGATAAGGCGCGGGTGATTGGCTTGAGCCTGGCGCTCGTGATGCGCCTGTTGCTGTTGATGGGCATCTCCTGGCTGGTCACCCTGACCGAGCCGCTGTTTAGTGTGTTCGACAAGAGCCTGTCGGGGCGCGACCTGATCCTGCTGCTGGGCGGGATTTTCCTGCTGTTTAAGGCTACGGTGGAGGTCCACGAGCGCCTTGAAGGCAAGATTCATTTGCCGCGCAATACCCGTATCCACGCCGCTTTCTGGGCGGTGGTCGCACAGATTATCGTGCTCGATGCCGTGTTTTCCCTCGATGCAGTGATCACCGCCGTCGGCATGGTGGATCATTTGGAAGTGATGATGATCGCGGTGGTCATCGCCATGCTGATCATGATCGTCGCCAGCAAAGCCCTGACCGATTTTGTAAACCGCCATCCCACGGTGGTAATGCTCTGCCTCGGCTTCCTGCTGATGATCGGCTTCAGCTTGGTGGCGGAAGGCGCCGGGTTTGAAATCCCCAAAGGTTACTTGTACGGCGCCATCGCCTTTTCGGTGTTGATCGAAGTCTTTAACCAATTGGCGCGCTCCAACCGCACGCGTAATTTGATCGGCGAGCGCCCGCTGCGCGACCGCACGGCGGAAGCTG
>DATIDX010000221.1:0-6986 GCA_035456025.1 Cellvibrio sp. | reverse complement strand
ATCATACCGACCAATCTAAGTTTTTGGTTTGGTCACCAAGGTTATGAGTACGTTGATTTGGGCAGGGTGTGGCAAATAGGAAAGTTTATTGGAATTTTACTCTGGTTGTTTTTGATGATGCGAGGCATTACATCGGCGTTAAGACAGCCTGGAGATAAAAATTTATTAGCCTTGCTAACTGCTTCTGTTGTCGCCATCGGATTATTTTACGGTGCCGGTTTGTTCTACGGTGAACGCACACATCTCTCTGTAATGGAGTATTGGCGCTGGTGGGTTGTGCATCTTTGGGTTGAAGGTTTTTTTGAAGTTTTTGCAACCGCTGCACTCGCGTTTATCTTCTGCAGCATGGGGTTGGTATCGCGGCCAATGGCAACGGCGGCCACACTTGCGTCGGCATCTTTATTTATGTTGGGCGGCGTGCCTGGCACTTTCCATCACCTGTATTTTTCTGGCACCACCACACCGGTGATGGCCGTGGGTGCAACCTTCAGTGCGCTCGAGGTCGTGCCGCTTGTAGTGTTGGGTTACGAAGCGTGGGAAAACTGGCGTTTGAAAAATCGCGCGCTCTGGATGCAACAAATAAAATGGCCCTTGACCTTCTTTGTAGCGGTTGCATTTTGGAACATGCTCGGTGCGGGTGTGCTTGGATTCATGATTAACCCGCCAATCGCGCTTTACTACGTGCAAGGTTTAAATACTACACCGACACATGCCCATGCGGCTTTGTTCGGCGTGTATGGATTCCTGGCGCTGGGCTTCTCGTTGTTAATCCTTCGCTATATTCGCCCGCAATTAGTGTTTAGCGATAAATTAATGAAGGTGGCATTTTGGTGGATGAACATAGGTTTGGCGCTAATGCTTTTCACCAGTTTGTTACCGGTTGGGATTATTCAGTTTGTCGCGAGCGCCTCCGAGGGGCTGTGGTACGCGCGTAGTGAATCGTTTATGCAATCAGATTTGCTCGTGACCTTGCGCTGGGTTCGTACATTTGGTGACGTCGTATTTATCGTTGGTGCTTTAGCGGTAACTTGGCAGGTTGTGAAGGGCTTGTATGAACGCAATACGCCGACTGGTGTCAATGTAATTAATCCATTAACCGATGCTACCCCTGAAGAAAAGGTTTGTTGTGGCAGTTGTGGGGGCAGTAGTCACCCGTAAAACAAGCTGCGGATGAATTTCGCTCTGGTTAGTCGTAAAAGTGTTTTCGAAACCAACGTAGTAATAAACGTTTTTTGAGAACCCATTAGCAGGGTTCTCAAAGACATTTTTCAATCCATGTGGAAATTTAATTATGAACATAAAATACCTGATACCCGTTATGTTTTCTGCCTTTGCAATGCAAGCGCTGGCAGATGATTGTAATGTTACCGTCGATAGTAACGATGCAATGAAGTTCGACAAAAGTGAAATTGTGATAGATAAATCGTGCAAAGAGTTTACGGTTAACCTTACGCATTCCGGAAAAATTGCCAAAAACGTAATGGGTCATAATATTGTAATCACCACCACTGAGGATGCGCGTGCTGTTGCGAATGATGGAATAGCGGCTGGTTTAAATAATCAATACGTCAAACCTGAAGATGAACGTGTAGTTGCCTTCACCGACATTATTGGCGGCGGGGAAAAAACGTCGGTTACCTTTAAAGTGGATAAATTAAAAACTGACAAAGCTTACACTTTCTTTTGCTCGTTCCCGGGGCATATTGCTCTGATGAAAGGCACCGTCACGTTGAAGTAGTCGTTATGGAAAATATACTGCTCCATCTTTTGTCACTGAAGTAAATATAAACCGGTTTTAAAGAGCAGTTTGACGTTAAACATTATCCGTCGTACATAACCTGGTGGAGTCGTTCATGAAAAAAATAGAGCAAAGTCTGGAAAAAATAATTGACCATGTGGTGAGGCATAATCAAGGAGAGAACGAATTTCATCAGGCAGTAAAGGAGGTTATTGAAACTCTCGGCCCGGTGCTACGCAAACATCCTGAATATGCTGACCAGAAAATTATCGAACGGATCTGTGAGCCGGAGCGCCAGATAATTTTTAGGGTTCCTTGGATGGATGATCGTGAGGAAGTGCAAATCAATCGCGGATTTCGTGTGGGATTTAACAGTGCGTTAGGGCCTTACAAAGGCGGTCTGCGTTTTCATCCGTCAGTCTATTTAGGGATCATAAAATTTCTTGGATTTGAGCAAACGTTTAAAAATGCTTTGTCAGGTATGCCAATTGGCGGCGCAAAAGGTGGTGCGGATTTTGACCCAAAAGGAAAATCAGACAATGAAGTGATGCGCTTTTGCCAAAGTTATATGACAGAGTTATATCGTCATATTGGAGAAATGACCGACGTGCCCGCCGGTGATATCGGTGTAGGCGCACGCGAAATAGGTTACTTGTTTGGTCAATACAAACGCATTACCAATCGATATGAGTCTGGAGTGCTCACCGGTAAAAGCCCACAGTTGGGCGGGGCGCTCGTCCGTCGGGAAGCCACGGGTTATGGCGCAGTGTTCTTTGCGCAAGAGATGTTAAAGGTGCGCGGAAAATCGCTCGAAGGAAAGACGTGTATTGTATCCGGTTCTGGTAACGTTGCTATTTATGCAATAGAAAAACTTAACCAACTCGGCGCGCGAGTAGTCGCGTGTTCTGACTCCGGCGGTGTTGTTTATGATAAACGTGGTTTAAATTTGGATTCCGTTAAACAGATAAAAGAGGTGCAACGTAAACGCATTTCCGAATATCAACAGTTACATCCAGAAGCCGAATATCACCCGGATGGTGTAATTTGGAATATCCCTTGTGATTTTGCATTTCCTTGCGCGACGCAGAATGAAATGGATAAAACTTCCGCAAGAACATTACTTGAAAATGGGTGCATTGGCGTTTCTGAAGGCGCGAACATGCCGGTTACGCCGGAAGGTATTAAGCTATTTCTGGACGCCGGTATTGCTTACGGGCCAGGTAAAGCGGTCAACGCTGGCGGTGTAGCAACTTCAGCGCTGGAGATGCAACAAAATGCTAGTCGCGATGCCTGGTCGTTTGACTATACAGAGGAACGGCTACAAAAAATTATGACGAATATCCATACCAATTGTTTCGAAACAGCTGAGGAATATGGGGTGCCAGGGAACTATGTGGTAGGAGCAAATATCGTCGGCTTTAAACGAATTGCGGAGGCAATGTTGGCGTTTGGGCTGATCTAGCAAAAATAGTTTATCGCCAAGATTGATTTAGCTTCTTCAATACTTTAATGGAAAATAAACACTCGACGGTGAATGTTAAATTCCCAATTCTTGATGCAAAAAAACTAATGTTGAGCTTGAATCGCCGTGAGTGCGATGGTGTAGACGATGTCTTCTACCAGCGCGCCACGGCTCAAGTCATTCACCGGTTTATTCAAACCTTGCAGCATGGGGCCGATACTGACGACGTTCGCAGAGCGTTGCACCGCTTTGTAGGTGGTATTGCCGGTATTTAAATCCGGAAAAATATACACCGTGGCTTTACCTGCGACCATACTGTCGGGCGCCTTTTGGCTGGCAACAGCGGCGACACTCGCGGCGTCGTATTGCAATGGGCCATCAATCAGTAAATCCGGCCGTCGGGCTTTGGCCAGGCGTGTTGCTTCGCGAACTTTATCCACATCTATTCCCGCACCACTGGTGCCCGTACTGTAGCTGATCATAGCGATGCGCGGCTCTATGCCAAACGCCCGCGCTGAATCGCCGGACTGGATGGCAATGTCGGCAAGTTCCTCGGCATTCGGGTCCGGATTCACCGCGCAGTCGCCGTACACCAACACTTGTTCGGGCAGGCACATAAAAAATATCGAGGATACCAAGCGGCAATCGGGTCGTGGCTTGATCAATTGCAGGGCGGGGCGGATGGTATTGGCGGTGGTATGAATAGCGCCGGACACCAGTCCATCCACTTCATCGAGCGCCAACATCATGGTGCCGAGTACGACCGTATCTTCCAGCATTTCCAGCGCGGCTTCGCGGGTAAGACCTTTGTGGCCGCGTCGGTTCAGAAGCGGGGCGACATATTTTTCGATCTCCTCCTCTGGCTGCAATATCGTGAGGCTGGCAGGCAATACCAGCGACAAACTCTCTGCAATGCGCTGGATATTATCCCGATTGCCCAGTAAAACCGGCTTGGCGATGCCCTTTTGGGCGCAAATGATAGCGGCCTGGATGGTGCGGATCTCCTCTCCCTCGGGCAGCACAATGCGTTTCAAGTCCCGCCCGGCGCGCTGCACCAGTTGGTGCCGGAATGCCGCTGGCGACAAGCGCGTCGCTTTCACCCGTTGGGTGCGCGCCAGTATCGGCGGCATCAGGATGTTCTCCGACACGCCACGAATAACCTGCTCAATTCGCTGCGCATCGTCGGCGGGCACATCCAGGTTCAGGCGTTCCAGTTTTTGTGCAGTGCGATAGGTATCGCTATCGCACAGAATTATCGGTAAACCAGTATCCAGCGCGACCTGGCATAGCTGCATGAGCTTTTTGTCCGGCGTGTAACCGCCGGTTAACAGAATCCCGGCCAGTTGCACGCCGTTTAACACAGCGAGACAGGCCACCAGCAAAATGTCTTCACGGTCTCCCGGTGTGACTACCAAGGTGCCAGCTTTAAGGGTGTCCAACATATTGTTCACCCGGCGTGCGCATACTATGACTTCATTTATCCGCCGGTTCAAATCTGCCTTGTCATTGAGCGATCTGCAATTAAGCCGGCGGGATACATCCCCTACGCGCGGCGCTAGGAACGAAGGTTCGAAATATACCTGTCCGAGAAAAGCGACCTTGCCGTTCGCGAAGATTTGCAACCCAGACAAATCCTCCTTTATCTGGGCGAGAGTCTGTGTTCCGTCATCGCCGGTCATCAATGCTGAGAGAGGATCTTGCGGAGCGCCCACTTTGTTCAATATGCAACCCACCACGCGCTCATCATCGCCAGTGCGATAAAAGTTGGCAGTGACACCGATTTGCTGGCTTAACTCCGCATCGCTCAGTTGATTTTTAGCGGCGACCAGCACAATGTCGCTGTCTAACGCGTTGGCGATCTGGATATTCAGGCGTTGGATAAACGGGCTATTGGCTTGCGGTACCAACCCCTCAACCACGAGGATATCGACGCCCTCGCCGCAGCGTTGGCAGAGACTAACCACATCTTCCAACAGCTGTTCCACTTCGCCCGTCGCTAACCGGCTTTGGGCGTAATCGAGATTTAATGGTTGCTCGGGGATGCGGCCTAGAATGTGACCCGCAAATAATAGCGAGGGGTCTTGCTCGGTAGTTGTACCGCTGTGTTGGGCGATGGGCTTACAGAATCCGACGTTAAGACCTTGCTGATCCATGGCCCTTACCAGTCCCAGACAGACCGAAGTCAACCCAGTCCCAAAACCGGTGGGTGCTACAAAAAACACCTGCTTCATATTCCTGACCCTCTGGTCGGATTAAATGCTGGAAAAGGTAGCGCGAGCGATCATAAGCTCTTCTTGGGTAGGGATCACCAGCAGCGGAATTCGGCTCTGCGGGTTGCTGATGACACCGCGCGGGTCGCCATTTTCTTGATTGAGCTCATCAGAAAGTGAAACCCCAAGATTTTTCAGCAGCGCCGCTACCCGAGCGCGGACGGGGCGGGCGTTTTCCCCGATGCCGCCGGTAAAAACGATTGCATCCAGTCGTTCAAGTGCCACGCTGTAGGCAGCAATATACTTTGCTAGCCGGTAACAAAATACCTCAATCGCGGTGGTGGCCGCCGCATCGCCCGTGCTCGCCAGTTCGCAAAGGCTACGCATATCGTTGCTTTGGTTGGATAACCCCAACAACCCGCTGCGTTTGTTGAGCATGTCCATAATGTCTTCCAGTGCCATGCCGCAGGTGTTGTGCAGATATTGCAAAACGCCTGCGTCTATATCGCCACTGCGCGTACCCATGACCAACCCCTCCAGCGGCGTTAGCCCCATAGAAGTATCCATACTTTTGCCATTCGCCACAGCGCAGACACTAGCTCCGTTACCCAAGTGCGCTACGATCACGCCGCTGTCTTCGGGGTCGAGCTGAAGGCGTTTGATTGTCTCGCCCGACACATACTCATGGCTGGTGCCGTGGAAACCGTAGCGACGAACCCCATGCTGCTCATAGAGGGCGATGGGTACGGCGTAAAGGAAGGCTTTTGGGGGCATGGTTTGGTGGAACGCTGTGTCGAACACCGCCACCTGCGGTAAATTTGGGTAGGCCTCCCGTGCGCCGAGAATGCCGATAAGGTGAGCGGGGTTATGAAGCGGCGCGAGTGGCTCGCACGCGCGGATTTTTGCAATCACCTCCTCGGTGATGAGTGTTGGCTGGTTAAAAAACTCCCCGCCGTGAACCACTCTATGACCGATTGCGATAATGTCTTGCATCAGTTTACGTTCGGACAACTTGTCGAACACGGCGACCAGCGCCTGATGGTGATCAATGCCAGGCATCGTCTGTGGTTCGCGTTGCCCCGTAGCGCTTTTAAACGTGATCTTCGCGGCCTCAACGCCTAATTGTTCTGCCAGGCCTTCAAAGACAGCGCGATCTGCGCTGTGATCGACCACAGAAAACTTCAAAGACGAACTGCCTGAATTCAACACCAATATCAAACCGCTCATTTATTTCCTCATTTGGATTCGTAATCTTTATTGTGTTGTTGATCGACAAATAATTCAATTAACCAGCAGGCGTTTCATCCATTCCAATAAGACTCTTGGCAGTTGTTCAGGGTGGGGCAGAAGCGCATAGTGATGCGCGCCAAAAATGTGCGGAAGATAGTTTCCTGCTTGTCGGTCAATGGTTAAACAAAAAGGTTGTATTCCCTGGTTTTTCGCTTCGATGACTGCTTGGCGCGTATCTTCAATGCCGTAACGCCCCTCATAATCATCGTTATCGTTAGGTTTTCCATCCGACAATACAATTAGCAAACGGTGCGAAGCGGGCATGCGCATTAGTTCAGCCGTGGCG
>DATIDX010000220.1:0-5359 GCA_035456025.1 Cellvibrio sp. | reverse complement strand
TGGACTGATGCCAGTTCCATTATTGATTATCTGGTATTTGCCAAAAATTACATCAGTAAATGTGAAGAGCGCTACGGCATAGCGGCGGTGGAAGATATCCTGGATTCCTGCCATGCCTTGATGAATTACGGTGTGGATCGGTATAAACGGCCTTATCCTATTTCGGCACACGAAGAGGAGCGTCGCCAAAGCGAACGAGAGGAATACTTACAAAAACACGTTAATGACTTATGGCGTACTATCCCCAAATCTGCGGCGGCCGATGCGCAAAAAAATGCACCGCGGTTTCCTGCCGAGCCGCAGGAAAATATTCTCTACTTCCTGGAAAAAAATTCGCCGCTGTTGGAGTCATGGCAGCGTGAAGTCATTCGTATTGTCCGTAAAATAGCGCAATATTTTTATCCGCAGCGCCAAACCCAGGTAATGAATGAAGGCTGGGCTACTTTCTGGCACTACACATTATTAAATGAACTCCATGCACGTGGTTATGTCAGCGATGGTTTCATGTTGGAGTTTTTGCAATCCCATACCAGTGTGGTTGCCCAGCCGGCGTACGATAGCCCTTATTTCAGCGGTATCAATCCCTACACCCTGGGTTTTTCGATGATGAGTGATATTCGCCGCATCTGTGAAAATCCCACCGATGAAGATCGCCTTTGGTTTCCGGAAATTGCAGGCTCCAATTGGAAAGAGACATTGCAGTTCGCGATGAAAAACTTTAAAGACGAAAGTTTTATTCTGCAATTTTTATCGCCAAAAGTAATGCGTGATTTGAAACTGTTCAGCATTGTAGATGATGACCAACAAGATAAAATCAACGTAAATGCCATTCACAACGACGCCGGATTTAAACGTTTACGCGAGACCTTGGCCGGGCAATATAATCTGGGTAATCGCGAGCCAAATATCCAGGTATACAATGTGGAGGTGCGCGGTGACCGCTCGTTAACTCTGCATCACTATATGCATAACCGTCGTCCGCTAGGGGATTCAACGCCAGAGGTGTTAAAACATCTGCACCGCCTCTGGGGATTTGATGTGCATTTACATTCTGTTGATGGAAACGATATCAAGCAGAGTTACCACTGCACGCAAAATAAAACGAATTAATATTCATTAAAAATTTTAGCGGCTATAAGAGAGAATTTGCCCGTTAAATGTTTGGCTAGTTTTTATATCCAGCTGTGGTTTTCGTTGGTTGTGTGAATATCCCAATGAAATCATTTTTTTGCTGAATTTGGCGTGGTGCCCCCGCCCCGGATCAACTAAAATAATATCGCACTGCGGCGCGGCATGCTGGTTAATAAATTTGGATAATAAATCCACATGCTCACTTTCATATAAAAGATCGCTGCCAATAATGACATCAAATAGTCCCAAATTGCTGATTGGATCATTCCAACCGGTACGTATAAATGGAATGGTCTTGTCGTGATTAAGCCCGGTATTGGCAATTAAAAATCCTTCCGCTTCCGGGTGGTAGTCAGTAGCAGTGATATTGGCTTGGCGATGGTTTAATACCAGGCTTGCCAGTGCAATACCGCAACCCACTTCTAAAAGCCGTTTTTCACCAATCGCATAATCAACCATCAGCTGTGCCAATACTTCTCCCGCTGGCCAAACAACACCAAAAATCGACCAGTTGGCGGAAGAAATTCCCAGGTTTTCTGCAGTGCCCTCGTCGTCAGAAAATTCTTGTTTATCGCGTAAACTGCGAATGTGAATATCGGTAGTGCCAAACTCAATGGTTTGGTAGCGAACGCGTAGGGTTGCCATAAAAGGCCTATGGTGAATGGGAAGGAATGATACGAAGCTCGTATACATCAAGACTGCGTTGCCGCGTGCGTTTAACTATTGTACGCCTAATAAATGTATAAAACGGGATAACTTCATACGTCTGAACTTTATGATTTAAGGGGGGTCAGTAACATCTGAACGAGCAAATGGCTTTGATTGTTTGTTCGAAAAGTAAACTCTACGATATCGGAATAAAATCTATAAAAATGGGACTACCATGAAAAATCTATCAGGTTATTGTCTGTTTTTTTTATCTCTGTTGATTGCTCCCTTTCTTGCTGCACGCGAAATTGCCTTCACTTTTGATGATGCACCAACGCCCGACTCTGCATTAATGACCGGGCAGGAGCGCACCAAGCGATTAATTGATGCTTTAGTTGCGGCCAAAGTGCCCGATGCTTTATTTTTTGTGAAAGCGGATTACATCAATAGTGAGACACAGACGCGATTGGAGCAGTACGCTGCAGCGGGATTTCATCTGGCCAATCATAGCTATAGCCATAAATCGGCAAGTGAGTTGGGAACTCTGGATTACCCGACTGATGTTTATAAAGCCCATTTGTTGTTGAAGCCGCTAAAAAACTTCTTGCCCTACCATCGCTTCCCTTTTTTGCATTATGGTAAAGATCTAGCCGCGATTACCGCCTTGCAACAAACCTTAACCGAACTTGGCTATAAAGATGGTTATGTCACTGTTGATAATTTTGATTGGTATATCAGTTCATTGCTAACAAAAGCAGCCGAGGAGAAAAAGAAAATTGCTTATGATAAAGCACGCAAGTTCTACGTAGAGTCACTTTATGAGTCGATTGAGTTTTATGATGCAATTGCCAAAAAATCACTGGGCCGTTCACCGCAACATGTGATGTTGTTGCATGAAAATGATGCTGCGGCATTGTTTGTCGGCGACCTGATTGCGCATTTACGTGCAAAGGGTTGGAAAATTATTAGCCCGCAACAAGCCTATCAAGATCCGATTGCCCGTAACTTTCCGAATGTTGCCTTCCACAAGCAGGGCAGGGTAGCGGCTATAGCTAACAGCAAAGGGGTGCCCGAATCTGAGTTGCGTCATCCGTCGGAAAATGAAACCTATCTTAAGCAAGCCTTTGTTGCAGCGGGCGTAGTAGAAAATTAATAAATAAGGAATTATGAATGTTTGGTACAAATAAACTTTGGCTAGGAGCAGCACTCGCTGTTGCCAGTTTTACAACTTATGTTTATGCAGAAGAAGTTCCTCCCTTTGGCTATTTGCCATTTGAGACAATGAATATTCATGCTATTAGCAATGATAAAGACTATGAATTGTATATCCAGCTTCCTCAGTCTTATCAGGATACAAAAACAGCCTATCCGTTAATCATCGTCAATGACTCGCGTTTTGCTTTTCCGATAACCAATGGTGCTATGGCATTAATGGGTGGTGCCGTCGTAAAAGAAGCGATTGTAGTTGGCGTTTCCTATGCTCGCGGCGAAGATCGTACTATTAGTCGCACGCGCGATTACACGCCTACCAATTCTCCCGATGAACCAAATGGCCACTCATCTGCAGCCAGGAAAGTCTCCGGGCATGCAAAAGAATATGTGGCTTTTTTAGCTGATCAGGTCATTCCTTTATTGAAAAAAAATTATCGCGTAGATTCCAGCAGCGAAATTTTTGTAGGGCATTCATTTGGCGGGTTGTTGGGAAGTTATATTCTGGTGAATAGACCTGAGCTATTTGATCACTACATTATCGGTAGTCCATCACTTTGGTATGACGACAAGGTGATATTCAAAATGGAGGAGGCATATTCAAAAAGGAATAAATCATTAAAAACCCATGTCATGATTTATGCGGATGATAATGACGGTAACCTTAATAATAGAAAAATGGCTGATGATGTATTAGCCTTTGAAAAGATTTTACGTTCACGTAATTATTCAGGATTAAATTTAGAAGTCGAGATCCTTGACGGTGAAAACCACCACAGCGTATTTCCCGGGCTGGTTTCTAAAGGTTTGATGGCGGCTATACCGCTTAAGTAAATCGATAATTGAATAAGGCCATCTTTTTAGGGTGACCTTATTTATCTATTTAATTCATACACACACATGTTCACCGCTGAAGCCAAATTCAGCGATTCAATTGCGCCGCAACCGGAAACGGTAAAGGGTTGCGCGTCCATTTTTTGTAATGCATCGCGCGGTACCCCGCGCGCTTCGTTGCCAAAAACATAACAGTCATGCTGTTTGAAACTGCTATCGCTCAATGTTTTTCCATTCATATCCAATGCTGCGATGGAATTGAAGCGTGTCGCAATGGATTCGAGTGGTACATCCAATTCAATTGGCACATGGAAGATTGCGCCCATACTGGAGCGAACGACTTTCGGATTATAGGGATCAACCGAACCTGGGCTGAGCAAACAGCGGAAATTACCGAACCAAGCGAGGCTGCGCAGGATGGTGCCCAGATTGCCGGGATCCTGGATTTCATAAAGATATAGTGTTTTTTCATTTGCGGATGTTGATGTGTTTGTCGAAATCAATGGCGCGACTGCAACTATCCCTTGCGGAGTTTTGGTGTCCGATATCTGTGCCATGTGTTTTTCACTGACCAGATGTTTAGTAAACCGGCTGGGAAAGTCCTGGTAGTTTTCGGTTACGTAAAGTTCGCAATTACCCAGTGCAGGATTAATTGCCGCTGCTTTTTCCAATTCCAGAATCAGATGCTCGCCCTCCACCAAAAAATGACCGAATTCTGCGCGGTATTTTTTTTGGTGCAATTTTTTAACGTCGTCGATTTTCATAACAGATGGCTTTCTCTGCGGGCGCTTTGAACCTATGGGATGGCAATTGTACCATCAGGCCTGATACCAAACAAAAAATAGGAAGAGGGAGTAATTAATGGAGGAAAGCAGAGCTAATAGCAGAGGAGAAGCTGATTGAAACTCGCGGGATAAAAACCAGCGGAAACTCTGCGTGAGTTCCCACTGGCAAGGTTTGATTATTTCGCGATTATAACCACATCATCCACGAACAAATCAATGCCTCCGGCTGGGCCTTCAGCGTAAATAATAAAATCATTGACCACGCAATCTGCCGGAATTACCAAATCACCTTTCAACGTGCTCCAGGTGTTTTCAGCAACCGCAGACGTATTGGCAACCCAGCTATAAGTTGTCGCGCTGCCGCAGGTGAGTTTGCGGGTGATATTCACCGGCGCAGTGGCAGCACCGCGAATGGCGACGCCCATGCTGACCGAGTAAGTTTTACCCGCTGCAATTAACGGTTTCAAATTATTGTAAACCGCTGGGCCATTGCCGCTGCGGCCACTTAATTTCAAACTGTAGTTGCCGGATTGTGCAATTTCAGTGGTTGCCGATACAGTGCCAGCCCATGATGACCAGCCATTGACATTACCCAATTCGAAATCACCATTGCTCACTAAATTGGCGGTAACTATTTCGCGCGCGGATACGTCGTCCAGGTAAATATCAATTCCACCCGCAGGGCCTTCTGCATAAATCAGCAGATCAGTTAAATCGCATTGCGGCACATTTAATTGGCCCGACAATTCCAC
>DATIDX010000219.1:0-12589 GCA_035456025.1 Cellvibrio sp. | reverse complement strand
GGCATCCTCGATCGAGTAGACGGTATTACCGCAGGAGCGCCGATTTTTGCATTGGCGCTGTTGGCAAGCGGTGTGTTTACGGGTGCAGGAATCTAATCTATGGCAACTGCACTGCAGCAAATCACTATCCTCGGGGCGACGGGTTCCATAGGTGTCAGTACCTTGGATGTGATCGGCCGTCATCCTGAGCGCTATCAAGTCTTTGCCTTGACGGCGGATCGGCGCTGGCAATTGCTTGCAACCCAATGCCTGAGCCATAAACCGCGTTACGCCGTGCTTAACGATCCTGTTGCTGCGGTTGAGCTGGAGCGGGAGCTGCGCCGCCAAGGCTGTACAACTGAAGTTTTGCAGGGGTCTGAAGCGCTCGCTAGGGTCGCTGCGCATGAGCAGGTGGATACAGTCATGGCGGCAATTGTCGGAGCTGTGGGTTTGCTTCCTACGCTCGCGGCGGTAACCGCAGGCAAAAAAGTATTGCTAGCTAATAAAGAAGCATTGGTGATGGCCGGCGGGCTGTTCACCAAGGCGGTCGCGGAACACAGAGCGGTGTTATTGCCGATCGATAGCGAGCACAACGCAATCTTTCAATGCTTGCCCAACCATCGCACCGATTACCTTGCTGACGGACTCAAGTCGAGCGGGGTGAGAAAAATTCTGCTGACAGCATCTGGCGGACCTTTCCGTAATACGCCGCTTGCGGATCTGCCTAAGATGACTCCGGAGCAAGCCTGCGCTCATCCCAATTGGAGCATGGGACAAAAAATTTCAGTTGATTCGGCAACCATGTTAAACAAGGGGTTGGAGCTTATTGAGGCCTGCTGGTTGTTTAATACCCGTCCGCAACACGTCCAGGTGGTGATCCATCCGCAGAGTGTTATCCATTCGATGGTCGAATATGTTGATGGTTCTGTGTTGGCGCAATTGGGTAATCCCGATATGCGCACCCCTATCGCCCATGCCTTGGCTTGGCCGGAGCGTATTGAGTCAGGAGTAGCCAGCCTTGATTTGATTGCGACTGCAAGATTGGATTTTTCCGCGCCCGATTATGCGCGCTTTCCTTGCTTGCGTTTGGCCCAACAGGCAGCTGAAGTGTCTGGCACAGCTCCGGCTTTACTGAATGCTGCGAACGAAGTGGCGGTAGCTGCATTTTTGAATCGAAGAATCCGCTTTGACCAAATAGCTGCGGTCATCGAGCACGTGCTTTCGCAGATCTCATCGAGCGAGCCCTTAAGTTTGGCGCAGATCCAAAGAGCTGACGCTGAAGCCCGCGCTCTGGCGCAGCAATTTATTGCGCGCTGGTAACTATATCCCGAGGCTGTTTCCATGGAATTAATCCAGACTGTTTTATCGTTTCTGGTGGCGTTGCTGATTCTGGTGTCTATCCATGAATTCGGTCATTTCTATGTTGCTCGTTTGTGCGGAGTAAAGGTTCTGCGCTTTTCGATTGGGTTCGGAAAAATTCTCTGGTCGCGCCGCGATAATCAGGGTACCGAGTTTGTCCTGGCTCTCTTGCCTTTGGGGGGCTATGTCAAAATGCTGGATGAACGCGAGGGGAGTGTAACTCCCGAAGAGCGTCATCTTGCGTTCAACAATAAGAATGTATGGCAACGGATTGCGATAGTGGCAGCGGGTCCATTGGCTAACTTCCTTTTAGCGATAGTCTTGTTCTGGTGTTTGTTGTTGCAGGGTCAGCGCGATTTGATCCCAATCATCGACAGTATTGCCCCTTCTTCAGTCGCGGCGCAGGCTGGCCTGGAGTCAGGGCAGGAGATAATCGCAGTCGATGGTGAATTGACGCCAACCTGGCAGGCGCTGAATAAGGCATTGCTAAACCGTTTGGGTGAGACCGGCAATATCCGTTTCAAGGTTGCTTACTCCGACTCCAATTTCCAATATGAATCTGATGGCCAATTAAACGAATGGCTGCGCGACGCAACTGATCCGGATCCGGTGGCGGGTTTGGGTATTACGCTCCGTCTACCCCAAATACCGCCCATAGTGGGTGAAGTAATTCCGGCCGGGCCCGCTGAAAAAGCAGGTATTAAACCGGGTGATAGAATAATTAAGGTTGATGATTTGGAGGTCGATGATTGGCAAACTTGGGTTGAATATGTACGTAAAAATCCGGGCGTCGCGTTGCAGGTTAGCCTTGAACGGAGCGGCCAAACGCTATCAATTACTTTGATTCCCGACATCATTCAGGAGCGCGGACAGCAGCTCGGTCGAGTGGGTCTAGGTGTTCAGCCCTTCAATACTCCCGAAGACCAAATTCGTTCTTATAACTATTCAATAGTTGGTGCTTTTATGGCTGGCGTCAATAAAACCTGGGAAACGTCGGGATTTGTTCTTTTATCAGTCAAAAAGTTGATTCTTGGCGAAATATCCACGAAAAACTTGAGTGGACCGATAACCATTGCTAAGGTGGCGGGCTCTTCGGCCGAGAGCGGCCTGAAAAGCTTTATTGGTTTTGTCGCCCTGCTGAGTGTCTTCCTGGCAGTCTTCAACCTTTTGCCAATACCAGTGCTGGATGGCGGTCACTTATTTTACTACTTCATTGAAGTAATTAAGGGGAAACCGGTGTCCGACAAAGTGCAGATGCTGGGGTATCAGGTAGGACTTTTTCTAGTGATCAGCTTAAGCGTTCTAGCGCTGTATAACGACATAACGCGGCTTTAATCGGCAACCGTTTGGGCTGGGCTGCGACCAACATTCATTTATGATTAGAACAGATTCTATGAAGCAAGTTTTGATGCGAGTTTTTGGCTGTTTTCTGGCGCTTTTCCTGTCTTTTGCGGTGCAGGCTCAAACCTTCCGTGTAAGTGATATACGGGTGGAAGGTTTACAACGCGTTTCTGCAGGTACCGTCTTTAGTGTTTTGCCTATTCGCGTCGGTGATGTTCTTAATCAAGCCGATATTCAAAATGCTACCCGCGAATTATTTAAAGTGGGGTACTTTTCTGACGTTGCTATCAAACGTGATGGCGATGTTTTGGTTTTGGTAATTAAAGAGCGGCCGGCAATCAACAAGATCGAGCTGGAAGGAAACAAAGCCATCAAAACAGAAAACCTGATGGATAGCCTGAAAGAAAATAATTTATCTGAAGGACAAATTTTCCAGCGTGCGACCCTGGAGGGTATTACCCAAGCCTTGCAGCGCGAGTATGTAAACCAGGGACGTTATGGCGCCAGCGTTAACATCGAAATTGAAGATATGCCGCGCAACCAAGTTAAGGTTTTGGTCAAAATTGATGAAGGTAGCCCATCGCGTATCAAACAAATCAATATCGTGGGTAACACTAGTTATTCTGAAGAAGAATTAATTGAATTGTTCGAATTGAAAACTACCGGTATGTGGTCCTGGATTTCCGGTAACGACAAATACAATAAAGAGAAAATGAAAGGCGATTTAGAACGTCTCGAGTCCTGGTACATGGATCGCGGCTATCTAAATTTTAAAATAGATTCATCGCAGATATCTTTGAGTCCTGATAAGGCTAAAATTTTTATCACCGTCAATATTAGTGAAGGTGATATTTACAAAGTTAGCGACATTGAATTGGCAGGTGATCCGGCGATTGATGAGCAAATTATTCGTCGTATGATTTTGATGCAAAAAGATCAGGTTTTCTCGCAGATCTTAATGACTACCTCGGAAGAATATGTCACCAAGCGTTTGGGGAATGAAGGCTATACCTTTGCAAAGGTAGAAGGTATGCCCGAGCGCAACGATGCGGATAAAACCGTAAAGATTACCTTCTTCATTGAGCCAGGCAAGCGCGCCTATGTAAACCGTGTTAATTTCCGCGGCAATACTAAAACAGTCGACGAAGTATTGCGCCGTGAGATGCGTCAAATGGAGGGAGGGTCGGCCAACTCTGCGCAAATCGAAAATTCTAAAGTTCGGTTAGAGCGTTTGGGCTTTTTTAAAGAAGTAAAAGTAGAAAATAAAGAAGTACCGGGTACAGCGGACCAGATTGATGTTGAATACACAGTGGAAGAACAGCCATCCGGTAGCATGGGATTGCAAGTAGGCTATGCGCAATATTCGGGCTTGCTTTTCTCTGCCAGCATCCAGCAAAACAATTGGTTTGGTACCGGTAAACAAGTGGGTTTCAGTTTTAGTCACAACCAATATCAGACTGCTTACAACTTTAATTACAATGATCCATATTTCACTCCTGATGGAGTAAGTCGCGGTGTGAATTTGTATTACACCATGAGCGACTATGGTTCCTATAACGTGACGCCTTATAGTACAAACGTATACGGCGGCAAACTTAACTTCGGCTATCCCATATCTGATATTGAACGCATAGGTTTTGACATAGGGTTGCGTAGCCTGGAGGTAGAGGCTACTAGCTATTCTTCGCAAGAAATTATTCGTACTCCACGGTGGTTGCCGAATGTTGGTTATATTACCCAGTCAGACAACTACGAAAGGCAACAGCTCATAGCCAATGGTATAGATTTCCCAAGTGACAGATTTCTACCTAAACCGCACGAAGAGAGCATGTTAGGGGAGCCAGGTTTCCTTGATGAGTATGGGGATACCTTTAATGATGCGCAAGCAAGCATGTATTGGTTGCGTTCAACCTTAAACCGCGGCGTGTTGGCGAACCGGGGCGCTTCTCAACAGCTTTCGTTTGAATTGTCGTTGCCGGGTGGTGATTTACAGTATTACAAGTTTGATTATACCGGCCAGATTTTCAAACCATTGACCCGCGCGCTCACTTTGCGCCTGCATACACGTATGGGGTATGCGGGAGCTTATGGTGATTTGGATGAATTGCCTTTCTTTGAACATTATTATGCAGGTGGGTTTGGTTCCGTACGCGGATTCGAACGTAACACTCTTGGGCCTCGTAGTTCACCCCAACAAACTGCAGCTGACGCGATTGAAAGTACTGTATGGGATGACTTGAATGGTGATGGCCTTGCTCAAAATAATGAAACAAGCAGGCCTGCTTATATTTTATGTGAAGACCCTACTGCTCCCGGAGCTGGTACTGGTAAAGTTGGTCCGCGTGTTTGTAACCCTGGCGAGCTAATTAGCGATGTTTTAGTGAATAGTACCTATACTAGCCGCACCCGCGGCGCCTTCGGCGGCAATGTATTAATACAAGGCGGTGCAGAAATCTTGTTCCCGCTGCCTTTTATCAAAGATCAACGTTCTTTGCAGACAACATTCTTCTTGGATGCAGGTAACGTGTTTGATACGGACTGCGGAGTCAACCAGGTAAATTGTTACGACGTGGATATCAGTCGTATCAACACATCCGTTGGTTTTGGTTTAACGTGGATTTCCGGCTTTGGTCCTATGACCTTCAGTATTGCAGAAACACTGCAGGAAAATGAGGATGATCGTACAGAGGCGTTCCAGTTCTCCTTGGGGCAAACTTTCTAACAATAAATTTTAATTTCATTTTTTAAGAGGAATAGATTGTGACTGTTACACAAAAAATGTTTGCGGTAGTTGCGTTGTCATTGATGTCTGCTGTGTCATGGGCGCAAGGCAAAATCGTTGTGCTTGATCCGGCGGCTGCGGTGATGGGTACTGCTGCAGCAAAAGCTAAATTTGAAAAACTGCAGAAGAGCGCTGAGTTTGCTGCTGCTAAAGCCAAATTAGATGGTCTACAGGCAGACATTAAAGCATTACAGACCGAATACCAAAAAGACGGTTTGACTTGGAGTGCGGAAAAGCGCGCTGAAAGCGAAAAGAAATTGCAGAATCTGGGGCAAGATTACCAATTCCAAGGCAAAAAATTGCAATCCGAACAACAAGCTTTGATGCAACAAATCATGCAGGAGCTGGGGCCCAAAATGGAAGCTGTTGTTAAGCAATTAGTTGAATCTGAAAACATCACTATGATCGTTGATGCTAAAGCCGTAATGATGTCAAAACCGGAAAATGATTTGACGCCAAAAGTTACCGAGTTGCTGAATAAAGCTAAGTAATTCGAGTTTATTCAAATGCAGCGTTCTTATTTATTGTCCGAGCTAGCCCAACTGGTAGATGCGGAATTGCGTGGTGATCCAAAGCAAGAAATAAGGGCGCTCGCCACCATACAATCTGCAAGTAAAACGGATTTAAGTTTTATTGCTAATCCTGCGTACAAAAAATATTTGTCATCAACCCAAGCGGGCGCGGTATTAATTACTGCAGATCTTGCCGGTGAATATGCAGGTAATAGGTTAGTAGTAAAAAACCCCTATGCGGCATACGCCTGCCTCTCAGAAAAATTTGTAGTTCTTGGCGAGCCCTACATGGGCATTCATCCTACTGCTGTAGTGGGCGAGAATTGTACCCTGGGTGAAAACATTTCTGTTGGTGCCAATGCGGTGATTGGTAATGGAGTAACCTTGGCTGATGGTGTGATTGTCGGCCCCGGTTGTTCTATCGGTAATGATACAGCAATTGGGGAGAACACCCGGCTTGCCGCAAATGTCAGCATCTATCATGGTGTCAGCATTGGAGCTAGCTGCATTTTTCATAGCGGAAGTGTAATTGGCGCTGATGGTTTTGGTTTCGCCCCTGATGCTGGCAGCTGGGTCAAAATCCATCAACTTGGTGGCGTGCGGATTGGCAATAGGGTGGAAATTGGTGCGTGTACCTGCGTTGACCGCGGCGCACTTGATGACACTATTATCGATGACGGTGTCATCATCGATAACCTCGTCCAAATTGCGCATAATGTCCGTATTGGAAAAAACACCGCTATTGCGGGGCATACTGCTATCGCAGGTAGCACCGCAATTGGTGCGAACTGCACTATTGGCGGAGCTGTCGCTATAGCAGGTCATCTAACATTGACCGATAAGGTTCATATTAACGGAAAGAGCATGGTGTCTGCTTCTATTTCAGAACCGGGTGCTTATTCGTCGGGCACACCTTTAGCACCTCTTAAAGATTGGCGGAAAAATGCAGCTCGTTTCCGTCAACTGGATGCCCTGGCTACACGTTTAATTAAACTCGAACGCACCTTTGGTGCAGAATAAATTTTCATTGATTGCTTGGGGTTTGCACCATGATGGACGTTAACGAAATTCGCGAATATCTTCCGCATCGCTATCCATTTTTGTTAGTGGATCGAGTAGTGGAATTGATTGAAGGTGAATCTATTATCGCGTACAAAAATATTACTGTTAACGAAGAAGTCTTTAATGGTCATTTTCCGCAAAGCCCAGTATTTCCCGGAGTGATGATTATTGAGGCAATGGCTCAAGCATCGGGCATCCTTGGCTTTAAGACCATGAATAAAAAGCCTGAGGATGGCTCTATCTATTTATTTGCCGGCGTTGATGATGTGCGTTTTAAACGTCAAGTCGTTCCCGGGGATCGCCTACAATTAGAGTCACGAGTCCTCTCTGAAAAGCGTGGGATATGGAAATTTGAATGCAAAGCTAGCGTTGATGGTGTGCTGGCGGCATCTGCCATTATTCTTTGTGCAGATCGTAAAGTTTAATTCGCGTTAGCCAGAAATCAGAGAAAACTATTTTGATAGATTCATCTGCAATTATTCATCCCAGTGCCAAGCTTGCCCCAGATGTTAAGGTTGGTCCTTGGACAACTATTGGTCCCGATGTCGAAATCGGTGAAGGAAGCGTGATAGCTTCTCATGTTGTTCTGAAAGGCCCTACCGTCATTGGTAAACATAATCACATATATCAGTTTTCCTCAGTGGGAGAAGATACCCCTGATCTAAAATACAAAGGGGAGCCAACACGGTTGGTAATTGGCGACCATAATGTTATTCGCGAAGGTGTCACAATTCATCGCGGCACCATTCAAGATCGAGCTGAAACTACTATAGGTAATCACAATTTGTTGATGGCATATGTCCACGTAGGTCACGACAGTGTAATTGGTAATCATTGCATCCTGGTTAATAACGCCGCACTTGCCGGCCATGTACATATTGGTGATTGGGCTATATTGAGTGGGTTTACATTAGTTCACCAGTTTTGCAAGATTGGTGCGCACAGTTTTTCCGGTATGGGCAGTGCAATTGGTAAAGATGTGCCTGCTTATGTCATGGTCAATGGTAGTCCTGCCGAAGCAAAAAATATTAATGTAGAAGGTTTGCGCCGTCGCGGTTACACCAAAGACGATATTAATTTGCTTACCAAGGCGTATAAAACTATTTATCGTCGTGGCCTGACACTGGAGGAAGCTTTAGCGGAACTAAATCCCTTGGCAGCAGATTCACCAGCATTACAGGTCTTGATTGACTCATTAAATAGTTCAACACGCGGTATAGTTCGTTAACTATTCCCTGCTACATATCTGCATAATTGATTCACCGAAACTACGCTAAAAATCCGGAGAGCTGAGTGTCTGATCACATACACATAGGTATTGTAGTCGGAGAAGCCTCCGGAGATATTCTCGGCGCTGCGCTGATGCAAGAGCTACGCAAACATTTTCCCACCGCAGAGTTTTCCGGTATTGGCGGTCCACGGATGTTGGCTCAAGGCTTTCATTCCTACTTTCCACAGGATCGATTGGCAGTGATGGGTTTGATTGAACCCTTAAAACGTCTGCCAGAATTATTGCGCATCCGAAAATTTCTGCGTGAGCACTTTATCGCAAATCCCCCGGCAGTCTTTATCGGCGTTGATTCGCCAGATTTTACGCTTTCGCTCGAAGCTTCGCTAAAAAAGGAGGGAGTCAAGACGGTTCACTATGTCAGCCCTTCAGTCTGGGCTTGGCGACAAAAACGTATCATTCAAATTGCTCGTGCGGTGGATTTGATGCTGACGTTGTTGCCGTTTGAAGCGAAGTTTTATCATGAGCACAATGTCCCGGTCGAATTCGTTGGGCACCATTTAGCTGATGAAATTCCTTTGGAAATCGACAAAGTCGCCGCACGTAAATTGCTAGGCCTGCCAGAAGAGGGACGCATAGTGGCGTTGTTGCCCGGTAGTCGTGCGGGTGAAGTGGAGCGTATGGGTGAGTTGTTTATGCGCACCGCAGTCTATTGTTTGGAGCAGGATCCAAGCCTGCATTTTATCATTCCTGCTGCAAACCCAGATCGTTATCGTCAGTTGCATATTGGGCTGAATGATTTTGTCGATTTTCCCATCACATTGATTAATGGTCACTCCCATGAAGCAATGGCAGCAGCTGATGTTGTGCTGTTAGCTTCAGGTACTGTCACATTGGAAGCGCTCTTGTTAAAAAAGCCAATGGTAGTTGCTTATAAGATGGCACCATTCACGTTTAAAATTCTCTCCTGGTTGGTGAAAACACCTTGGGTTTCACTACCCAATTTACTAGCCCAAAAAATGCTGGTGCCTGAGTTGCTACAAGATAAAGCAATTCCTGAAGCGCTGAGTGTCGCCGTAATGAATTATTTCGAGAATCCCGAAGAGGCTCTTGCATTGAGCCAAACGTTCGAGCAGATGCATCGTGATTTAAGACGGGATGCTAGTGCCCGCGCTGCCGAAGCAGTGGCTCGACTAATTCAACAAAAATAAACGAGTGGTGACCTTGTGCTTGGACCTTTTATCAGTATTTATCAAGGCATTCTCTGCGCTGGTTGTGATGAAGTAGGGCGTGGTCCATTGGCGGGTGATGTAGTTGCAGCAGCAGTTATTCTCGATCCGGAAAATCCAATTTTTGGTTTAGATGATTCTAAAAAACTCACCGAGAAAAAGCGCGAACAGTTATTTATTGAAATTCAATTGAAAGCAAAAAGTTGGTGTATTGCACGCGCTTCAGTTGCCGAGATTGACAGAATTAATATTCTGCAAGCTAGCTTATTGGCGATGACTCGAGCCGTACAAGGGCTTCATATCCAGCCGGAACATGTGCTAGTAGATGGCAATAAGTTGCCGAAGTGGAATTACGCGGCTGAAGCAGTAGTGAAGGGCGATAGCCGTATCGCTGCAATTAGCGCTGCCTCAATTCTGGCTAAAGTTACCCGAGATCGCGAAATGGTTTTGTTTGATAAAACCTATCCGGGTTACGGCTTTGCGGATCATAAAGGTTATCCCACTAAAGTGCATATGGATGCGCTGGAGAAATTAGGTATTACACCAATCCACCGTACTTCCTTTGCCCCGGTGCGCGCCAAAATCGAACAAATTAGTCTGTTTTAACATTCAATTCCTTTAGAAAGCCAATATGCCTGCTGCTAATTTTGTTCACTTGCGGTTACACACAGAGTTTTCACTGAGCGACAGTTTGGTGCGGATAAAGTCGCTCGTAAAACGTGTGGCTGAATTAAATATGCCAGCCTGCGCCATCACCGATCAAACCAATTTCTATGGTTTGATTAAATTTTATAAGGCTGCACAAGGTGCTGGAATAAAACCTATAGCAGGCAGTGACTTCTGGATTGAGAGCAGTGAGAGCGATGGCAAGCCGACGCTAATTACGTTGCTGGCGATGAATGATCGGGGTTACAAAAATATTATTGAATTAATATCCCGCGCTTGGCGACAAGGTCAGCAGCAAGGCATCGCCTATCTCCAACGCGATTGGATCAGCGAATTCAGCGAGGGCGTAATTGCACTTTCCGGCGGGAAATTTGGCGATGTCGGAATGGCGTTGCTCGGCGGCAGAGCCTCGCAGGCGAGCGAATTGTTACGGGCATGGATGCAGGATTTTCCCAACCGGTTTTATTTGGAATTGCAACGTACGGGGCGTGAGAACGATGAAAATCATCTGCACGCCGCCATTGAGCTAGCGGGTCAATTAAATTGTCCGGTAGTGGCAACTAATGATGTCCGTTTTTTAAAAGCCAGTGAATTTGAGGTGCATGAGGCGCGTGTATGTATCAGTGAAGGGCGTGCACTTGATGATCCGCGCCGAGAGCGGCGTTATAGTGACCAACAATATTTGCGGTCTGCTGAAGAGATGGCAGAACTATTTAGCGATATTCCCGAAGCTGTTGCTAATACCGTTGAAATTGCCAAACGGTGCACGGTCACCATCCAGATGGGTAAATACTTTTTGCCTGAGTACCCGGTGCCAGAAGGGTTAACCGAAGCTGAGTTTTTTCGCAAAATTTCGCATGAAGGCTTGGAGCAACGACTTGAGCGTATTCTGGATAAATCCGCTGCGGATTACGCTGAGCGTCGCAAAGTTTACGAAGAGCGTTTGAACTTTGAGTTGGATATTATTAACCAGATGGGATTTCCCGGTTATTTCCTTATCGTAATGGATTTTATCCAGTGGGCTAAGGATCATGACATTCCGGTAGGGCCTGGCCGCGGTTCGGGAGCCGGTTCACTCGTTGCATACTCATTAAAAATTACTGATCTCGATCCACTGCAATACGATTTGCTGTTCGAACGCTTCCTGAATCCGGAGCGGGTTTCTATGCCCGACTTTGACATCGATTTCTGCATGGATAACCGCGATAAGGTTATTTCTTATGTGGCGGACAACTACGGTCGC
This sequence comes from Cellvibrio sp., assembly GCA_035456025.1. Classification (GTDB taxonomy): domain Bacteria; phylum Pseudomonadota; class Gammaproteobacteria; order Pseudomonadales; family Cellvibrionaceae; genus Cellvibrio. The sequence goes on along the minus strand of DATIDX010000219.1, from coordinate 1,188 downwards.
GATGCCGTTAGCCAGATTATTACCTTCGGTACCATGGCGGCGAAAGCGGTGGTGCGCGACGTGGCGCGAGTGCAGGGAAAATCCTACGGCCTCGCCGATAAACTTTCCAAAATGATTCCGCCCACGCCGGGCATGACGCTTGCGCAAGCACTGCAAGAGGAGCCGCAGCTTAAAGAGTTTATTGAGCAGGATGGTGATGCCGGTGAAATTTGGGAAATGGCAGTGCAGCTCGAAGGGCTTACCCGTAACGTAGGTAAGCACGCAGGTGGTGTTGTTATTGCACCGACAAAACTCACTGATTTTTCACCGCTCTATTGCGATGAAACTGGCAGCGGTTTAGTAACCCAGTTTGATAAAGGCGATGTAGAAGAAGCGGGCTTGGTGAAGTTCGACTTCCTTGGTCTGCGCACGCTCACCATTATCGATTGGGCGCGCATTATGATCGATAAACAGCGTATTAAAAAAGGCGAAGCACCACTCGATATCAGCGCAATCCCGCTTGATGACGCGAAAACATTTGGCTTGTTAAAGCGCGCCGAAACTACCGCAGTATTCCAGTTGGAATCCCGCGGTATGAAGGACCTGATTAAACGTTTACAGCCAGACAACATTGAAGATCTGATTGCATTGGTGGCGCTGTTTCGCCCGGGGCCATTAGAATCGGGCATGGTTGATGACTTTATTAACCGTAAACATGGTCGTGCGCAGGTTGCTTATCCCGATGCAAAATTTCAACATCACACATTAAAACCCGTTCTGGAACCCACATACGGCGTAATTGTTTACCAGGAACAGGTAATGCAGATTGCTCAAGTACTCGCGGGTTATACCCTCGGTGGTGCAGACATGTTGCGCCGTGCGATGGGTAAGAAAAAACCAGAAGAGATGGCCAAGCAGCGTGAGGTGTTTGAAAGCGGTGCAAAAAATCAGGGAGTTGATCCAGAGTTAGCGATCAAAATTTTTGACTTGGTAGAAAAATTTGCGGGTTATGGTTTTAACAAGTCTCACTCTGCGGCTTATGCAATTGTTTCCTATCAGACTGCGTGGTTAAAAGCGCATTATCCCGCCCATTTTATGGCGGCGACCATGTCTTCGGATATGGATAAAACCGATAAGGTCGTAACCTTTATCGAAGAATGTCGCACCATGAAATTGAAATTGTTGCCACCCGATGTCAACTCCGGTGAA
>DATIDX010000218.1:0-3286 GCA_035456025.1 Cellvibrio sp. | reverse complement strand
CGCACCGAGATGCGCCAATTTGTTCGTCGCAAGGCGCAGATTATCGAGCAGTGGATTGAACTCGGCCGTATGGATAAGGTTGACCCCATGCATTTGATTTTTTTAATCTGGTCATCGACGCAACACTATGCGGACTTCGATGTAAAAATCCTCACGGTGATGAATCGCGCTGAATACGAACCCGATATGATTAAAGATATTTCGGATTTCCTCAGCCAGATGATTTTAAAAGGCTGCGGCCTTAAACCACCAACTACATCCAATTAGTAAAAATTTTCCGCCATGCCCGCGAACGCGGACATCTACAACTAGCAGTGAAATAATTCAGCGATTTACCAGCACATCAACCAAGCGATGACGAACATGACAATTCTCTCTTCCGGCAACAACACCAGCGCTGCCATCTGGATTAAAAATCCGCTCGCCTGTTGGACCGGCAATGCAAATGATGCCAGCAACGGTTTGGTTGTCCAGGGCAATAAAATTATTGAATTGGTTGCCGCAGGTGCAACACCGGTAAGTCACTACCACAGCAGCTTTGATGCTTCCGGCCATGTGCTGATTCCCGGGTTAATTAATTGCCATCATCACTTTTATCAAACGCTGACGCGCGCATTACCCGGTGCACTCAACAAAGAATTATTTCCCTGGCTGCAGGCGCTTTACCCGGTTTGGTCAAACTTAAATGACGAGGCAATTTTTGCTTCAACCCAATTAGCGCTGAGCGAATTATTATTATCCGGCTGCACCACCGCTGCCGATCACCATTACGTATTCAGCAGCATTATGCCGCACGCGATAGATGCCCAAGTCGCCGCAGCAAAAACCATCGGCAATCGCGTCACCTTAACGCGCGGTTCCATGAGCCTCGGCCAATCCAAAGGTGGCCTACCGCCGGATTCCGTTGTAGAGAGCGATGAAAAAATCCTGAGCGAAAGTGCACGATTAATTAATCGCTATCACGACACCAGCGAAGATTCTTTTTGCCAAATCGCATTAGCACCCTGCTCGCCCTTTTCCGTCACACCAGATTTGATGCGCGCAACTGCGCTGCTAGCACAACAAAAAAATGTATTGCTGCATACCCATCTCGGTGAAACCGAAGATGAAAATAATTTCTGCCTGAAACAATTTGGTATGCGCCCGGTAGATTATCTGGACGATGTAGGTTGGTTAAATAACCGCGTCTGGCTCGCCCACGGCATTCATTTTAACGATGAAGAAATAACGCGCCTCGGCCACGCCTGCGTCGGTGTCTGCCACTGCCCCACCTCCAACATGCTACTCGCCTCCGGCATGTGCCACACGCGGGATTTACAAAAAGCGGGCGCACCAGTTGGCTTGGGAGTCGATGGCTCCGCATCCAACGACGGCTCCAATATGATCCAGGAAGTTCGCCAAGCCATGCTGCTACAAAAATTGCGCTACGGCTCCGCGAATTTCACTCACATAGACGCACTACAACTCGCCACCACCGGCAGCGCAAAATTATTACACCGCCCCGAACTCGGCGAATTCGCCATCGGCCAACAAGCCGACCTCGCATTATTTTCGTTAAACGAAGCCCGCTTCTCCGGCCACGGCGACCCACTCGCCGCACTAATTTTATGCGGCGCGCACAAAGCCGACTTCGTAATGGTCGGTGGCGAATGGAAAGTGAAACAAGGTGAAATGGTAGATGTGGATATTAATGATGTGATGGCGCGGCATGGAATTGCGGCGAAGCGTTTGCGGGAAATGGTTTAAGTAGTTGGACTGCAATCTGTCGACGATGCCGTCTAGCCATAACAATGCTCCACGTTGAAGCTGCGTATTCCTGCGGCGCCCACCCTACAAATAGCCATTCATTTTTTATAGCGCTGCTTCTTGCTTTGATTATCCAGCTCGCGCAGATGAGCCAGCTTTTCCTGAATTTTTAATTCGAGACCGCGTTCAACCGGTTGGTAATAGCGCGCTTGTGCAATATCCTCCGGCAGATAATTCTCGCCAGCTGCATAAGCACCAGGCTCATCATGGGCGTAACGGTATTCTGTACCGTAATCCATGCTTTTCATCAACTTGGTCGGCGCATTGCGTAAATGCATGGGAACATCGTAAGCCGGCTGGCTACGAACATCAGCCATAACCTGGTTGAACGCATTATACACAGCATTACTTTTGGGTGCGCAGGCGAGATACACCACCGCCTGGGCAATCGCCAACTGCCCTTCCGGATGCCCCAACCGCTCCTGCACATCCCAAGCGGATAAACATAGTGGTAACGCGCGCGGATCAGCATTGCCTATATCTTCACTCGCCATACGCACCACACGGCGGGCGATATACAAAGGATCGCAACCGCCATCGAGCATTCTTGCCAACCAGTACAATGCACCATCAGGCGATGAACCACGCACGGATTTATGTAGCGCCGAAATTTGCTCGTAGAAAATATCGCCGCCTTTATCAAAACGGCGCACGTCGGAGGCCAATACTTCTGCGATCACCTGCTCGTTAATGACTTTGTAATCATCAACTTCAGTGGCTAAATCGGCAGAGATTTCCAATAAATTAAGGGCTTTACGCGCATCGCCATCGGCCGCTTGCGCGAGCGTCATCAGGGTATCGTCATCAATACGTATATCCAACTCACCCAAACCACGCGCTTTATCATCCAGCGCCTGTTGCAGCACATCTTTGAGCTGCTCTGGTTGCAAGCCGCGCAGTACATACACACGGCAGCGCGAGAGTAATGCATTATTTAATTCGAATGACGGGTTTTCGGTAGTCGCGCCGATAAAAATAAAAGTGCCATCTTCTACATAAGGCAGGAATGCATCCTGCTGGGATTTGTTGAAACGATGCACTTCATCGACAAATAAAATGGTTTTGCGGCGACTGGAAATCCGCTCTTGCTGCGCAGTTGCAACGGCGGCGCGGATTTCTTTTACACCGGACAAAACCGCAGATAAGGATTCAAAACGGGCATCGGCTTGCTCGGCAAATAATTTCGCGAGCGAGGTTTTTCCAACACCGGGTGGGCCCCACAAAATCATCGAGTGCAATTGGCCGCGGCTAATTGCTTCGCGCAGGGGCTTTCCGGGGCTTAGCAAATGTTCCTGGCCGATGTAATCGTCAAGATTTCGCGGACGCATGCGCGCCGCAAGCGGTTGGTAGGCTGGAGTAGCTGAACCGAAAAGATCCATGGAGTCCGGCTTAGTCTTTCAAGATTTCAACACCCTCGGGCGGAATAAAGAAAAACTTTTCTTCCGGCAGGGTTTTGTTGCGCTGCACATTGGTTAATACG
>DATIDX010000217.1:0-10827 GCA_035456025.1 Cellvibrio sp. | reverse complement strand
GTGGTGGCGGATGCGGCGACCTCGGTGCTCGCGATCATAGCGTTGTTCGGCGGAAAATTGTGGGGTGCCGATTGGCTTGATCCGGTGATGGGAATTGTTGGCGGTGTATTGGTTGCAGTCTGGGCGCTGGGTTTGTTGCGCACCAGCGGCCGCGCGCTGCTGGATGCGGAAATGGATGCGCCGGTGGTGGAGGAAATCCGCGAGGTAATTGCAGCCAGTCCAGTGCCGGCGGAGATTCGCGATTTGCATGTGTGGCGCGTTGGCCGCAATCAATATGCCTGTGTGTTGGCCTTAACAACTTCTACGCCGGTTGATGCAGATTTTTTTAAACAGCAATTGCAAATCCATGAAGAGCTGGTGCATATCACCCTGGAGATAACCGCAGCGGCGCAGTGATCGCGGCGATGGAACATCAGTTTACTTCGATCGCATTTTGAAATGCTTTTTTGCCGCGCTGGTAGCGTTTAATGACGGCGGGCTCGGCAAATACTTCAACTAACGCGGTAGTGAAATCGTAGATGCGCGCATCGCGCCCGGTTTGCTCTGCCGCCGCTTCAAAACCCTGGGTGTGGGCGTCAGCATAAACGGCGACCGATTCAACCATGCCCGTCTCGATTTCCATATTGCCCGGATCGCTGTGGGATTTTTCGCAGGCGCTGGCATCAGTCGAATGGAAATTGCGGCAGCGAAATGGCCGCACAGGATAAATACTGCATTGGTTATCTTGCAACAGCGCGCATTTTAAATTGGTGGTGAGATGCTGTTCGGGTGTGAGTGTGCGTATGACTGCAGCATTGGCTTCTGCCTCCGCTAGTACTGCTGCGATTTTCTCGGCGCTGAAATGTTTAACCAGGTAATCCTTGATCAACAATATTTCATGCGCGCGCACCTCCACTTTGTAATGGCAACAAAATGCGCAGCCTGCTTTACATGCGGGCTTGGTGGGCGATTCATCAATCGCGGCGGCGATAAGGTTGTCGTAGCGCTCGTAGGATTTTTGCAGCGCGGCCGCTGGCTCTTTCAGCTTGGCAATTTGCGCGGCTGATTTCTGGTATTCCGCACGGGCGGCAGTTTGAAAGGCGTCGGTCATTTAGCTGGTGTGTTTAACAGGGGTGGTGGGAGGTGTTGGCCGGTCTGGTGAATGATAGGGCACTCGCAGAGCGCAGGTGCCGCCATCATAACTTTATCGCCCACTATGGTCGACGTTTGGGGTCGACTTTTAGCGATCGACTTTATTGCGCGCGGACGAAGTCGAGCAAATCCTGGTTCAAGCGGTCTTTGTGAGTATCCGCCAAGCCGTGGGGGGCGCCTTGGTAGATCAGCAGCTTGGCATTTTTCACCAGCGCCGCCGAGGCTTTGCCGGAGATATCCAGGGGCACTATCTGGTCGTCATCGCCGTGCACCACCAAGGTCGGTACATCAAATTTCGCCAGGTCAGCGCGGAAATCGGTGGCCGAAAATGCGGCGATAGAGTCGTAGGTATTTTTTGCCCCGGCGAGCATGCCTTGGCGCCAGAAGGACTGGATCAAACCGGCCGAAGGCTTGGCGCCCGGGCGGTTGTAACCAAAGAAGGGGCCGGAGGCGATATCCAGATAAAGCTGCGAGCGGTTCTCCAGCGAGGCTTTACGCAAACCGTCAAATACCTCGGGGGCGATGCCCTGCGGGTTGTCGGCGGTTTTCATCATCAACGGCGGCACCGCGCTGATCAGCGCCGCTTTTTTCACGCGCTTGGTGCCGTGGCGACCTATGTAACGCGCCACCTCACCACCGCCAGTCGAAAATCCCACCAGGGTTACGTCTTTCACATCCAGCGCCTTGATCACTGCCGACAAATCATCGGCATAGTGGTCCATATCGTTACCTTGCCAGGGCTGACTGGAGCGCCCGTGGCCGCGGCGGTCGTGAGCGATCACGCGGTAGCCCTTATCCGCGAGGAATTGCATCTGGCTTTCCCAGCTGTCGGAACTCAGCGGCCAACCGTGGCTGAACATCACCACCTGGCCATTTTTCGGGCCCCAATCCTTGTAGTAGATCTCTACGCCGTCGGGAGTGATGACGGTGCTGGCGGTGTGGGTGATCTTCTCTTGCGCCGCTTGGCTAAACGCAGCGGGTAACAGGGCGATGGCGGCTATAGCCAGGATGTTCGATAAGCGTTTCATAGGTGACTCCTTTACGAATTGGGTAGCAGAAATAGGCGTGCAGTTAACGGGCAATTGAATTGACGATCAATGTGACGTCGATATTGCCGCGCGTGGCATTCGAGTAAGGGCAAACCTGGTGCGCCTGGTCGACCAACTGCTCGGCCTGTTCCTGGGATAAACCCGGCAGGGAAATATCCAGGGTGACTTCCAAGGCAAAGCCGGTGGGGATAGGGCCTATGCCAACGCTGGCGGTGATCTGGGTATCATCGGCTAACGCGATGCGATTTTTGCCGGCGACAAATTTCAAGGCCCCGATAAAACACGCCGAGTAGCCAGCGGCAAACAGTTGTTCCGGGTTAGTACCGGCTCCGCCTGCGCCACCCAATGCCTTGGGCGTGGAGAGCACAACCGACAGTGCGCGGTCGCTGGATTCGGAACGGCCCTCGCGGCCACCGGTTGAAGTCACTTGTGCGGTGTAGAGAATGTTTTGTGGTTTCATGGTAAAGCTCCTGTTTGATGAAGGTAGGTTTGTTGTGTCAACGAGGAGCATTGTGCTGTAATCCTCGATACGAAATGACACAATTCGTATCTGAAACTTAACAAATCGTATGGATTCCTATGTCTGACCGTCTTGCAGCACTGTTGAAGCACTTCTCCATGAGTGCGCGAACCTTCCAGGCCGGCGCCCTCTGCGGCATCAATCGGCTCGACGGCACCACACCTTATGGCCAGTTACACCTTATCCGCCAGGGTGAGGTAAGTGTGCGACACGGCAATCATCTGGCCGAGCGCATCTCCGAGCCGAGCCTGTTGTTTTATCCGCGCCCCACCGACCACCAGTTTGAGACAGATCCGGAGCGGGGCGCGGAATTCGTGTGCGCCCATGTGAGCTTTGAGGGCGGCGCCGCCAATCCAATAGTTGCCGCCTTGCCCGCCTATATCTGTCTGCCGCTGCGCCGCTTAGCGCAGAGCCCGCCGGTGCTGGAGCTACTGTTTAGCGAAGCCGAAGCCCAGTACTGCGGGCGCCAGGCGATGCTCGACCGCCTGTTTGAAATTCTGTTGATCCATATGTTGCGCGTGTTGATGGAGGACGGGCAGGCGCAAGTAGGGTTGCTCGCCGGTTTTGCGCATCCGCAATTGCGCCGCGCGATTGTGGCGATACACGACCAACCGGAACAAGCCTGGTCGGTGGAGAGCCTGGCGCAGGTCGCCGGTATGTCGCGCAGTGTCTTCGCCAATCTCTTCCGCGAGGTATTGGGCGAGACACCCGCTGGATATATGCAGCGCTGGCGCATCGGCCTGGTGCAAAAATGGCTGGCGCAAGGCCGGCCACTCAAGTTGATTGTGGAGGAGGCGGGTTACAGTAATGAGTCGGCCCTGTCGCGCGCATTTAAATCCCAAATGGGCGTATCGCCGCGCGAGTGGTTAAAAGGAAATGCCGCTGTGTAAAAGCCCGCCAGGAAGCTCACAAGCACATGTTTTTTTAACGCTTTTTTCTCGCGCGCAGTGATCACTGCCTATACTGAGGAAACTTGCGCCAGCCGGCAGCGCTTTCATCAACCCATAAAAAGACCTTCCTATGGAACGTTATTTACTCCGCACCCTGGGCGACAACATGCTCGACCTCATTTATGCCAAGGACGTAAATGGCCGCTTCATCTACGCTAATTTAGCCTTGGTAGAAATGACCGGAGCGGAATCGGTGGAGAGCATGTTAGGCAAAACTGATTTTGATTTTAACCCGCCGGCGGCGGCCCAAGCCTATTCCGAGGATGACCAACTGGTAATGCGCTCCGGCCAACCGCTGGTGGGGCGCGAAGAGCTGTTGGAAGATTTTAAAACGGGCGAATCGCGCTGGCATTCAACGACCAAGGTTCCGCTGCGTGACGATAACGGAAACATTATCGGAATCATCGGTATCACCCGCGATATCACCCAGAGTAAACAGGCCGAATTTACTGCGCGCGATCTCAACGCCGAATTGGAACAGCGTGTGGCCGAGCGCACGGCGGAGCTGCGCAGCATCAGCGCTACCCTTGAGCAAGAACGCAATTTGATGCGCGCCTTGGTCGATGCAGTGCCCGACAGTATTTTTGCCAAAGACCTCAACAGCAAATTTTTATTGGCGAACGATGCCGTTGCCAGAGGCATGGGCACCACGCGTGAAAATTTAATTGGCAAAGATGATTTTGATTTCTTCCCCAAAGAGATGGCGCAAAACTTTTTTGCTGATGAGCAAACTATCGTGCGCACCGGGGAAGGATTGGTCGACCTTGAAGAACTGGCCGTCAATAATGAAACCGGCAATATGCGTTGGTTCCTCACCACCAAACTACCTGTGCGCAACGACAAAGGTGAAACAGTCGCACTGGTCGGGATTGGCCGCGATATCACTTCACGCCGCCTTGGCGAGCGCGCCCTGCGTGAAAGCGAAGCGCGGTTCCGCAGCCTGATCGAGCTGTCGTCCGATTGGTATTGGGAACAAAATGCAGACTTGCACTTTATTGATATCGAAGACCCGAACAGCAAATCCAGTTATACACGCGCTGAAGTTCTCGGCAAAAGTTTAAAGGAGTTGCCGGGCGCCACGCTCCTATCCCAATCCTGGATTGAATATGACGACCTGGTAGCCGAGCGCAAGCCGTTTCGCGATTTGGAACTGCGCCGCGAGGCGGACAACGGCAAGACCTATTTCATTAGTTTAACTGGCCTGCCCGCCTTTGACGAAGACGGGAATTTTCGCGGCTATCGCGGCATTGGCCGCGACATTAGCGAGCGCAAACGCTCCGAACAACACATTCATTTTTTAGCAACGCACGACAGCCTCACATCACTGCCAAATCGCTTTATGTTTAGCCAGATATTAAATCTGGCGATTGAGTCGGCGCATCGCTACCACCGCAAACTCGCCGTTTTTTTTATTGATTTGGATAGATTCAAAAATATTAATGACACACTCGGTCACGAGGCCGGGGATTTTTTACTGTGCGAAATGGCGGCGCGTCTGAAGCAATGTTTACGCGCGAGCGATGTCGTCGGGCGACTTGGTGGCGATGAGTTTGTGATTCTGTTACCGGAGCCGGAAAATGCCGAGCAAATCGCCACAGTTGCGCAAAAAGTATTGTCTGCCTCACTCAACCCCATCAACATCAATGGCCAGGATTGCCGCGTTACCGCGAGCATCGGTATTTGCGTTTACCCGGAAGATGGGAAAGACGAACACACTTTGATGAAACATGCCGACATCGCCATGTACCGCGCGAAAGAAGAAGGCAAAAATAATTACCAATTTTATTCGCCCGCTATAGAAGCGCGCTCACTGGAACGCTTGGTGCTGGAAAATAATTTGCGCCTCGCACTTGAACGCAATGAGTTTTTCCTGCACTACCAGGCCAAACGCAACTTACAAACTGGCGCAATCGCTGGAGTTGAGGCGCTGGTGCGCTGGCAACATCCAGAGCTGGGCATCATTTCGCCTGCGCAATTTATCCCTCTGGCGGAAGAAACCGGTTTGATTGTATTAATTGGCCGCTGGGTATTAAAAACCGCCTGTGCGCAAAATGTCGCCTGGTTAAAACAGGGCTTACCACCATTGTGTATGGCGGTGAACCTGTCAGTGCGCCAGTTTTTTGATGAGCATTTAATTAACGACGTTGCAGCCGCATTAAGCGAGTCGGGAATGCAGCCGCAATTATTGGAAATGGAAATCACCGAAGGCATGGTAATGCAAGATGCAGAGCGCGCAATCCGCATCCTTACCGCAATCAAAGCATTGGGTGTGCGTTTAGCGATCGATGATTTTGGTGTAGGTTATTCCTCGCTCGCGCAAATAAAACGCTTCCCCATAGATACATTAAAAGTGGACAGTTCATTTATCCGCGATATCCCCCAAAACCGCGAAGACCGCGCCATTACCGAAGCGATTATCGCCATGGGCAGAACGCTGAGCTTGACGGTTATCGCCGAGGGCGTAGAGACCAAAGAACAAGAAGCATTTTTACGCGATCATAACTGCGACCAATCCCAGGGCTACTATTTTAGTAAACCAATTTCCCCGGAAGATTTTGTCACGTTTATGCAAGAATATACGGCCAGCGGCGATGTGTATCCACCCGTCGTTAGCCTGGAATAAAAATAGCTGGCGAGGCGTAGAAGATCTGCCGATTTATCTACGTTTAAAGATCTGCCTCAAACTGGATTGTTTGCCCTGCCACCAAACGGTCACTTTCAATTGTCAGGATTGGCTGAACACCACCGCTATTAACCTCAACCGTTAAGGATTCATTTGGCAGCAACCCGTTTAAGGATTGTTGCGCGCGTATGCCATTAATAGCGATATAAGCATCGTAATAAATAGGCGCAATGCCGCGATTGATTACTGTGATGCGTGAACGTGACGACGAGCTTTTAAATTCAGTGATATGGAATTTATACCCGTTGGCCATGCCCGCCTGTTTAATCCGCTCATTGGATTGATACGCGGGCTGATCATTGCCAATCATATAGGTGATGTAAAATTCCCTACTCAGGGTTTCGTAATTCCGCCCGTACATACCCGCAACATTGAGTGCATTTTTCTGATCGAAATCAGAGTAATAACTCAGCTCGCCCCCGTGCGGCGAATGTTTGTAGCGCTGCGTGTAGCCAAACACTGTCCACATATCTTTATTGTAGCCAGCATGTTCTTTGTGCATAAATGAGTCATCGAAATTGCCGAAGTGCAGTGCCAGCAAACTGGCATCATTTGCAATGGGGGTATTGTCGCTATCACCGGCATCGATAGAAATACTCCAATGCAACTCATGGAATTGCGCAGCAAGATGTTGCAGGAATGTTTTTTGATAAGCCTTGGATGGAAAGTTATTTCCTAAAATCACCTGCGGATCATAGATATGGTATTCACCCCACAATCCAAATCCCACTTGTAAAAAAGCGATGCGCGGATCATGGTCGTAGCGCGCCGCAAACGCGGTGTAAAAATCGAGCGTAGCCTGTTGTAATTCAGGGTGCGACCAATCGGGAAAACCGGTAGACAAGCCTTCACTCAAAGCTGTGGTTTCATGGTAGTCAGGATAATTTTTAATGTAATTTGGCACCGCAGTAGCACGGCCGGGATATACATAATACCAACGCAAAATCGCCTGCTTCCCCCGCCCACGAATTTGCTCCAGCAAATTCTCAACCGCACTCCAGTCATAAAGGTTATCGCCAATAACGACATCGCTCGGGCGGACATAGGCGTATTCGAGTTGGATATATTGGTCGTCTGCTTTTAATGCAGTGCCATTGTAAGAATCGGCCCACAACACTATGCCGGTCATAGGTTGAACTTTGGTAATTTTGCTTTGCAGTGGAATATCCACAAAGTTTTCACTTACAGAACTGGAACTGGAATTCGATCCGGGGCTGGATATAGAACTCAAATTTGAACCAGATTTGGAACTGACATTGGAGCTGGAACTCGCTGGCGAAGAATTTTTGCTCGATAAAACAGTTACGCTGGAGGATAAAGATGCTGAATGATTTGATGAACTTAAAGGCGTTGATGAGGTAGCAGCATTACTTGAAGTTGATGATTGCCCGTTGTTTGAAACTGCCAGCGCAGTGGAGCTGGGTGAAGATTTAGACCCAGCTGAGGAATCTCCGCCTCCGCCGCACGCGGCAAGCGAAATAATAAATGCCAAAGACAAAATTTGTTGAACACAGGCGGATAATTTCATAACAGGTTTTTCTATTGCTCAATCCCTTGAGTCTATCTGACACAATGGAATGGAATTCAGATGGTTTTCACACTTGCAACCGAAACCTGTTAAATTTTTAACGGTAAACTATCCCAGCTGATTTTCCTACCTGCTAACTCTTAATTGCCAACAGCGTTCCACTGCCCAGCATAATTCCGCCGGCAGTTATATTTAATGCTCGGGCGGCCGCGACATTACTAAATAGCTGACGCGCCTTGCTGGCAGTATAAGCGTAAGCCGCCATGACTCCGCCGACGGCGATAGTGGCAATTGCCATAATCATTCCCGCATCTATCAAGGCTACCGCTTGCATATCAATAAATGCAGGAAAGAAACTGACGTAAAATAAAATCGCCTTGGGGTTGCTCAATGTTGTCAAAAATCCGGTCATAAAATTTCCCACCGCGGACAGCGGAGAAACCGTTTTAATTTCTGCCTCAACAGGTTTAGCCTTCAGCATTTGCCAGCCAAGCCAACACAAATAAGCAGCACCGGCGTATTTAACAACAAGAAATAAATCACCCATGGATTGCGCCAGCGCAGCAAGCCCATACAACGACAACAAAATAAATACGTAATCACCGCATACAATACCGACCACTGTCACCAGTGCCGATTTAAATCCCGACGAAATAGCACGTGCAACCACCGCAAATATTCCAGGGCCGGGAATTACTGCGAGGATTAACATTGCAATGAATAGTGACAAGCTAGAAGTTAACGTCATGTTAGATTTTCCTTGCCAGTTGTTAATAGAGACGCCCATAAAATTCATTACTTCATTGCTTCAGGGCCCCGAAGGGCCTTTTCAAGAACTACTTATTCATCAAGGTAGGCCCTTACCAAAAGCCATTTACCTTTAACATTTTGAAATACTAGCTGCTCAACACCTTGTTCATCATATCCCACCTCCACTGACACAGTTGTGGTTTTATCAACAACACCCCTCATGGTAGTTTCAATAAGAGTGTCTTCGTGCGGTATCTTCATTGGCTGTGCCATGATTTTTTGAAAAACAGCTTGAAATTGTTCCTTTTTGTATTGAACGATCGGCATCGAATCATCAACACCTTTTACTTCCAATGGAAACTGGGTAAGTTTTTCAAGTTTTCTATAATCATCAGCCAATACCGCAACTCTGAACTCCTCCCAAAATGATTGATAGGAATTTTCAGAATTATTTGCCACGCATCCCGAAGAAATAACGATCATAAAAAACAATACTCTTTTTAATAATACAATCATGCTGTTACCTCAGTCCAAGTATTGGGGCCAGCCATCCAATCAATACAATTATCAGTGCATGTCAAGAAGTGTGAGCTCTTTGAGTTGCAGTGATCACTAGAGATGCGCCGCCATTGAAAACAAAACCCCGCTTTTAGGGCGGGGTTAATTGTAGGCTATGTTGTAACTGCTTTATTCCTCAAGATAAGCGTTGGTGAAAAACCATTGCCCATCTATATATTCAAAAGCCAGTTGCTCCATTCGATACTCTTCTCCATTTTTTGCATCTGGCGCAAGTTCGGTATTTTTAACGATGGTCTTCATACTAGTTAAAACCAATTCTTCATCATGCACTGGGTAAATTTTCTGCTCCATGAGCCTGTTGAAAATCTCCTTGAATTCGTCCTTTTTAAAATACTGAACGGGCATTGAATCATGAACACCTCTCACCTCTAGCGGAAATTTTGTAAATTTTTCCAGCGTCGCATAATCATTTTTTATAGCTGCGGCTCTGAACTCGGTCCAGAATGGTTGGAAGGAATTATCAGATTTACCAACCACACATCCGGATGAAATAATTAACGTAAAAAATGAGATTGTTCTTAAAAATGAATTCATACAGTTACCTCAGATTTTTTAGGCCACCGACGGCGTTTTAAATTCCACTTTTTTTAGATAAAGCGACATTTTCACTTTATCACTTTGGTTACTACCCATTAGCACATAATGGATCCCAGTTTTTCTTGCTAAAAGCTCAACAAAAACACCAGCGACGTTGCTTTAAATAACGATACGTTTGCGTGCGCCCACACACTCTGTACCAACACCCAAAGGCTGATACCGTAGTTGGCGGCATCACCGAGAAATTCGATGGAGTCTGCGAGCAGTGAAACGGATTTGGATTGCAAACTAAAAATAATTTCAATCGCAAAGATAGTAAAGTTACGACTAATGCAATCCACAAAACACGGCGATATTTGAGGTCAGACTGAGATAGATAGTCGTGCTTGCAGTATTTGACTCATACAAAATCTCACCAAGCGCTAATTAGTATCTATTTTTTAAATGATAAAATCATATCAATCAACCTTTCCGGAAAAATAGTATTTGAAACATCATGATCAAAAATCCAATGAAAATATCCCATTACGATAGCTACCAAATCCCATATTTGAAATTGAAAATCAGTAGTTTTTATTGAAAATCTTGAAAAATAGAATGAATACCAACCGTCAGAAAACCTGCCAGAGATATTTGTTATTCTTTTTTCTTCAGATGGGTTATCTAGCTTTCTATGCTTATTCCCGTTCGTCAGATCTCTGAGAACTTGCAGTACTACAAACATTTCCCTAGGCGTGTTTCTAATTTTTATCATTAAAGATTGCGACTCTTTCTTTTCCTCCTTAAGCCAATCATCGAAAAGATGGGTTGCCGTTACATGAAAATTGAAAAAATCATAACTTGACCATTCAGCATTGCTTGATAGTCTCTTTTCTTCAAAAATTAGCTTTTGATATAGATCAAATGGTGTTAGTCCATAATTAATGGGATTTTTATTTTCCATATCCTGATCTCTTCATTTATTTAGTAGTGTGCAATCTGGGATTCGCAAGCTCAGTCTAGGCCACTCCCCCCAATCTACATTCAATTATCTTTTCTTACTGTGTACCAATCCATACAATACCGGTAATACCAACAGCGTTAATAATGTGGACGAAATA
>DATIDX010000216.1:0-11950 GCA_035456025.1 Cellvibrio sp. | reverse complement strand
ACCGATGAAATCGCAACCGTAGAATTGGAGGGGATTTTTGTGCAGATCGGCCTGTTGCCCAATACCGATTTCCTCAAAGGTACTGTGCAATTAACCAATCGCGGCGAAATTGAAATCAACGCGCGTGGTGAAACTTCAGTGCCGGGTGTGTTTGCTGCAGGCGATTGCACTAACGTGCCTTACAAGCAAATTATTATTGCTATGGGCGCAGGTGCTACAGCATCGCTGGGAGCGTTTGATCATTTGATTCGCACCAGTGCGCCGGCTTGATTGGCTTGTAAAATAAAAAACGCGCGACTTATTTGGTTGCGCGTTTTTTATTAGTGAGCTCCGGTGGGCGTTTAACACCTGCTCACAACCTCTACCTTATCCCCACTCTCGGATTTCTTTTCCGTGATGCCGTGGGAAAGGTATATCAAACTCCTTGGTTAATCAGGCTACTGCGATTGGTTGTGCAGTGATCCTGCCGGGCAAGGTTTTGCATCGCCGCCAGCTCCACTTTGAACGCATTCACCAAATAATTCACATCCTCTACCGGACGTGCCGCTATGCGGAAATACTGTTCGCTGGAACCTAATTTGTTGCCGCAGTTGCGAATAAAACAGCCGTGGTTTTGTAACATGCGGTCGCGCAGTTGGGTGCCGTTGATGTCGTCACGCAGTTTTACGAAAATAAAATTGGAATGTGTTGGAAATAGGATGAATTCCGGTAATTCCTCGAAACGTTCGGACAAATAAACTGCATCGGCGATAGTTTTTAACCGGCTCTCATTGTAAGCCGCGTGTTCATCCCTGATTAAATGCAGCAACATTTCGGTAATGCCATTTACATTCCAATAGGGCAGGTGCTTACGCAGCCGGGCGGTATTGGTTTCGTTGCTGATCGCAAAGCCCATGCGCAATCCGTGCAGGCCAACATTTTTTCCCAGGCTTTTTAATACCCAGGCATTGGGGTAATTGGCTACATCATTTTTAATTGAGGGCGGCTCTTCGCCTGAAAAATCGATAAATGATTCATCGATAATAATGTTGTCGAGGTGCGGCAGTTGTTCGAGCACCCACAAAATTTGCTCGCGCGACATGATCGAACCGGTGGGATTGTTGGGGTTGCAAATCACCAGGTTGCGCGCGCCGGATTGTTTGACATCGCTGACGAGTTGTTCCGGGCTGAGATATTGATTGAGCGAATCATGATAGCGATTCGTATGCAGTTCAATATCCAAACCTTGGGGTTCTTCAATCCAACGGCCAAACGACGGGGCAGGAACAAATAAACTTTGTTTGATAAACAGCGAGTTCAACCAGGAAATTATTTCGGTAGAGCCATTGCCCGCAATAATCGTGGCCGGATTTTTGATGCCGGAAAAAGTGGCGATATTCATTGCGATATTTTCATTGGAGCCGGGATAATATTTCAGTGCATAGCCGATTTTTTCCTGCAACTTTTCCATTACATGTGCAGGCGGGAAATAAGGATTAACCGGAATACAGTAATCGCGCAGGTTATTAATCTCACTAAATTGTTTGGTAAGGCTGGCGTAAGAGGGGTTGTGCGTAGTTTTGGCAAACAGGCTGGTATCAAAATGATTGTTATTGGCGGGAGCCACTGCCGGATTGGAAGCGTTGCTGTTCATAGACTGGATTCCAGATAGCCTGGCATCCACCGCATCCGAGTTAGTGATACTGCAATCAACTGTCAGTTTTTTTCCGCACAAATGGAATTTTGTTTACTAAATAAAAAAGTGTTTTGATCTATAAAAATCGGCAAGCAGCTGTGATAAATATTGTGCGGACTGTGGAAGCGGCGAACGTCAGGTAATTATTATTGATGTTGTTGCGCAACCTTGGGTGAGATCAATGATTGTTACGCGCAGGCACTTTAATGGATGGTCGGTGCTTAGGCAAAATAAAGCGTGCAATTTGTGATGGGATTCATTGGTGGTGATGAGTCAATCAGCAATCTGTAGCGCGGGACGTGTGTTATTTTGCATCTGCTTTGAGATTATTATTTGCACATTTCAAACTAAACCAAAAAATGCTGCCGCCGTCGGGAGCTGGTTCATAGCCAACCTTGCCGCCCAAGCGCTGGGCGATGCGTTTGACGATGGATAGGCCCAAGCCATGACCTTCCGCAGCGGCGGCATCGAAGCGGACAAATTTATCAAAAATTTCGTGCTGTTGATCCTGGCTTAAACCCGGGCCGGAGTCTTTTACCCAGCATTTGACCAACCCATTCGCAGCGGTTTCTGCACCCAGTTCAATGACCGGTTTGGCGCCGCCGTATTTAAGTGCGTTAGATAAATAATTCATCCAAATTTCTTCAATCCATTGTTCATTGCCGATGGCTTTTGGCCATTGCCCGGCAAACAGGATCTGCGCTTGTTGTTGGTCAATCTCCGGTTGCAAACGCGAGCGGGCTTCCACGGCGGTGTGTTTCAAATCGACCAACATGAGCGCCACATTTTCGCATTTGCGCACATTGGCGAGGAGTAGTAATGCATCGATAATGGCGCGCATTTTATGGGCCGAACGCTGGATGATGCCGATGAGTTGTCGATTTTTTTCTGCATCTAATGGTGTGGCTTCGTTGCCCAACAAACTCGACGCGCCGATCAGGGTGCTAACCGGTTGTTTTAAATCGTGCGCGACTGTGTGGGCATAAGCGTCAAGCTCATTATTTTGTTCAAGCAATTCGGCCGATTTAATTTCCAGTTGCTGGCTTTTGTATTCCAAATCAATGGTGCGCTCGGATACCAGCCGCTCCAACTCGTTGCGGTACACACTCAGCTCCTGATACAAATGATTGCGATTGTTCAGGTCGTTGCCAATGCTGATGCGCATTTTATTCATCGCGTTGACCACCATGCCCAGCTCATCTGGTTGACTGGTGTTTGCCCGCGCGAGGGTTAAGGGTTTATCCAGATTATTTAAATCCAGTGCTTGCGCGTAATCGGCCATCACTTCCAAATGACGGGTAATCCAGCGGCGCACAATAAACAACACAAAAAAAACCGTTGAGAACAGCGTGAGGCTGGTGGTGATCGCAATGGTTTTTGCGGTGTGGATTAACCGCTTATCGATATCGGCGGACATTAATGCCACCGTGAGTTCACCCATCGCAAATTGATCATCGCCTTCGCGATAAATAATCGGAAAGTTGCGCGTAAATAAATCGCTGTGGTAGTTGTCATGGCGGCGCCACCAGCGCTGTTCCATTTCATCGCGCAATTCGATAAAACCCACATCAGGCAAGCGCGCTATGCCATCCAGCAATGCGTCAATGCGCACTTGATCGACCGACCACATACCGGCGGCGAGACTGGGTAAATAACTTTTTTCAATGTCGGTAAAGCGCGTTTGCACATCGACCAGTGCGCTGCGGTAAGCGCTATAAATTTGCAGGCCGGATACCAGTGCGGCGACACAAAAAGTAAAGGCAATAACGGCGCCGACAATGCGCAGCCCCAGGCGGCGTGTTGGTCGCGGTGGTTGATGGTTATTGGGTGCGGCCGCCATTTAAAAACCTTGCTCGGGAGTAAACCATAGCTCGCTACGCGCGAGGGGAGTTTCCGGCGGTAGCAACGTATTGTTCAATTGCACAATTTTACGGTGCTGCAATTGGGCGCTTAAGACCGCAGCGCCAAAATGCTCGATAAATAATTTACGCATGCTGCCATCGTGAATCGCTATCTCTAGTCCCTGCTCAATTGCTGCCGCCAGTGCGGTGTTATCTTTTTTGACAAAAAAATACACCGGCGCCGGATAGTAAAGCACCCACTGCGGTGCAATGCTCAGGCCCATGTGCGGGCGGGCATCCAGTTCGTGTTGGATTTCGGTAAGCGCGCGCGGAAAGTAGCGGATGTGTCCGCGCTGCAGCATGTGGAATAGCCCCTCATAACTGGAGCTGGGGCTCACTTTAAAACCGTTGTCTTGCAGTATGGGGTAGTCGGGCCAATCATGGCCTTGTCCGGCGCGCAGGGCTTTAAGCTGCTCCGCGCTGTCCAGTTGCGCAAAGGTTTGTGTATCCGCATCCGCGATTAACAACAGGCGCCAGCCTAGCAGGCCGCGATCGATGGGAATGCGGATGGGCAACAAGCGCTCTTCCCGCTCGGGGCTGGTTAGCGTCCAGGTGACGTCAAGGTTGCGGCCTAATTCGACGTGGCGCAGGGTGCGGTATTGCGATAAATCTAAACGCGAAGCCTTGGGTTCATAGCGGTCACCAGATTTTTGCAGTGCGAGTTTTAGCAGTGCCACCGGATAGTAGCCGCGTGCATCCTCTGCGCGCGATTCGGCCCAAGAGTAAATCACCGCCTCGGCGGCTTGCAGGGGCAGGGTAAGCACCAACAGGCAACAGCTGATCCCTGCGCGGACGGACATGCGTTTTGATCGATTGTGAGAAGTGTGCTTCATCAATCACCAGGGATTGGGTAAGTCGGCTGCTTGCGTTGGTTAATGATCACTGGGGATTCTTGCCACAGTGAGGCAATGCCACTAGCGACTGACGAAGTATAGGTGCTTTTGCTGCGGAGGATGAACCATGAGGTTAGTGCTGCAGGTTTATGCCGCGTAAGCCTTGTGGATAGGCTGGGATCTGCGTTGCTGGGCTTTGGTTAAAAGTTCCTGCAACTGGGTCAAGCCTTCCGGCCAAAAGCCTAGCTTTGACTCACTGTTGATATGGCCGACATTTTTCAGGCGCAAAAAATCGGCACCCCATTGCAGGGCCCAGTAAGCAGCTTTGCTGTCGGTAAGCCAGGGATCATTGCTGCTGGCGATAATTTTGGCAGGCACCGGCAGGTAAGTTTGGGGCAGGCGCGGGGCGATCTGGAATTTGTCCGGATCGGCAGGCGCCACTAAAAACAATGCGGCGATTTGGGCGGGAAACTCGGCTGCAATACTGGCGCTTGCGAGGGTGCCAAAACTGTGGGCTATAACAACGGCGGGGCGGTCGAGCTGTGCCAATTCTGCCCGTATCGCCGCTTTCCATTTGTCGAGATCGGGCGTCGCCCAGTCATTGATCTGGATGCGTTTGCTGTGCGGCAAATGAGCCTGCCACAGGCTCTGCCAATGGTGCTCATCGCTATTGCGCAAGCCCGGCACTATGAGTACGGGTTGGCGCAATAATGCGTGGGGAAGATCGGGTTTAGCGGCGCCAGCTTGAGTGATGAGCGACATGGGCTTGTCTCCAGGAAAATGTATGGAGACAGCTTAGGGGCTTGTGCAAGGAATGAAAAAGAATCGTTTTTTCTTTGCTTATATCCAAAATTATTCCGTCAATCGCCGTCATTGAAGCTTTGCGACGGCAAGTGCGCCGCCGGCCAGGATCAGGGCGCCGCCGGAAATCCAATTAAACCAGCGCTGATGCTGTGGCGTTTTGAGCCAGCGCATAATGCCCCGCCCACCGAGCGCGTAGATCGCCATCCACAGCAAGTCCATCGCCAGAAAAATAATCGTGAGCAGCGCAAACTGTGGCGGCATAGCGCGATTGATATCGATAAACGGCGGCATAAGTGCACCGAAGTAAATCAGCCCCTTGGGATTGGTCACCGCCACCAGAAAGGATTTGCGAAACAGATGGCTGCCGCGAATCGCCTGGGCGTCGGTATCTATGGCCAGCGGCGGCGCATTCACCAGCTTGATCCCCAAATACACCAGATAAGCCGCGCCAATCCATTTGATAAGGTGGAAAATCCATTCAGCTTGTTCGACTAATAACCCCAGCCCCAGCGCGGATAACAACATCAACACCATATTGCCGGCACTCGCGCCGAGCATGGTGAACAGGGATTTTCCAAAACCGTACAGCCCCGCATCAATCATGCAGGACAGCATCACCGGGCCGGGGCTGGCGGAGATGACCAGGGTGACAGTGATAAAAAGCCAGAGTTGTTCGAGTGACATAGCGGATTCCTGCAAGGCCGGGCAGTTTAGCAGAGCCGCCGGCAGTGCCGTTAAAGTCTCCTATACTCAGACGGTCGATCATTAGGTGAATGAAAGGTGTGTTATGTCGAAAAGTATTTCCGATGCGATCAGAGTGCTTGAGGGTTTGCTGAGCGGCCTGGATCAGGCTTATTGGGAGGCCAGCAGCATTGATCGTAAAGATTTTTTCTATGACCTGATCAGCGCGCTCCATGCGGAATTGTTCGAGTTGGGCAAGTTGAGTGTGCAGGATCACTATCTGGATTATGAGCCGGTTACCGAAGAATTTCGCGCAGCGGGCGCGAAGCTCGCCCACCTTCTGGAATCGGTCGACCAGTTCGCATTGCGCTCGACAACTGCCGCACGCTTGGCGCGCTTGATTGATGAACTGACAACGTTGAACGAGCGCAATTAACGCGCTGGATATTTTTTATAGCCTTTCTTAATCAGTTCGGCCGGGTTAGCACCAAATAATTTAACTGAAGTGATAAAAAAACTGGCAAGGGCGAAAAAGTGAACAATACTAGAAATACCGGTAACGGTTTCTTCCTGTGGGCGATACGGTTTTTTGGGTCGCTCATTGATTTAGGAAGGTGGTACGGTTACGGATGGGTATTTTTCTAGCCCAGTTGGAACTCCCCTTTATTTGTATCTAGTATGGTCTTGGCCGGCATCTTGTGGTGTCGGCTTTTTTTATTTTGCGGTTTCGATTATTTTGTTTTTTTAAAAGTTTCCCCGGATGTAATTTGTGATGAAAAAAATAGCCTTTATGACGACATTATTAGGTTTGCTGGTCGTTCCACTTGCGCAGGCGGACACGTGTCTAAATGTGAATAAACTGGTGGAGCTGGATGCGCAGTACGAAAAGGCATTGCAGCTGGGCGATGTAAAGTTTCTGGATAAATTGCTCGCGCCGGAATTTGTGTGGGTACACAACCTCGCTAGCATGAAAGAGAAAAAAGCCGCGTTGTTAGTGCGCGTACAAAAACCGGAAGAGCAACCCAAAGACCGTCGTTCGCATGATGTGAGTGTGCTGCGGCTGGAAAATACCGCTGTGTTGCAGGGCTTGAGCAGCGTGGACAAATGGAATCCCGACGGTAAAACCTTCCGCACCTCGCGCTACCAATTTATGCGCACGTATGTAGAGCAAAAGGGCGAATGTAAATTGCTCGCGGTGCAGACGATGAAAGTCTGGTCGAGCGAAGCGGATTAATCACCGCTAACAAAATTCCGCATTCCGCTGTCACTGTGCGGAATACGGAATTTGATTAACTGTTACTTGGGATGTTTTTTAGACCATTCGACATATTTTTTTAATGTTTTGTTCGGGTCAGTGGAGTACCAGGCATAGCCTTCGCGGCGCTCCTCCGAAACCTTTGCGAGATCGTAATACACAGTGTCATCGCGGTCGCCAAACACAGGTTTGTTGGTGCCTATTTCATAAAACCGCGCCCAGAGTGGCGATGCGTTTTTGTCATCTTTTAATGCTGCATCACCGCGTGTCCAGCTTTTGCCAACAATTTTATTCTGCTCGTACCATGCGCTTGCGGCATGTACAGATTGAATAATATCGCTGCCAGGATTTTTTAAATCCATCAGGAAACTGAGCATTGAAGCGCTTTCTGTTGTGCTGAGTGAGACCATTTCAAATGCGCGCGCTTTGGTGGGCTGTAGCGTTTTAATGTCGTGTTGCGCCCCCCAAAGTGTACGCGTGCCATTGACGATAACTTGTGATTTCAATACGCAATCAAGCGCGCGTGTCAGGCTGGCCGAAGCTGCTGCCTGCTGCTCCTTGGTTGCGAAGGCGTATTCATTTTTGGCTTGCGCAGTTTTATGCAGTACTACCATCAGGTTGCGCATGAGCCCATCGTTGTAGGTGATGTGGTCGTGGTAGCTACCGGTGAGCGGAAAATTTTGTGGCCAGCCGCCGTTGGGGTATTGCGCGGTTAAAATAAGTTGCAAGCCGCGGCCAAAGGCAGCGCTATAGCGTTGGTCGCCGGTGGCTTGATGGGCTTGTGCGAGTAACATTAATTGGGTGCTGGTCGCGCCATTATCAAAGGTGGGGATGTAGCCTTTTTCAACACCGAATGCCTGGCCAGGTTTGCGCGGTGCTTTGCTCATATCGGTGCGTTTTGACCAGCCGCCGGATGGTGTTTGGAACGATAAAATAATGTCCATCACGCGTTTGCCTTCCGCGCTTTTAAACCACTCGGGAGGTTGTTTTACTTCAAAGCCAAATTCCTTGGTGTGTTCTGGCAGGCTTGGTTTTTTTTGTCCAAGCGCGGTTAATTCGGCTTGCAGGAAATCCTGGTCCGCGCGCTGCAGTTTTTTGGAAGTGGCGAGGTAGTCTTCCCACGACTGGGTTGCCAGCTGCATCTGGTCACCGGTAGCGCTCGCGGGTTGCCTGGTGTCGGCATACAGGTTGATATTGCCACCGGCAAGCAAGGCAATAACCAAAGTTGTTTTGGCGATCATAACGTAAACCTTTTTCTCATAGTTGATGAGGCCGCTATTGTTATTTGTGCAGCCGTTATGACCGAATTTTATGCTGAATAATTTCAATGGCGGCGCACTCGCACGCCGTCAATAATCCTTTTGTTTAATTAAAGTTGATTGGTAAATTTAAAAAAACCACGGGCATTAATTAAAAATATTGTCAGCGCCGGGGAAGATGCCGGCTTTTACATCGGCGACATATTTTTGCATGGCGCCGGGAATGTCATTGGCTTCCAGCAAAAAGTTTTTGGAAAATTTCGGCGGCTGTTCAGTGAGCCCGAGAATGTCGTTGATGACCAGCACTTGCGCATCGGTATCGCGCCCGGCACCGATCCCGATAGTCGGTATCGAAATTTCGCGGGTAATTTGCGCTCCTAATGCAGCAGGCACACATTCGAGCACCAGTAAATCGGCGCCCGCCTCAGCCAATAATTTTGCATCGGCGAGAATTTTTTCTGCTCCGGCCTCATCGCGCCCCTGCACGCGGAATCCGCCAAATTTATTGACCGATTGTGGCGTTAGGCCTAGATGCGCACAGACCGGCACGCCGCGTTCGGCGAGCATATGTACCGTCTCGGCGAGCCAGGCGCCGCCTTCGAGTTTTACCATCTGCGCACCGGCCTGCATGATACGCGTGCAGTTGCGCATGGCTTCATCGGGAGTGGCGTAAGTCATAAAGGGTAGATCGCCAATAATCAGCGACTTTTTATTGCCGCGCGCCACTGCCTCAACGTGATAAATCATCTGTTCCATGGTGACGGGAATGGTGCTGTCGTAACCCAATACGGTCATGCCCAGTGAGTCGCCCACTAGTACCACCTCCACGCCGCAGCGCTGTGCCATGGCAGCCATGTGCGCGTCGTACAGAGAAATCACCACAAACTTTTCACCGCTGGTTTTTAATTTATGCAGCGTATTGATAGTGACATTTTTAGTGAGCGCGGTATTGGCCGTGGAAGTACTGTTAAGGGTTGCGTAAGGCATGGCAATTCTCGCTACAAATATAATTCAGGCTTTATGGTTAAAGCGCGGGTACCGGATTGTAATAGTGGCGGCCACTTTTAATGGTGAGGATATATTCCACCAGCTGTTTGAAGTGGTCGCGATTTTTCGCCAGGTTTAAATCTTTGGCATTCACAATCAGCAGCGGCGCGCCGTCGTAGAAATGGAAAAATTCAGTGTAGGCATCGTTGAGCGACTTTAAATAATCGGCGCTGATATGCTGCTCGGCGCTAATGCCGCGCTGGCGAATGCGGTCGAGCAACACATCGAGCGGCGCTTGCAAGTAAATGACCAGGTCCGGACGCGGCGCGTTGATCACCAGCTTGTCGTACACCTGGCGATAAATATTGAGTTCATCATCGTCCAATGTTACGCGCGCAAACAATTGGTCTTTTTCGATCAGGAAATCCGCCACGCGCACAGGTTCAAAAATATCGTCCTGGCGCAGGCTTTGTAATTGGTTGGCGCGCTGGAATAGGAAAAATAATTGCGTCGGCAGAGCGGTCGATTTGGGATCGCGATAGAAACGCTCCAGGAACGGATTCTCCTCCGGCTGCTCCAGCAACATATCGTAATTGAACAACTGCGCAATATTGCGCGCGAGGGTGGTTTTGCCCACGCCGATACAACCTTCTACCGCGATGTAACGCGGCAGTTGGCTATGGGTCAGGTCCAGTCCGAGTTCTTCAAACACAGCGTCCACGGTAACTCCTTGAAACAGATTCGTTAAGCGGGCGATGGCAGGCGTAAGAGCCCGTCGGCCGGGCAGAGGCGCAGCAGGTCTGCGAGCTTAGTGCCATCGGGCAACTGCAAATGTGGGGTGATATCTGCCAGCGGATTGAGCACAAAGCTGCGCTGGGTAAGGTAAGGGTGCGGCACTTTAAGGCGCTCATGATCGATGCATTGCTCGCCGTAGAGTAGCAAATCCAGATCCAATGTCCGCGGCCCCCAGTGCTGGATACGCACGCGCTGGTGGGCCTGTTCGATTGCCTGCAATGCATCCAGTAGTGCGAGCGGCGCTAGCTGGGTATCCAACAGCGCAGCGGCATTGATGTAGTCGGGCTGCTCGGGACCAACCGCGCGGCTGGAATAGAGGGCCGAGCGCGCGATTAGTCGGGTTTGCGCAATGGCTGCTAACTCGTCAAATGCACTGAGTACCTGTGCCAACGGATCTTCCAAGTTGCTACCAAGCCCTATGTAGGCCAGCGCCATGGGTTATTCATTCCCGCCGGGTGCGGCGTCAGTTTTAGGCTTGCGCGGGCCACGGCGACGGCGCGGCTTACTGGCGGATTTGCTGCCAGCTTGTTTGCCGAGGTTTTTCACCATTAGTTCGCGCTCTTCGTCGCTGGCAGTTTGGTAGTTGGTCCACCAGAGTCCCAGTCCATCAAGTGCTTCGCCTGCCGCTTCGCGCATCAGCAGGAAATCGTAAGCAGCGCGGAATCGTGGGTGATCCAGGGTGCGTAAGGCGCGCATACCCAAGCGGCTTGGGAGGCGCTGTTGCAAGTCCCAAATCTCGCGCATGGGGATCAGGAAGCGTTTGGGCACCGCAGTGCGGGTCAGCTGTTCGTTGATCACATTTTGCGATGCTTGCGCCCAGGCTTGGGTCGGCGTCATCTGGCTGCTGAGTTGTGCGAACTGCTGTTGCAGGGCTGGCCAAAGCAGGGCTGCGTAGATAAATGCCGGGGTGACGGTTTTATCGCCGCGGATGCGTTTGTCGGTATTGATCATGCATTGTTCGATTAAGTTAGCGCCGAGTTCGTCGCCTCCCTTGAGTGCTTTATCTGTGCCCGGAAATAGCTGGGCCAGCAGGTCATATTCGCGCATCAGCGTAAAAGTTGCAGTGGCAGATCCCCCCAAAAATAGCTTGAGCACTTCTTCGAACAAGCGCGCGTCCGACACATTGAGCAGCAGGTTGCTCAGCTCGCGAATGGGCTTGGCGGTGGTCGGCTCCAGGTTAAACCCGAGTTTGGCGGCAAAACGCAGGGCTCGCAGAATGCGCACCGGGTCTTCCTTATAGCGCGTAGCGGGGTCGCCGATGATACGGAGGGTGCGCTGCTTGAGGTCTTCCATCCCATTGCAATAATCAATGACCGAAAAGTCCTTAAGGGTGTAATAAAGGGCATTGACCGTAAAGTCGCGACGCATAGCATCGGTTTCGAGCGTGCCGTAGACGTTATCGCGCAGCAGCATGCCATCTTCACTGCGCGTCGCTGATTCATCCTCATGATGACCGCGGAAGGTAGTGACTTCGATAATCTCGCGTCCCATGCGCACATGGACTATCTGGAAGCGGCGGCCGACGATGCGCGCCCCACGGAAGATACGTTTAACCTCTTCCGGTTTGGCATTGGTGGCGACATCAAAATCTTTGGGATGGTTGCCAAGCAGTAAGTCGCGTACGCCACCGCCGACCAGGTAGGCTGCAAATCCGGCATCTTCCAACTGCTTGATGATCTTGATTGCTGCGGGGCTAATGTTCTTGCGGGAGATACTATGTTGGTCGCGCGGAATCAGGACGGCCCCGTCGCTCGTGCGTT
>DATIDX010000215.1:0-3388 GCA_035456025.1 Cellvibrio sp. | reverse complement strand
TGATAATAGATCAAATTTTAAGCCGATTGGCTATTCCGTGAGGCACATGACCAGTAGCGACATGCTCCCGCGCCGACTCGCAATGCATCTGCTGATCGTCAAAAAAGACATCGGCGCCGTAAGCTTTGAGAAAGGTACCTTTGGAGAGGCCGCCCAAAAACAGCGATTCATCAATGCGGATATCCCACGCCCGCAAGGTTCGGATGACGCGTTCATGTGCAGGTGCAGAGCGAGCAGTAACAAGCGCAGTGCGTATGGGGCAACTTTCCCCAAACTCAGCCTGCAATTTGTGTAGGGCCGCTAAAAATTGTTTGAAGGGGCCGCCACTCAAGGGCTCCTTTGCCGCTGCTTTCTCGCTCTCGGTAAATGCTGATAACCCTTGCAACTTGTAAATTTGTTCTGCTTCATCAGAAAAAATAACTGCGTCGCCGTCAAAGGCAAAGCGTAATTCATCTTCATGCTCAACTAGATTATTTGAGGCGATCAGAGTCGCGGCGGCCATGCCATGATCGAGTGCCTGACGAACATCATCTGGTTCAGTAGACAGAAATAGATGGCAGCCGAATGCCGAGGCATAGCGGTAGGGAGAAGTGCCGCCGCAGAAAGCGGCACGGCTGATCTGCAACTGATAATGTTCAACCGAATTAAATACACGCAGTCCGGTATCAGCGCTGTTGCGCGACAACAAAATCACTTCAACACGCGGATCTCCGCCCAAACGCTCGTTGAGCCGCAATAATTTTTTGACCAGCGGGAAGGCGTCGCCAGGAGCCAGAATTTCATCTTCATGCTCGATTTGATATCGGGCGTAAGCCTCTAAGCCTTCATTGATGTAGACCTGATGACTTTCATCCAGGTTGAATAACGCCCGCGATGAAATTGCGATGACCAGCTTATCGCCAAAACCGTTAGGCATAATTTAATTCTCCGTTGGGATTCAGTTTCATCGTTGCAATATAAATTCGTCAGCATCCAGATTAGCCGGGAAGCGCGCGCGATATTCCCGCAAATTTTCTGCGTAGAGTTCTACGGTGATTATGTCGGCTTCCTGACTGGTGGCTATCAACTCACCCGCAGGGCCGAAGACACTCGAATCGCCGGCATAATGTTGCCCTGCCTCATCCATACCGACCCTATTTACACCGAGGATATAACTTAAATTTTCGATAGCCCGCGCTTGCAGCAACCTGTTCCAATGCAGCGCGCGTGCGCTGGGCCAGTTAGCGACGTAAAGCGCAAGATCATAATCATTGCGATTGCGACTCCACACGGGAAACCGCAAGTCATAGCAAATTAATGGCAAAACCCGCCACCCCTTGATATCGACAAGAAGCCGCTCGCTACCCATCGCGTAACGCGTATGCTCACCGGCCATTCTGAATAAATGACGCTTATCGTATTCGCTGTAGCGGCCATCGGGCCGCATCCATACCAGGCGATTAAAATATTCTTCGCCCACTTTTACGACCAGGCTTCCGGTCACTACTGCATTATGACTAGCCGCCTGCTGTTGCATCCACTGGTAAGCACGCCCTCCCACTGTTTCAGCATAAGTGCGCGCACTGGCACAAAAGCCAGTGGTAAAAACTTCTGGCAATACGATTAAATCGGTTTTAGTGATCGCTGCCATTGCCTGTGCAAACACATCGAGGTTGTGTTCGGGATCATTTGGCGTAATCACTTGCTGGACCAAGGTGACGGTCAAATTATTCATGAGGATTATCTCCCGCAGACGGATGTAACCAAAAATAGCACAGCACCAACGCAACTAACACTGATATGGCGGCCAGTAAGAAAGTCATGGACGCGCTGTAGTCCCACAACAATCCACCGATCAACGCACCCGCCGCACCTCCCGCGCCAAAACTGAAAGAACTGTACATCGCCTGCGCTTGCCCTTGATTGGCACCTTTGAAATAGCTACGCACTAATTCGATCGATACGGCGTGGGCAACACCAAAGCTGCAAGCGTGCAGCAGCTGCGCAAATAACAACACGACTAACGAATCCGCTCCATAGGCAATTAATAACCATCGCAAGCCTGTCACCGCCAAGCTGAATAGCATCAGATATCGCAAATTAAAGCGCTGCAGTAATTTATGCATGACGATAAAAATCGCCACTTCCGCAAGCACACCCAATGCCCAGAGCAAACCAGTCGCGGTGCGGGTGTAACCGTAGTTTTCAACCAGATAGAGCGTATAAAAGGTGTAGTAAGGTCCGTGGCTCAGTTGCAATAAAAAACTGGCCGCAAGGAAACAGAGAATAGTCGGTTGTAACACCAGTGCTAGAAAAGGCCGCGGCTGCCCATCCGCTTTTTTTGCACTCAGATCTTTCAAGCTGAGGCTGGAGAGCCAGATTAAAATCAAAAATGTAAGGATAAACAACGGTAAAAAGCGGATAGGTATTACATCAAAGATCAATCCCAGCCCCACTACAGCGGCCATAAAACCCAATGAGCCCCACAGCCGGATTTGGCCGTACCTATGGTGGTTGTGGCCGAGATACCCCAGCGTAATCACTTCAAATTGTGGCAGGACTGCGTGCCAGAAAAATGTGTAGCAACTGACAACCAATACCAACCACCAGTAACGCTGATCCAACAAAATACCGGCAAAAATCACACTGGCAGCCAAACTGCCCAAACGAATAATACGCAAGCGTTGCTGGGTATGATCCGCTAACCATCCCCAAAAATTCGGCGCGATAATGCGGGTGGCCATAATAATTGCGCTGATGATGCCAACATCCTGCGAGGAATAGCCGAGCGACTTAAGGTAGATTCCCCAATACGGAATTAGCGTGCCAACAACGGCGAAGTAAAAAAAATAAAATCCGGACAAGCGCCAATATGGAACTGCTTGCTGCGCGAAAGAAAGGGACATAGGAAATTAACAGGAGGAGTCAGGTAGTTATGGGTTAGCATCAAATGCGATGGACTAACCCATTACTGCCTTGGAGAAATTATTGCGCGCTGGCAGGAATAACCGGCACTGTGTGTTTAACTGCACCGTTTTGTCCACGCTGGCGCAACAGATGATCCATAAGCACCAACGCCAGCATGGCTTCCGCAATCGGCGTCGCGCGGATACCCACGCAAGGATCGTGACGGCCTTTAGTAATCACCTCTACTGCATTGCCATGCACATCAACACTGCGGCCGGGAATGTGCAAGCTCGATGTAGGTTTGAGTGCAAGATTGGCAATAATGTCTTGCCCGGAAGATATGCCGCCTAAAATGCCGCCCGCATTATTTGACAGGAAACCTTCCGGCGTCATTTCATCGCGATGCTGGGTTCCGCGCTGTTCGATAGAACCAAAACCTTCCCCG
This sequence comes from Cellvibrio sp., assembly GCA_035456025.1. Classification (GTDB taxonomy): domain Bacteria; phylum Pseudomonadota; class Gammaproteobacteria; order Pseudomonadales; family Cellvibrionaceae; genus Cellvibrio. The sequence goes on along the minus strand of DATIDX010000215.1, from coordinate 57 downwards.
ATTTCCACACCCTTCACTGCATTAATACTCATCAATGCGTGAGCGATTTCAGCATCA
>DATIDX010000214.1:0-3880 GCA_035456025.1 Cellvibrio sp. | reverse complement strand
ATCTTGCCAGAGAAAATTTACTTAGACAGGAGCTGGAATTGGCTCACGCCGAGACCAAAACAATTTATACATTGAAAGATTTAATCTGCAATGAGCGTGACGATAGTCTTAAAAGAGAAGGCTTATTGCGCGATGAACTTGAACAGGCACACGCAGAAACCCAATTGCTTTACGCAATCAAAGCTGAACAAAGTAATGAAATTGAAAAGTATTTAAATGCAGTCAATAACGCCGCATCAGAAGTTTATAGATTGAAGGCGGACTATCAAAAAGTTATTACTTCTCGATCATGGTTAATCACCAAGCCACTCAGGTTTGCTGCTCGCCTTGTACGCCTTGAAGGGGGTGCGATTATCACCTCCATGCGGCCACGCGCTCAAAAGCTGGGCAGGAGAATTTATAAAGGCTTACCACTAAGTAAACGCGCGAAAGATACTCTGGCAACTTGTGCTTACCGAGTAGCCGGCCCATTATTCGAAGGTGTAGTCCATTATGAAATGTGGCGCAGAAAAGGTAAACCAAACATGCCGTCCCCAGCGATCGGGGGTCCAGTAGCACCGGAATTAATTCAATCAACTTTGGCAAATCTGGTTCTTCCACACTCCACGACACCGCTAGTATCTATCGTAATTCCAAGCTACGGAAATTTGCCTATTACGCTAACTTGTCTTGCATCAATCGCCCGACACAAGCCTATGGTTGATATCGAAGTTATTGTTCTTGAGGACAGATCCTCCGACCATGAAATTCATCGATTGCAGCAGGTAAAAGGTTTGCATTATGAGGTCAACCCGGAAAACCTTGGCTTTGTTCGATCCTGTAATCGTTCAGCAACGATAGCAAAAGGGGAATTCATTTACCTTCTAAACAACGATACTGAAGTTACTGAAGGTTGGCTTGATGCGATGCTCGATTTATTCAATCGTTACGATGATTGCGGAATGGTTGGCTCAAAGCTGATTTATCCTGACGGCAGACTTCAAGAGGCAGGCGGAATACTCTGGCGCGATGGCTCGGCTTGGAATTATGGTCGCTTACAAGACCCTACTTTGCCGCAGTTTAATTACGTCAAAGAAGTCGATTATGCATCAGGAGCTTCATTGCTCATTAGAAAAGATCTGTTCATTAAACTTGGCTTATTTGATGAGCGCTATGTACCTGCTTATTGTGAGGATTCCGATCTTGCTTTTAAAGTTCGCGCCGCCGGCTTAAAACTTTATTACCAACCCGCATCTGTTGTAGTTCATTACGAAGGAGTTTCAAATGGCACTGACGTCGGCGGCACAGGTATAAAATCCTATCAAGCAGCCAATCAAGTAAAGTTTCGTGAAAAATGGGCAGATGTCCTCCAACATCATCCCAATAACGCAGATCATGTTTTTAGTGCGCGAGATAGAACATTGGATAAAGATTGTGTTGTAGTCATTGACCACTACGTACCTCAACCCGATCGAGATGCTGGCTCACGCACCATGTTGGCATTTATCCAAACGCTGCTGAAACTGAATTGCAATGTGAAATTTTGGCCCGATAATTTGTGGTATGACCCAGTATATGCAGCGAAACTTCAACAACTCGGTGTTGAAGTAATTTATGGAGCAGAGCACGTCGGAAACTTTGAGCAATGGTTGAAAAGTGCCGATGGAAAGATTAGCCACGTGCTGCTAAGCAGACCACATATAGCAACGAACTATCTTAGTAGTTTGAAAAAGTTCCCTAATATTCGCGCGGTGTATTATGGCCATGATTTACATTTTGCTCGCATACGGCACGAGGCAACTATCACTGGCGATAATCAGTTAATTATCGAGGCTGAACGCTATTTAGCAACAGAGAGTAGCATCTGGAAGGCAGTCGATGTGGTGCTTTACCCCTCCGATGAAGAAACAGCAACTATTAAACAAATGTTTCCAGAAGTGGATGCACGCACAGTTTCCCCCTATACCTATCCGCGCGTCGCAACTTATGCGCAGCGGGAACCAGTGGAAGGCAATACTATTATTTTTGTAGCCGGCTTCGGACACCCACCAAATAGCGATGCTGCGAAATGGTTTGTAAAGGAAATATTACCCTTAATTCGTGCGCAGGCTCCAGATGCCAAAACATACCTGATTGGATCGAATCCTTCCGATGATGTTAAAGCCTTGGCAGCAGATAATGTAGTTGTCACCGGATACGTCACCGATGAGCAGTTGCTAAGCCACTATCTCAGTGCACGTGTTGCTGTAGTACCGTTGCGTTATGGTGCAGGCATAAAAAACAAAGTCGTAGAGGCAATGGCTTATGGCACACCGCTGGTTACAACCGAAGTTGGCGCACAAGGTCTAGCTGAACTTGATAAACTAATACCGGTAACATCTGACGCAGCTGCGTTTGCGAACCACGTTTGCACACTCCTTCGCAATGATGATGAATGGCAAAAAATATCCATCAATGGGGCAAGATTTGTATTAAGTCGTTTTTCAGAAGATGCAATGGAGAATATGCTCGGTCAAGCCTTAAACCTAAATACAACCAACGAAAACCATAACTAATATGCATTTAAATATCGACAAGTTAAACGGCAAAGTGCGCGCCAGAGCCCCGCTGAGACTGGGGTTTGCTGGGGGCGGTACAGACGTGTCACCTTACTCTGATGAGTTTGGAGGTTGTGTACTTAACGCAACAATTGACAAGTATGCGTATGCAACTCTTTCCTATTGCGGAAGCGGCATCCAATTTATTGCGGCTGATATTGAGGCCACATGGAGTGGCCCCCTTAGTGCCAAGGTGGATGCGATCAATGGACTAACACTTCATGCCGGTGTTTACAATCGAATAGTAACCGAGTTTCTCGAAGGTCAGCCCCTACCTATATCACTGGTTACACACAGCGAGGCTCCACCCGGCTCTGGGCTAGGATCATCATCGACTATGGTGGTGGCGATGGTTCAAGCATTTGTGGAATATCTTGCATTACCTCTTGGTGAATATGACATTGCTAAGCTCGCCTATGAAATCGAACGAGTTGATCTAAAACTGGCGGGAGGAAAGCAAGACCAATATGCAGCAGCATTTGGCGGATTCAATTTTATGGAGTTTTATAAAGACCGCGTCATAGTTAACCCTTTGCGGATTAAATCAAATCATCTCGCCGAACTTGAATCGTCTCTAGTGCTTTTCTACACCGGAGTATCGCGCGAATCAGCCAACATTATTAAGGAGCAAACAAATAATGTAGTTGATCGCAAAAGTGGAGCGCTAACGGCACTACATGACGTTAAGGCCGAAGCACTACATATGAAAGAGGCAATACTTCAAGGCAACTTTGATAATCTTGCTCAGTCTCTACGCTCCTCTTGGGAGGCCAAAAAGAAAATGGCTGCGAGCATAAGCAATTCAAATATCGAGACAATTTATAACGCTGCCATAGCTGCTGGCGCGGTGGCTGGAAAAGTATCTGGTGCCGGAGGCGGTGGCTTTATGATGTTTTTAGTAGATCCGACCAAACGACCCAACGTTATCAAAACGCTAAATAGTTTTAATGGTCAGGTAATGACTGCGGTTTTTGTTGAACACGGTGCACACTCCTGGAGAGTAGTATGATTAATTTTATTGAAAAAGAATTATCAAAATTGGCAACATTAATTGCTGATATTCAAGCTGATAAAGCGCTCTTAAATCAAGTTGTCGAATCAGCTGAAATTATTGTCGAAACATTGCGTAATGGTGGCAAAGTACTAATAGCAGGTAATGGTGGCTCTGCGGCAGATGCCCAACATATTGCCGGTGAATTCGTTAGCCGTTTTCATTATGATCGTCCAGGCCTTGCATCCATAGCGCTGACAACTGATACATCAATATTGACAGCGATTGGAAATGACTACGGTTACGAGCGCCT
>DATIDX010000213.1:0-7018 GCA_035456025.1 Cellvibrio sp. | reverse complement strand
GGGACTTATCGCTGTAAAACAGTGGCAAGGCACCGGATGAGTTCGCATCGCTGTGGCTGTCGTTGATACTGTGGCCAAGAGTGAAGCGCGTGCTGTCGGTGATTTCACTACTGACAATGCCGTAGAAAACGGTCAGCTCCTTGCCGTAGCGATCCAGGTAGGAATCGCCATCTTGCTTGGCAACAACCAGGCGCCCGTTGAGTTTGTCGGCGATGATCGGCCCGGAAATGTCGCCATCCAGACGATACAGGTTCCAACTGCCCAAGGTGCCGGCAACCGCGGCGCGGGTTTCTTCGGTCGGACGTTTGCGCAAATAGTTGATTGTCGCCGAGGGATTAGCGAGGCCGGTAATCAACCCAGTCGCACCTTTTACCACCTCAACTTGCTCGTAAATCGCAGTGTCCTCATGGCCTTGAGTCAGGCCGTAGGAAAAGGGAGCTCCCACCCCATCGGACTGGAAATTTACTATGTCGAAACCGCGAGCGGTGTAGTAGGTACGGCCAGTTTCTACTTGCTCAACCGTCACCCCGGGAACGTAACTTAACAAGGAATTTATTTCGCGTAGTCCGAAGTCGTCAATTTGGTCACGGGAAATTACTGATACCACTTGAGGAGTCTCAAGCACAGTCAGGTTCAGTTTGGTCGCCGTTTTGGTTTTGTCGGCTTCGCCGTAAACATGAATAGTTTCAATCTCGCCTCTACCTTCAGTGCTGGCATTCATCGCGGCCGTTTCTAACTGGTGGGCAGTTTGTGCAGAGGCATTATTACCCCAGAGACCACTTGCAATAGACATAACCAAAATTTGGTAATACTGGATTTTCATTGTCAGTCCAAAAACGAGGATAGAGATAAGATCTAAATGTTGAAAGGGTGCAATAGTAAATAATACTCAAATGAGAATCAATATTATTATAAGGAGGGGTAACGCGAAGCGTTTGTTGATCCAGCGGTGTCGATATACATGGTTCAAATGCTTGCTGTGGTCAAGGGGGGCGAAGTGGGTTAAAGCTGTGTGTAAACGCCCAAGCGTTTTCCATAGCTTTTGCCCACGGTGCGGAGCATCGTCCGGCTTGTCCATCAGCGGGATGGACGTGACGCTCTTTAGGAGTTACAAGAAATAGTTAATAAATAGAAGTTAATAGATAGTTAATAAATCGTTACGTTTGGCAGAGGCCTTGTAAATATTGGGTTTACCTGGCGGTTGGGTGGTTAAAATCACGATTACCTGTGGTTAAAAACACGATTAGGTGTGGTCAAAAGTACGAGGTTGAGGTGGTTAAAAACACGACTGGATTGTGGTTAAAAGCACGTGCCAGTTCACAGCCTTAACGACCTTTTTCTCACTATTTCGCCCTTCTCTCTGCCTATGCAGGGCGTGGTTAAAAACACGATCTTCTCATCGGTAATGACATACCGTATGTTATTTTCGATTTTGTAGCAGCTTGGTCTATTTTCTAAATTTACGGTTATTTAGTGCTCAGTCATTGCTATTGATTCACTATTTCGAGGCGACCATAGCTGCTATCGCGTGGTTAAAAACACGATACTTGACCTGGTTGTGTGGTTAAAAACACGAGGATTGCAGTGTTATTGGTCGGATTTTGCGACTTCCAATGGGTTTTGGCTGCGCAGATAGGCTTCTTTGTCGTGATAAACCTGCACTTTCTCTACCGTTCCTGTCTCTTTGGCGGTTTTGTATTCTAAAAAGTAGTCGGGGATGCCCTGCTCTCTTATGAGTTCTTTAATCTTGCGCCGGAATTCGCGTAATTCCGATTTAACCCCGAATTTGGAATAAAGGTTTTCCAGCCCAATCTCCCAGTAAGTCTGATTGCCGCAGTGCTTGCGGCAAAGTTCGTACATGCGGCGGTCGTAGGGTGAGCGTAAACGGAAATAATCGCGGTTGTAAGTCAGGATGCGATGGTTGGTAATCGATGCAAACAAGTGTTCCGACAGTACCACTTCAATGTAATCGAGCCTACCGTTTTTGTCGGTGACGGCGTTACCTGAGTCGATCAAACCGAAAACCTCGCCTTTGCGGTTTTCCTGGTTGCCGATGTTGCTTTTGAAAGTGGTGCCGCGCAGGCGGGCGAGGGTGTCAGTAATCGCGGCGTAGGAACGGCCATCGGTGTTGCGGTTGGTGCTGACTAAGTAATCGTAGGCGGTGATTTTCAAGCGGCGGCTGATAGTTTTGCCGCGGTTGAGCGCTTCGGCAATTTGCCCGAAACAGTAGAGCAGTAAGTCCTTGTCGTGGATGGTCGCGCGCCCGTTCACTGAGGGGATAATTTCCAGCCAATTACCGTTCGCGTTTTCGTAGCGAAAGATTTCGGTGTCCGGCTTGGAGCTGATCGCGAAGATGGGGTATTCCATCGAATGCAAATCGCCTTTGGGCGCTATATCGATAATATCGGCGACAAAGAGATCCAGCTGGTCAGTCTTTTCAATTTTTTGGGTCATTTACTCGTCCGTCGCCATGATTGCAGCGCGTGTCTCCTTGGGAGACAGCTGGCGGCCAGCCTTGGCCAGGAGGTTTTGGGTAATAGCGGTGCGGATAGCTGCGCTGCGATCCTTGCGAATTTCCTCTTCCTGTAACACTCGCTCCAGCACAGTGTTGATCTGTGCGTCCAAGGTGTTGGTGAGGGTAACGGGTATCGCCTCGGTAGAACCGGGAACTATGAATTCTTCAGCGATCAAGTTGGGCGCATCTGAGCGTTGCAGGAACGCCAGGGTAATGTCCTCGATCCATTTAGACCGCTGCTTGCGGTTGTAACCGCTCTGCTCCATCGCCTCATCAATTTTCACCAACATGCTTTTGGGGACGCGGATGCTGGAGCGCGTCGTGCTGTCGCCAGATTTGGGCAGGGAAAACTTAGCCATGGTTTTCCCCTCCGAGTTTGTCGATAAGTAAAGCAAGGGCTTCATTGATACCGGCTGCAGTATCCAGGTCGATCTGCTTGATAGCCGTTTCCATCTTTAATTGTTTGGCGGCTGCTTTAAGTAATACGCTGAACGCCTGTGACTGTTTCTTATCGCCGAACTTTATTGTGGCTTTGCGCGCCGCCGGTCCCGCACTATTGAAGAGTTTTGCCTGTAACGCGTCAGGCGCTAATTGCGCCAAGGCGGCAGCGGATTTCAAATCGCCTACCCGCCCTTGCTGGATAGCGTCCAACAACAATGGCGATGGATAGCGCAGTACTACCAGGTAGCGCTGGCTCTCGGCGCGGCTACGGCCAAGAATTTTGCTGAGCTTGGTGACCGAAGTTGCCGCTATGCCCTCTTCCGCTTCGAGCAATTTTTTGATGTGTTCGACCCGTTCCCACAGAGACATGTCGACCCGGTGGACGTTTTCCTCCCACTGCAAGGTATCGATTTCTGCGCGCGTATACTGCTGTTCGAGGATGCGCGCCGCTATGTGGGATTCACCCAAAAGGATATGCGCGAGTAGTCGGCGTTCGCCGGCGATCAGGTGAAAAGTGCTTTCGTCGCGCCAGACGACAATGGGGTGGAGCAGGCGGTCAGCTGATTTCAGCGCCGCCGCAAAACTTACCAGGGATTCCAGATCCCCGATGGCCTTGCCCGACAGTTGCTCTCCCTGCCCTACCAGCGCTACGTAATCCTCGATCCAGTCAGTCGCGTCCTCTACTTGCAGTAGCTTTTGATCCAGTGGATATCGCTGGGCGATGGCCACAATTTGCTGCTGACTCAGGGCCAATTTGCGGGGGTTTTCAGGGTCGCATTGCACATAATTGACCGGAATAGTTTTCGCCATGATGGCTTTGATGCTGGCGGCCGTCGCGACCTGCGCAGCTACAGATCCAGCCCATTTTTCGCCGCCAGATTCATTTTGGTCTACCTTGCCGGTGCCGACGCGGTTGAGATTGGATGAGCCAAATTTACGAGCCATTATCTATTTCTCCTTTGGTGTCTCCCGGGGAGACAGTGGACCAGCACGCGGCTGGAACGATTAATACTGGAAACTATCAGGTGCCAAAAACACGGTTGATAGTGAACTCACCAACGGACGAACTCTGCTTGTGTGCGACATGCTGGGCTGAAATCTGAAAGATGCTACGCGGTGAAATCCCTTTGAGATCGCGTTCTGGAAAGGCAGTTGATTGGGGCAAATAAACCTCGGCTGGGAACATGATCGAACCCAATTCGCGGTGGAGCATTTCCAGCGTACTGCGGTGAATATTGGTATTGCTGCGAACCTTGTTGGGGCAGAGGCCAATGAGATTTAGTTGCTGGTCATCGCTGCGGGAGAAGTTTTCCGATTGGATGACCTGCAACATCGCATTGATGCCCTGCAGGCTTTTTTCTTCCGGTTCAAAAGGAATAACCGCGTGGGTGGCCGCACGCACCGCCGAGCGGAAAATCGGGTTACGGCTGGGTCCGGTGTCGAGGATGATAAGGTCGTAAGTATCGGCTACATCTTCCATGTGCAGGAACTCGCCGAGCCGGTCGATAATCAGGGAAGCAATTTTACCGGAAGAGTTATCGTATTCACTGTTGATACGCTCCAGTAGGGCAGGGTGGCCGACCATGATGTCGACGCTGTGCTTAAAGCCGTTTTCGGCGCGAATGTAGGTGGGGTGGGGCAATACTGCTTTGCCGAAAAAAATGTCAGCGATGTTCGAGCGGGAATCCAGGTCTGGATCGCCGTCGTAGTCAGGGTGGAGTGGGGGCAATTGTCCCCCTGTTGCTTGCGGCGCAGTTTCCATTCCGACCCAGTAATCGGATGAGTTGCACTGCATATCAAGGTCCACCACTAGTACATTTTTTTTGGCGACTATTGCTGCATATTCGGCGATGACACTCGCCACAGTAGTTTTACCAACACCGCCTTTCTGGTTGAGTACCGCTAACACCTTGCTCTTATACGTAAACATCCCGATCCCCTGAAAATAACATACAGTCTATAATATACATATGCTATTGTTCGTGAGCAAGTGTCTCCCTAGGAGACGCTTGCGGACTATGCTTGTGGAAAATCTGTTGGGGCGGTGGGGCTAGGGCCGGAGGAGGAGGGGCATTAAAAATAATCTTGCGCGTGAAAACCCAATGCCGTAGCGAGGTGATCCAAATCATCAAGGGTGTAAAAGTCCAGGGTAAGTGAGCCTGACTTGCGGGCATTGTTGTAGCGGATTCTGATTGGGCGGCCCAATACTTCTGCCATCCGTTCCTCATAGCGTTTTATATCCGCATCTCGCTGTGCAGTCGCACCCTGGGCAATAGCGGCAAAATGATGTACGGGAATTTTTTTCGCAAGTAACTGACGGAGCATCTTCTCCCGCACTTGTTGGGGTAATTTTGCGATCGCGCGCAGGTGCCCGAGGGTAATACGGGTAGGGTTTTTATCCCAAAGCGTGAGTTCTGCCTCGGAAAGTGCCAATCCAACCCGCTTCAGGTGGGTGACGGTGTAGACTTTTTCAATATTGAGCGCGGCGCGTATGGCGCGATTGGACAAACCCTCCCTACTCAACAGGGCTATGAGATAGGCTTTGACGGCGTCGGTGCAGGCGGGATTTGTGTGATAGAAGTCGATAGCTTCCCGGGTATCAGACACTAGAGGAAAAGGCGGCATTTATGATTCTCAATTTAGTCCTGTGACTAAATTTTAGCGAAGCGCAATGGATAATGCAGCAAATAATTAGTCGCGTGACTAAAACATCCTTTAGTAGGGTAGGGTTATTTCTTATCAGCGTAAAAAATCCCTTTTTACGGCTGATTTGTTCGATCAACCTGGGATTTCGGGTTCTATGATTAAGAGTGTCTGCGCCATTCCACAGATGGCCTGAATCTTCGTAAATAGGCTAGTAAATAATAAGGTAGGCGATGATGTTGAGAACAACCCTTGATCATTGGACCGATGTTTGCCAGGGTCTATTTGGCAGGGATAGGGCGTCAGTTGATGTGCATCCCCTTCACGCCTGCGTTATTGATGGGGTGCCCCATTATGTCCATGCGCCGGGGTTGGCGCAGTCGGATCCGGATTATTTTACCCGCCTTACTGCTTATGCCGCACGTCACGGCATCCGCCTCAAAGCTGACAGACGCGCTGCCGACGAAAGCGTGCGTGATTGCCGGCGCAAAAAATTCCTTTCACTGATTTTTTTGGCGATGAGTATGCCTGGCGCGGGGGCATTTGCCGATGAAGGGGAACTGAGCCTGAATCTTATAGCACCCGAATACAGTCAATCGGTTGCGGCGGAGGAAGCGCAGCCGGTATCGCGGGTTGGAAAATTAATTGAGCAGGCACAAGATTCAATTTTGGCGCAGCGTATCGAACAAATCCTGCTGGATCATTTGGATGATGTGGAACAGCATCCGCCCGGAATCCTCGATGACATCCAGGAGTTGGCGCGGTATTACGCCCACTACCCGGTGGCGGCGCAGTTGATCCAATCAATTGCGGATAGCGAATGGAAGCTAAAATACGCGCCCCATACCTTCCAGACCAACATCAAGGGTTCGCGTATGGATATAGATTCGGTGGAGGTATTTTTTGATCCGCGCTCCGGCGCAAAATTAAAATTCTATGACAAGTGCGCTCAGCAAAAACCTTTTTGTGTGGCTTCACCTGCTGACGCCCTCCTGCATGAACTGCTGCACGTGCAAACAATCACCATCGATAAAAACGCCTTTATCGGCCAAGGAGGACTCGATCCTTGGAGTTATCCTGCGGAACATGAGCGTTTGACCATCATGAAAGAAAACGCTCTTTATCGAGCCATGACACTGGTTGATAAGCAGCCGCGTCCTCTGCGCAGTGAGCATAACGGGCGTCATGTTCTGGTTTCCTGCGCGACTTGTTACGAATAAGCCGAGCTTGTACGACCGACATGACGGCCAACAATCATGCAATTCTAAAGTTGAACTTTTGAATTGCATGAATTAAGCTGCGTCAATGATAAAACGTCACATTGAATCTGAATTCCGACAATTGCTGGGTGAATACCCGGTTGTCACTCTGCTTGGGCCGCGTCAGGCAGGAAAAACCACCCTGGCGCGACAAACACTA
>DATIDX010000212.1:0-12332 GCA_035456025.1 Cellvibrio sp. | reverse complement strand
GGCCGGTGTTGGTATCGGTCACCATATACACCTGGCTGCGGCTGCTCGCATGCAATTCTTTTTCAATGCGGTAGCCGTCGATCACCATACCGGTATTTAAATGGGGCGGACAAGGTAAGGCGCTGAGTTTTTGGCAAGCGTCGTCGACACTTTGTGCCGGCAAGGTATCGACCCGCAAAATCTGGCAACTGATATTGTCATCGCTGTTATTGGCAAGCGCGAGCTCCACCAATTGCTGGCTGAGCGATTCATAATCGTCACCGGCATTAAGCAATTGCGCACACAATTGTTCATCGCTAACAAAATCATGCAGGCCGTCGGTGCTGAGCAAAAAAATATCTTTTTCTTCAATGTCGATCGTTTTGTAATCCACATCGAGCGACACATCCAACCCCATCGCCCGCACCAGATAGGATTGTTCCGCGCTGATAATGGTGCGGTGATCGCGCGTAAGCTGCTCCAGCTGACCCGCACGCAAACGATAAATACGCGAGTCGCCCACGTGAAAAATATGCGCGCTGTGGGATTTAAAAATAATACAGCTCAGGGTGCTGACAAAACCTTTTTGCGCCTCGCGCAAATGTTGGCCGCGTGAATACAACCAGCGGTTGAGCGCGATCAACACCTGTGACGTGGATTTTTTTACCGTCCAGGTATCGGGCGTGGAAAAATAATCGGCGAGAAAATTGCGCACGCAGGTTTCACTCGCCTCTTTACCCGCTTCGGCGGCACTCACACCATCGGCGATAATCGCCGCGGCACCTTTGGTATCCAGCAACATTCCCTCGGGAATGCGAATGCCCAACGCATCTTCATTCTGCGCTTTAACCCCAGCCGACGAAAATTGCCCAACGGTAAAGGTGAGATTGCTGTTGAGATGCCATTGGTTCATCAGTGCATTTCTACCATTTGCACACTGCCATCGGGCAGCACTTCGAACAAACTGCTTTTGGGTTCATCCAGCAACATGGCTGCCATTGCCGCGAGTGCAATACAACCGGCGATGGTGAGGAAAAATACCGGCGTGCTGACAAATGAAAATACCGTGAGGAAAACCACTGCACCAATATTGCCGTAGGCGCCGACGATACCGGCAATTTGCCCAGTCAGGCTGCGGCGAATTAAGGGCACCACCGCAAATACGCAACCAGCCGCTGAACCTAAAAAGAATGAACTGCACATCATCGCGCCTACCGCGAGCGCGATTGGCCAATCGCTGGTAATCGTCGATAACACAAAAAATCCAATTGCCGCACCGATCAATAAAATCACCAGGGATTTTTTGCGGCCAAATTTATCGCTGATCCAACCACCGGATGGGCAGGAGCCGATATCTACCGCCGCAAAACAGGCGCCAAATACACCGGCCAAAGCAACCGGCACCGCAAAGGTATTTTGGAAAAACATCGGCAGCATGGACACCACCGCCAACTCCGAACCAAAAGTCACTGCGTAGGCGATACTCAGAATTGCCACTTGTTTGAATTTATATTGCTGAAGCTTATCGACGGGTTTGGAAAATATTTGCACATTGAGGCTATAAATCTTGCGGCACTGCAACGAAAAAATAACGATCAATACTGCATCAATAATGTAAAGCGTAGTGGTCGATATCAACCCGAGTGAACTGACTTTCCACGCAAGTAACGCCAGCGCGCCGTACATAGGAATGTTTACCAGCAGATACAATACAAAATCTTTTTTGCTGGTGACTTCAAGCCCACCGGATTTATTCGGTTTGAAATAGGTTGAACCCGCCGGGGTATCAGTCACAGAAAAATAATAGATAAAGGCATACACAAACGCGATCAGGCCAGTCAATCCGGTGGCGTAACGCCAGCCATCATCGCCACCGATTACCAATGCGAGTGTGGGCAAACTGATTGCTGCCGCCGCTGAGCCGATATTACCCAGCCCTTTATACACGCCTTCAGCCAAACCCATTTGGCGCGCGGGAAACCACTCGCTGATCATGCGGATACCAATCACAAAACCGGCGCCGACAAAACCGAGCAGGAAGCGCGCAAGCGCGAGCATTTCAAAACTGGTCGCCAGCGAGAAGAACAAACAGAGGAACCCGGTGATGATTAATAAGATGGAGTAGACGTTACGCGGCCCAAAGGAATCCACCAGCATGCCGACCACAATTCGCGCGGGAATCGTCAAGGCGACGTTTAGGATCAACAGGGTTTTAATTTGTTGTTCGCTCAAACCGAAACTGGCCTGAATGGCCAGCAATAAAGGGGCATGGTTGAACCAGACCAAAAAGGTAATAAAAAAGGCCATCCATGTCATGTGCAGGATTTTTGTCTTACCTGCAAAGGAGAACAGGTTAAGTTGTGCACTACTTTTACTCATCACCAACACCTCAAAGCTAATCTATGAGGCGCTTTCAGCAAAAATTACGCCATTTACCAATCAGCCCAGCAAAATTGGGCAAAAAAAATTGCACCAGACTAAAACAACACCTAAAAACACACTAAAAAGCACAATTAATGCGCACGCCGCACCTCCTATTCAGCCCATAAAAGTGCATTTTGATTGATGTACGCCGCCCATTTTTAGCTCACCCATTCACAACAATTCGGTGAAAAGCCCGTTTTTAGCGGAGAATTTTCTGGAACTGTAATCAGGCTTGCGCCACCAGCTTGCACACTTAATCCATTTCAATTGCCAACCTACTGCTACCCCTCCCAAAAGGGTGCGCAGCTTAATTTTTATCACCAAATGCACCAATCAGATTCAAACGCTGTGGTTTTAGCGTTCATTTGGCGCATTGCTGCCGCAAAAAACTGCACCTAAACGCAGCTTGCGCTCCTGAATCAGCATTTTAGGCGTGCGATTTTTGCGTTGGCATAGCCATTGCAAAACCTGCCCTGTCACCTACCCGTGTTGATTCAAATAATCTTTACCGGATGCCCGCCATGAGCACACATCGTCTACACCTTCTGGACTTTTCCAATAAATCCGTTGCGACCTTACATTTCACCTGGTTCGCATTTTTTCTCACCTTTGTTATGTGGTTTAGCTTGCCGCCGCTCAAGCCGTTGATCACTACATCATTTGCGATGACGCCGCAACAATGGGCCGCACTATTAACACTGAACGTCGCGCTGACAATTCCGGCGCGGATTGTGGTGGGCAGTCTCGTCGATAAGTTTGGTCCACGCGCAATTTATTCCGGATTATTAATTGCGTCCGGCGCTCTGCTAATTGCATTTGCATCGGCGCAATCTTATGAACAGCTTGCACTCTTCCGTTTTTTACTCGGCTTTGTCGGCGCCGGTTTTGTAATTGGTATTCGCTTGGTGAGTGAATGGTTTCCCGCGCGCCAAGTCGGTTTGGCAGAAGGCATTTACGGCGGCTGGGGTAACTTTGGCGCTGCAGCAGCAGGTTTTACCCTGCCATTTTTAGCGATCCACGTATTTGGTGGCATTGACGGCTGGCGCTATGCGATGGGCACTGCCGCCGTGATTGCGATGATTTACGGCGTGGCTTTTTATATGACCGTGCGCAACACACCTAAAGGTTCTACTTATTTCAAACCCAAAAAATCCGGCGGCCTGGAAGTGAGCAACAGAAAAGATTTCATCTTCTATGTGATCCTGAACGTGCCCATGTATTTAATCCTCGCGGTACTCGCCTGGAAAATGTCGCCCGCTAATTTAGGCTTGTTAAGCACCGGTACTACCTACGTTCTCTACGCCGTTTTGCTCGCGCTCTTTGTATTCCAGTTTTCACAAATTTTGCGCGTGAATAAAGAAATGTTGGATAAAGGCAGCGTGGCTGAACACGACAAATACGAATTCAAACAAGTGGCAATTTTAAGCTGGGCTTATCTCGCCACCTTTGGTTCGGAGCTCGCGGTAGTATCGGTACTGCCAGCATTTTTTATGACGACTTTTGAAGGCTTGAGCGTGACGCAAGCGGCGATGCTCGGTGGCTCTTTCGCCTTTATGAATCTGGTAGCGCGCCCCGGTGGCGGTTGGTTGAGCGATAAATTTGGCCGTCGCTTCAGCATGAGCATTATTCTCGCAGGTGTCACTGGCGGCTACTTGTTGCTGTCACAAATCAATGCCAGCTGGCCACTATTCCTCGCCTTCAGCGCCGTGTTTGTTTGCTCGCTGTTTGTGCAATCCGGTTGCGGCGCTGTATTTGCGGTAGTGCCTTTAATCAAACGCCGCATGACCGGCCAAATCGCCGGCCTCGTAGGTGCATACGGCAATGTGGGCGCACTCTTCTTCCTGACCATGAATACCTTTATCGATATCCATGCGTTCTTCTTCATGCTGGCAAGTGCCGCAGCAATTGGGCTGGTACTGGTGCAATTCCTGAAAGAACCTAAAGGTCACGTGGTAGAAGTGAATGAAGACGGTTCATTACATCGTATTGAAGTGAGCTAAGCTGTACTTAGCAAATCGCGACAACCTAATTGCCGACAGCTATGCTGTCGGCAATTTCTTTTTTTATTACAGAAAACCCTATGGATCACCTGCAATCAACCCTGCACATCAGCTTCGCACAAAAAAGTGAAGCGGGACGCAAGCCGGAAAATCAGGATACCGTCGGCGCGCGCATTCCCGAGGGCAATTTGCTCACCACCAAAGGGATTGCGATTGCGATTGCCGATGGTGTCAGCAGCAGTAAAGCTGCACGCGAGGCGAGCCAAACCGCGATTGCCGGTTTCCTCAGCGATTATTTCGCCACGCCCGATACCTGGCGCACGCAGCAATCCGCGATGCGCGTGATCCAAAGCTTAAACTCAAGCTTGTGGGGGCGCAGCCAGAATTCCATTTACGGCGAAGGTTATCTCACCACATTCTCTGCACTGATTCTAAAAGGCGATACCGGATTTATTTTTCACGTGGGCGATACCCGCGTCTATCGCCTGCGCGACAACACACTCGAATTACTCACCCGCGACCACACCCAGCGCATCGATAAACACACTACCCATTTAAGCCGCGCCATGGGCGCAGATCCTTATCTGGAAGTGGATATGCACAGCCTGGAGCTGCAGCGCGGTGATATTTTTATTCTCTCCAGCGATGGCATTCACGAGCACATTCCCGCACCGGAATTTAAAAATTTTATCCTCCAGCAGCGCGATAATCTTGAAGACTTGGTTATTCAAGCGCTGCCACTCGCACTGCACCATGGGAGCGACGACAATTTAAGTATTCAAGCATTGCGCATCGAGAATTTAGGTACCGCCGGACAAACCGATGCCGTGCAGGTTTTGTCGCGCCTGCCGTTTCCGCCGGTGTTATCGCCGGGGCAAAGTATCGATGGTTTACGCATTAAAAAAATCATGCATGAATCGACACGCAGCCAGGTGTATTTGGTTGAAGACGATAAAAATTATCTGCTGGTAATGAAAACGCCGTCAGAACTTTTTCAGGACGATAAAGCCTATATCGAACGCTTTGTGATGGAAGCCTGGATCGGGGCGCGCATCCAAAGCTCGGGCGTTGCGCGTGTTATTCCCGCTGCGGAATCGCGCTCCTGTTTGTATTACCTCACTGAATATATTCCCGGCCCCACGCTTACGCAGTTACTAAAAGAGCGCGGGATTTTATCGATATTGGATTCGGTGGAATTAATTGAAGGCTTGATTCGCGGCATACGCGCCTTTCATCGCAAAGAAACCCTACATCAGGATTTGAAGCCGGACAATATTGTGATCAGCGCCAAGGGGCCGGTGATTGTCGATTTTGGTTCTTGCTGGGTCGCCGGAGTGCAGGAAGTAGGTGCACCCTTTGCGCGCGACCGGGTACTGGGCACGCTCGATTATTCAGCACCGGAATATCGCTACAACGGTAAAGTTAGCCCCGCTTCCGACCAATTCTCGCTCGCGGTACTGCTGTATGAAATGCTCACCGGCAAACTGCCTTACGGCAGTCACTACAGCAAGGCCATGGATCTCAAAAGTTTCCAGCGGCTGCACTACATCTCCGCCATGAAACACAATCCGCTGGTGCCCTACTGGCTCGATAAAGCACTGGAAAAGGCGCTGAGTATTTATCCCAACAGTCGCTATGAAGCCCTCTCTGAATGGCAGCAGGATCTCAAGCGCCCCAACCCTGAGTGGCTCACCCCGCGCGCGCAGCCGCTACTGGAAAAATACCCGGACAAAGCCTGGAAAATCTTGGCGTTCACCGGCTGGATTGCGGCGGCTATCGCATTTTTCTGGCGCCAATAAGTCCTGCACTGTCGGGTTGTGATTTGCATAGCTCCTGGCGCGCTAATTTTCTGTTAGTCTTTGCGTAAATAACCCCGCTCATAATAATTGCTCGCACAGGGACTTTACTGCTATGACCATTCAACGCGCCCTGATTGTGGATGACTCCACTACCGCCCAGTACCGGCTCAAAAAAATGTTGCGCCGCTATCCGCTCGATATCGACATAGTCGACTCCGGTGAAGCGGCCTTGCGCTACTTATCTCGCCATGCACCCGCCGTGATTTTTATGGATCACCTGATGCCAGGTATAGACGGTTTCCGCGCACTGCAAATTATTAAATCCAATCCCGACACCGCGATGATTCCGGTGATCATGTACACCTCCAAAAGTGGTGATGTCTATACCGGTCAAGCGCGCGCATTGGGCGCATTGGATGTGGTGAGCAAAGACCGCATCAACGCCATGGATCTATCCAAGGTGATGGAAACTATCCATATTTATCCCAGTGCTAAAAGCCGTGAAGACGACACAGTTGAAAGCGCGGAATTAATTGCGGCAGCAAATCAGGTTACGCTCACGGGAGCAGCAGCTACCGATACCAACGAGCCGCAGCGCGACCGACGCGCCGCATCCCTGGAGCAGGCGCGCAACCTCGAACTGCGCTTGAGCCATATGGAGCACAGTCTGGAGGATAACCGCCGCTTTATTACCTCGCGCGTGGTGCGTGAACTGCAGGGTTTGCGGCAAACCCTGCGGCAGGAATTTAGCGATATTTTGCAGCAACAACCGGCCTTATCCGCTCCCACTACCCCAGTAATCACTGAAACCAAACCAGCTAACTCTGGTTGGTCGTGGCTCGCTATTTTGTTGTCTGCAGCAGCACTTGCAGTGGTGATCTATGCAATGCTGCTGATCAACAATCAATTAAACCGCAACCAGCAACAACAAGATGCCTTGGGTAAGCAGCTCCAGCAAGTTGCCGAGCAAACCAAAAAACGGGAAGCCCAGGCCCAACCGGCAATCGCTGAAGCGCCTGTTGCGCAACCTGCGGCGAATTCAATCAGCCCGGACACTCACCTGCTTAACGATTTAGCCTGGACGTTCAACCAAAGCGGCACACTGGCCTTCCATCAAAATACCATCGACCCCAAACCCGTATTGCGCCTGCACGAGTTGCTCCACCGCATCGCCAGCAATGGTTTTGCAGGCACAGCAACCATCAATATTTACGTAGGGGATTTTTGTATAACCGTGGATAACATGGGCATGGCGCAATTGGCTCCGAACAACAAAACCCTTGGCGACTGCATGTTATCCAGCGAAATTTATACGATTAGTAATTTGCTGGATGAGTACACCCGCGAAGTCACCATGGTCATGGGCAACCTGACGCGCGACGTGAATTCCACTATCAAGATTGCCATTACGGCGACCCCTGGTATCGAACCCTATCCCGAGCGCATTCCCACTATCAGCGCGCGCGAGTGGAATGCGCTAGCGCAACACAATAATCGTCTGGAGTTGGTTTTGGTTGCAGATGAGCAGCAGTAACCAGCTGCTCATTCAGTCTTTGTGATTAACTCTCGTCAATATCGTACATATGATCAATTACATAGCGCAGCTTGGGCTGTAATCCATTTTCCTGGGTTTTGCTGTAGTAATCTTGCCAATGTTTAACGCCACTCCAGAAGGTTTCCGGTGCAGATAAATTAGCGTTGACGCCGGGTGCCAGATCAAAACCATTTGCGCTGAATATCTGGTTTAACATCATCGCTGAAGGAAAACCAATTTGTTGCATCAGCGGATTGGTAGCCTGACCAGCACCCCACACATAGGCAAGCCAGGGCAAAATATTTTCGACTGCATCGTAACTGACGCGCGCCCTTTGGTATTCAGCGAGCGACTGCAATATCTTTTCTTGTGCTACGGGTATGGCCAGTAGCGCCAGATTGGGATAATCCTTTTGGGTGGGCAACTTATTAAACGGTAGCTCAATCAATCCGTTGCGCGTCGGCGCATAGGTGGCAACAGCGGGTTGGAATAAAGGCAAATTAAAAAATGCCGCACTGGCGAAATCGCCCGCCTGAATTTTAAATAGTGCGCACTCTGACCAAAACGACGGCAGCATATCGCCACGCAGATGCGATTGCGCAACGCGGATGCGAAACGAGGCTACATCCTTCCCGCCGGCGAGCACCAGGAAACTCCAATCGGCGACATTTGCCAGCGCAAAACTGTCGTAGGCACGCTTTAGCCATTCCAGATTGGGCTCGCGCTTGATGCGCTCCATTTTATAAATATCGCTTTGAACCTGCGATTGCGCGGAAAGAGTTTGTTTAATCATGTTCCTTTTCCTCAAAATACATTCAAATACTCAATAATTTATAGGGGCCGTGGCTCGATGAGTAATCACGCCGCTTTTTTTCACTGGCATCAGTACAGATGTAATCCACACTGAATTCCAACCCACCCGGAATTGCATTGAACCGCAATAGCGCCACGTGATCCCCCTGCTGTGTATGCCGGGTAGTCAACGCGAGGTTGGCCAATTTTAACTCTGAGAGATCCGCAGGCGCCGGGGTGTGCATGGGGAATGGGTTAGCATCGCCAAACAATGCGCGTATTTTATTTTTTGTACTCTTAATCTGATCGCTGCCGAGGGTATCTATCAAACGCGAAGGCGAGGCAATCACCTCGTAAAACAGGGTTTTTCCGCGCTGATTTTTCCCTTCCACAATTCGGCCCCAATGCACATCGCCCGTTACAAAAATCAGTGGAATTTCCGCCGCAAACAACTCTTCGAACGATTGCTGCAACAAGGCAAAATCGCCGTAATTAATCATTTCCATATCGGCGATACGCCTGTCCCAAGGTCCAGGCTTTTCAATTAGCAATGCCTGACCTGAATTCAATAAACCGATTGTCGGCAAGTGATTGTTTTTGCGCGCGAGCAAATCATTTTTCCACTGCACAATCGCAGCGCGGGTTTGCGCATTGAACATATGCTTACCCTGGTCATCGCGATAGGTGCGGCCATCGAGAAACAGCATGCTTAGCGGAGCAATATCCTGCCGGAAAAAACCAGCGCTCTGCGCGGGCGACATTTGATATCGCTCATACAAGCGAGTCGCCAGCTCGCGCCAATTATTGCGGTCTGCTTCCCGGTGAGTATTGTTTAGTTGCGCCTGGAAAAAGGGAAAGTTATTCCAATATTCGTGGTCATCAGGTATGCAAAGCACCGGCCCGTGGAGGAGGATATCCGCAAGCCCTGGCTGATTGATCGCGGTAGAAAACCAGTTGACTTGATACTTTTTACCCAGCGCCTGCGCCAGCCGCATTTTATCGCCCGGCAAATTTTGCAGTGAAGGCAAATCCAGATAAACCTGGTCACCCGCCAGTAAATTGAAATCCGGAGCTGGTTTGATTGTCTTGATGATGTCGGCCAACGCATGGGATTTATCGTTCGGCTGGTAGTAGCAGGACGACAGCAACATATTAAAACTATCGCTATTTTTGTCTGGCAGTGCCACCGGCGGGCGCTTACTGGTCAAAGTCACGCGCTCATTGCCGGCAATTACCGTCACACTAAAACGCTCGTGCGTCGCAGGCCATGCAAATGCAAAAATCGCCCGGTGATTTAGCGGCTGACCGGAACTATCGCAGACCTCATCGCCCAGAGGTTCAAACTCAGCGGGCTGTGCCCGGGGAACAACAGATTGGGAAAATATTTCAAAGGAGAGCGCCGGCGGGTCGGCAACCCCCAAAACCCCGACCCAGATTAATAACTCGTCGGGGCGCCCAACTTGATTGTAAGCAAAAAGCTGCACCTGAATGTTTCCTTGGATAATGGATGACGGCTTACTATATAACGAATTAACGGACAATATTTATGAGCCAGGACTAGCCCTGTAAAACAGCATTTCCAAAATACTGGTCTAAACTTAGCGTACAATCGCCCTTGGAAAGATCGATGCCAACAGCACCCCAACATTCCCCTCTCATTCCACTCTATCGTTTGCTCGTTACCTCAACGCTTCTGGCCTTGGTGGCGGTGCTCGCGTATTTCGTCCTGCCCGAGCGCCACGAAAGGATATTGCCTGACCAAATAGCAAAATCTCACCTGTTCTTTGACGGTCAACAGGGCGGCCAGACATTCGCTCAATGGGTGGATGAAAAGCAGTTGCACTTTAGCTGCGCAACCACCACAGGCGACCTTGATACATCCTATTGCGGCTTAAGCATCCAGGTTGGCGATCCATCCCAAGGCGATAACTATTCCAAATATCAACGTCTGGAATTAAAAATAAAGTATCAAGGAAATAATCAACGCCTGCGTTTGAAAATGCACAATTTTAATCCGGCAAATTCCAAAAGCGATAACCGGGAAACACTTAAAGGGCTGGATGTCAGCTTTAGCCCAAAAGATACTCGCAATCCTATTGTGCTGCATGACTATGCCTGGATCGCCTCAGAGAGCTCACAGTTCAGCAATAACACGCTTGATGTAGTGATCGATTTAGTCCCTCCCATTGTCGCAGGCGAGCATTCGATCCAGCTGGAATACGCAGATCTTTATGGCCAACTCTTACCTGCAGGAATCTGGTATTTAGGCATCGCACTTGTTTGGCTGTGCTCGAATTTATTGTTTATCAGCCGTCACCTGATCCTGCAGGAGCGGCGGATTCGTAACGACTCCAAGCGCCTGTCTACCCTGGTCCATTTTTCGGATGATCTACAACAAGAGTCTGAGCGCTACAAATTGCTATCCAATACCGATCCACTCACCGGCATCCTGAACCGCAACGGTTTTGCGCATGAAATAAGCCGCCGCGCGTCCAATGAGATACTCATGCGCAACACCACAATGATGGTAATCGATCTGGATAACTTCAAACGCGTTAACGACACCCATGGACACGATGCGGGGGATGCAGTGCTGCGCGAAGTGGCGCGCGTGATACATAAAAACACGCGCGCGAACGACCTGTTTGTGCGTTGGGGTGGCGAAGAATTTATTCTTTTTTGCGAAAGCACCAACGCCCAGCATGCGCTCCTGATCGCCGAAAAAATTCGCGCTGCGGTGGGATCATCGCCCATAGCGCATGAAGAAAAATCTATCTTGATGACCGTTAGCATTGGTATTGGTGTAGCCGACTCGCAAGAGCATTTTGAAGGCCTTTTCCGCCGGGCAGACCAAGCGCTCTACCGCGCGAAAAAGCTCGGCCGCAATTGTGTTGTGCTCGCCGAGCCGGAAGCCAAACAGGAGCAAATCAATAGTTAACTGTCTCGTTAATTCTTTACTCCTTTGGTGTGAGAAACAAAAAAGCCAGCTTGCGCTGGCTTCAAGATGCAACAAGTTGCAGGATTATTGCGGAGTCAAACGCAGCACGCGCACGCCGTGGGCGGGAACCTTGATAGCGAGTTTTTCAGCGGTATTACCCTTGTCACCGTTCCAGATATCGCGCCAGTTGAATTTTTTCTTGTCGAAGAAAATTTCGTGTTTGCTGATATCGTCTTTCAAGTAGTGGAACGCCCAATCGAGATTGTAATCCGCCGCTGCATCAGCGCGATTCAAAAACAAAAATGCGAACTCGCCTTTATCCAATGGTTTTACATAAATTTCAAAATCGCCATCATCGATCCACTTCATCGCCTGGATACCGAGCTTGTCCTGATTGATGGCGAGCATGTCTTTGTTGGTCAGGATTTTTTTGGTGGTTTCGCTCATGCTGCGCAAATCATTACCGGCGATCAGCGGCGATGCCATAATCGCCCACAAAGAGAAATGCGCACGGTCTTCCTCTTCGGTCATACCGTTGCCGACTTCCATCATATCCATATCGTTCCAATGGCCGGGGCCAGCATATTTGCGCAAGCCAGCTTGTTTATCGAGGATCGGCAATACGCCCCATGACGACCAGGAGCCATGGTTGTGTTCGCAATTCCAGCAGGGATAAATATCGCCAGTGGTGCGCCATGAGTGGCCAACATCTTTCGCCCAGTCCCAGGGTTTGTTATCGCCCCATTCGCAGATGCTGAATAACACCGGACGGCCGGCTTTATACAAGGCGTCACGCATAGTGGAATAGGCAGCAACCGGATTAATATCTTTGGTATCGCACCAATCGTATTTCAAATAATCAACGC
>DATIDX010000211.1:0-5838 GCA_035456025.1 Cellvibrio sp. | reverse complement strand
TTGCATACCCATTTTCATTAAATAGCGCAAACTGTGTTGGTTATAACAATTGAGTGTATTGCCCGCCACAAAAGGCAGCCCGCGCTCGTTCAGTAAACCCACGGCGCCTATGTCATTTGCTTCAATTAAAAATTCGCCGTTGTCGCAGTAGCGATTTAACTCGCGTAAATCTGCCGGGGATTCCAGCAATGTCATGCTGGAGAGCACCACTTCTTTGCCCGCTTCACGCAATTGGTGTGCAAGGTCGATGTAATCTTCCAGGCGCAATTCGCGACGCTTGGGGCATACGGTTTCACCCAAATAAATAATATCCACACGTGATTCGGCGGCAGTGCGGTAGAAATCCAGCACGCTGTTTTTATCCCAAAAATATAAAATCGGTCCGAGTGAAAATTTCATAATAAAAACCTTTTGTTTTTATCGCCACTGACGTTCGTAAGCACCCAGTGTGGTTTGGCTGCCTTCAGCCAGTTGCGTGAGTGCAGCTTGCCATTCATTTTTAACTAAAAATTTTTCAGGGTCGGCGCGGCAGCAATCAATGGCTTGGCGCCACGCGCGCGTAACTTGCGCGACGTAAGCCGCGCTGCGTTGGCGCCCCTCAATTTTTAATGAGCGAATACCCAGTGCGAGCAGTTCCGGCAATAATTCCATCGTATTTAAACTGGTGGGCTCTTCCAATGCATGATAGGGCGTTGAGCTGGGTTCATCTGCGAGTGTAAAGCGGCCTTTGCACAGCGTTGGGTAGCCCGCTGTTTCATTCGTGCCAAAGCGATCAATTAATACATTATTTAAACGGGATTCCAACACGCCATTGCGGTCTTCCCAGCGCACAAATTCGGCAGGTGAGCAGGCACCAAACGTATTGGGTGATTGCCCGGTTAAATAAGAACTCAAATAGCAACGCCCCTCCGCCATAATGCACAGGCTGCCAAAGGCGAATACTTCCAAAGGTGTAGTGCAGGAGCGCGCCAGATTTTTTACTTGAGCGATAGACAGTACCCGAGGCAATACCACGCGCTGCACATTAAATTGCTGTGCATAAAAATCGATGGCGGCCGCGTTAGTTGCCGATGCTTGTACCGATAAATGCAGTTCTGCCTGCGGGTAGCGTTCGGCGGCATACTGCAGAATACTCAGGTCAGCAATGATCAGCGCATCAACTCCGCAGGTAATTGCTTCATCTACTGCGCTTGTCCAATGCTGCCAGGTATCCGGGTGCGCAAAAGTATTAATCGCCAGGTGCACCTTGCACCGGTGTTGATGCGCATAGTGTGCTGCTTCTTTCAGTTTTAAAGCGTCCAGATTCAAACCGGCAAAATGCCGCGCGTTAGTTTCGTTGCGCAACCCCAAGTACACTGCATCGGCACCATTTTCAATGGCAGCTTTAAGTGCAGGAATATTGCCTGCGGGGCATAACAATTCCATCGCCTACCTCCAATGGTTTATAGCCAGCTTGGTGTTAGCTTGTCATGATTGGTAATGCTCTATTGTCGATCATGAGGTGCAAAAATGTTATACCAACAAAGGGTAAGCAAAGGGGTAGATGCTCTCGCACAAGCGATGATTCCACATCTGCCTGGCGCAATGGGTTGGGCTGCGCGAGTGGTGCCTGACCGGTTGCAGCAAGTGGCGCTGGCACGCAGCCTTAACTATGCGCTACGCGAGGTTATTGCTGCGGGTGAATTGGATTTTTTTTGCGATAAATTGCTGAATATTTGTGTTAAGGATATAGGTGTTCAATTTAGCGTTCGCTACTGCAATCATAAGCTGGTTGTGGCGGAAGCACAGGCCGAACCCGATCTGCGTTTTAGCGCAAGTAGTTACGATCTGTTACTGATTGCAACCCAGAGGCTTGATCCTGACATGCTATTTTTTCAGCGGCGGTTGGAAATGAATGGTGATACCGAATTGGGTTTGGGGATTAAAAACCTATTGGCCAGTATTGAGTTAAATACACAATTACCATCGCGTATCGCTGCGGCCGTACAACAAATTGCTGGATATGTTGCGCGTTATCGCTAAATTAATCCCGCAAAAAACTGCACACCGGCTAAGGGGTGCCGGGTGCAGAAAGGGCTGAGGGGGTTTAGCATCTATGGGTTTTGAGACGTTAATCGAGTGTTAATTGGCTAATAAATTATCTCAGGCGGCAGCGGTCGAATCATGTCGCTCAGCCTGATGTTGAGGGCTATTAACCGAAGTAGTGCGTGCTTTTTTCACATGGTAATGACGCAGCTTGTGCTCTTTGCGACGCCCGGCACTGAAGGACGAAATGCGTTTTAAATACCCAATCACGCGCGTGCCGTAGTCCACATCATCTGAGCCACACGCGGAGCATTTATGCAGTGTGCGTTTGTCGATCTGTTGGCATTGGTTACAGATAGTAATTTTTACGTTGATGCAAAAATAGTTACAGCCGGTTTTAGCCGCAATATTGATAAGGTTAAGGTAGGCGTCTGCACTTAATGCTTCATCCAGATTTAAATGGAGTGCAGAGCCACCGTCGAGATAATCAATCAATTCGCGGCCATGCAAGATAAATTTGTCGAGGGGATTGATCTCTTCATCTTCTACCACATAAAAATATGAGTTGTAGCAGTCGCGCTTAACTTCATAACCATCAGCTTTATCCCATTTCGCATTTTTAATACCGAGATTTTCAGCTGGAACAAATTCAGTATTAAATAAATAGCCAAATTCGGCCTTGGCTGTTTTATTTGCGTTATAAATGACCTTTAAATGATTTTGAACAAAGGTAATGTAGTCCTTGTTGTTGCTAGCCTTTATGCCTTGAGATTCAGCCGCTTCGGCCATACCGTTGATACCAATAGTAAGGAATTGTTTTTCCAGGCTGATGAATCCAGCTGAATACACATTGAGCATGCCGGCTGCTAAATATCCCTCCATTAATTGACGATAAGCGACTTGATAACAGTGAATTTTTTTCACTTCAGCGAGTAAGTCGCGCTTATCCTGTACCAGGCGATTCATATTGATCGTGATCACATTGATCGAGCCAGTTGCAACTCCACCTGCACCCAGAGTGTAAGAAAATGTGTGGTCGCTAATTTCGTTGCGCAGGCGACAGCAGGAGGCAAGAGAATCGGCATTGTCGGAAAGATAAATAAAGAATGCGCTACCCTGTGCCAGATGCGAGCCAATAGAAGCGGCAAATGGGTGGTCTTTACATTGACCATTTTCGGTGAGCATGGCCACTGTAACTACCGGGAAGGTCAGCAGGGTTTTACTGCGTTCGGCATTAAACCAATGCAGGAAAAAATCTTGCAACTCCGCCACACTCTTCCACTCGGGCTTGGTGAAATCCGGAAATACAAATTCACCGAACATCGAATCAAAATAATGTTGGTCGTAAATGGAAATATTCCAGAACACGCTTTGATAACCGCGCGCTGCTGCTGGTTGATTGAGCGCGTAAACCACATGTTGTAAATGGTTGGCGATTTGTTTGGTGTGGGTGTTCAGGTAGTTATCACCATAGTCTCTGCGGGCGAAATAATCAAAATAAGTAAGAAATTCGACGGTGGCTATAGCACCGGCAAATTGTGAGCTCACGGCAAACACAAAATTCACAAATGTTCCGCAAAAGGATTCCAGATGTTGTGGTGCGCGCGATTCGCCGCCCAGCTTGGTTAATCCATCCAACAAAAATGGATACATGGTGAGCGATGCACAGTAGGGCTTCAGGGAGGTTTCATCGTGCACATAAATTTCATGCTGTTCAATCTGGCGGATATATTCTGCTGCCATAGTATCGCCAAATAATTCCGCAATTTTTCGGCTTACCTGTGTGCGATTCACTTGCACAAAAAAATCCTTCATTAATTCCGCCTCCAATGTCGCAATATTTTTTTGCGTGACATTGGCGTTGGCGTCCATAGTAGAACCGTCGGCTGCATTTTCTGCCGCCAAATAATGTTGAATAAAATCTAATTTTTCATCGAGTTGGGCAGGGTTCAGGCGCAGCATAAAAACTCCTCGTTATGGATAATGACTAGTGTGTGATTAACAATTGGCGCTAGTGTGGAACTTGTAATTCAGTAATTCATTGGTGCGCAAATCAATAAAGCGCTGATTGGTGTTGGGATTGTCTAAACCGCCGCGCGCTGCAACCCAAGCCCCAGTTTTCACATAGGTCAAATGCGGCAACAAGCAGTCGGGTATCAGATCAAAACCGCTGTATAGACAGGTGTTTAAGTTGGCGCGCCGCGCTTGTTCAAGCAGAGGCTGTAATAAAACCGGTAGCCATTCGCCGCCAAAAAAGACAACACAGCTAATCAGTCCGCGATAGGCGTCCAAACGGCTCTGGAAATAATCACCATAGAGCGGTTCACCCAGTTTGGGGTTGCGATACTCGCTGCTATGGCAGCCTTTGCAGCGCAGCGGGCAGCCAGTAATGGTGTAGGCGAGGGAGGTTTCACCAGGTACTTCCTGCCATACAACTTGTTCATTCACAAAGCGCATAAATTTCATAAAACACCATATGTAGTATTTATCTTTTCTTATGTGTCTATATGTGGTGTAAGGCTAGTGTGCGAACCGGCTTCAATATTTGATCTACATCAAACTTTGCGCAGAGCTACCCACAAGGGGGTAGGAGAGGTGGCAAGAGGGTGGCTAAGCCTTAGTGGGTATTTCATCGCGAACGTGTAATGCGTAAATTGTGCTATTGGGCAACAAAATGAGGTTAAGCAATGGAACACTTTGATGATTTTTTAACAACAGCGCGTGCGCAAGCAGATGCGCAACGATTATTGTTGGTGTTTGTGGCTATCGATGATGCTGCGGGTGGCGATGCCAACGAGGGCGGTTTTCTTACGCCGAAAATGTGTGTGGATAAAACGCCGGATGAAATTACCAGCTTCAATGATCTGGTCGCTGAAGCGGCTAACACCGGCCAAGCCTGGTCGCTAGTATTTGCGGCCAGTCTCGCGGGTAAGGGCGTGCAGGCACCAAGTAGTACCGATGCCAACAAACCCCTTGATGCGATGATTGCAGGCATCAACACCGGTATGATTCAGCAGTATTTGGTATTTGATAAGCAGGGTGGGATTTTATCGCTCACGGCGAATGACGAAGGTTGAATTAGTAACTGCACGAAAACGGTTAAACCAGATTATTTAACTGCAACACTTTGTAAATTTTTTTAGCACTGCGCGCCAGTTTATTGATGTCACCCAAGTTGGGTGCTTCGCCGCGCGCAAGGCTATATTCCCAGTGAATAACTTCCTGTTCCAAATATTCCAACATTTTTTTTGCGCAGCCGACGCACTTGCCGGAACAGACGCGCGCTTCATCCAATTCATCAAATGGAATCTGTGCGCGTATCTGCCCCACCAGTGCCGTCATTGCGCTGGCGGTATTCGGCTTCTTCATTTCAACTACAGGTACCACAACAAGTTGAATTGGGCTGTGGTTTGCTAAATTGTTCCTCTTGTTTAATAAATAGCAGATTATTTTCCAGGTGGATATGTTCCATCAAATCATTGCGCAACTTTTGCAGGCCTAAGTAGAGTGCGCGCCAAGTATTGCAGGCGCCCAGCGGCGGTTGCATATTGTTGGTGAGCCTCTCTAATTCACGCAGTGCCATGTCATGGTCGTCGTGTTCATGGCGCATCACACTAATGGGGCCAAGCACCATTGAGCCGGTGCCTCGTTTGATCATGGGGAATAGAATTTGTTCTTCTTTTTGCATATGCATCTCTAACTCTTGTGCCATATGCAGCAGGTGATCACTTAAACCATGGGGGCAGCCGGGTTTATCGATGTGCACTCGCTCCACTTTAGTTGCCAGGCGCACTAATTCTGGCAATTCAGCCC
>DATIDX010000210.1:0-7169 GCA_035456025.1 Cellvibrio sp. | reverse complement strand
GAACATGCGCCAGCGGGAATTTTCTAAATTAAAGTCTGCATCCTGATCCATAAACGACCATTCACCTTCGGTGCGTTTCCCCTCACCCCAGCCCTCTCCCTCGGGAGAGGGGGAAAAAACTTTTTCGAAAGGTTTTAAATGTTGTTCGCCAAATGGTGTGCGTTTGCCGAAGTTGGGCATGTTGGTACGCAAGTCATACACCCACACATTTTTTGTGCAGCCTTCTTCTTGTTTGGGGTTTTGCGCCGTGCCTTTGGTAAAAAATAACACATTGGTTTTTACACCCGCCGCATAAAAAATACCGGTGGGTAAACGCAGAATGGTGTGCAGGTTACATTTATTCATTAAGTCGCGGCGAATGTCAGTGCCCTGACCTGCTTCAAATAACACGTTATCGGGCAATACCACTGCCGCGCGGCCACCGGGTTTTAAGGTGCGGTAAATATGCTGCAAAAACGCGAGCTGTTTGTTGCTGGTTTTGTAGGTGAGATCGTCGCGCGTGATGCTGGCCTCGCCGCCTTTGGCGGTGCCAAATGGCGGGTTGGCGAGCACTACATCTACTTTATTTAAACTTTTACCGACATCACCCAAGGCGTTACCCAAATGCACTACGCCTTCGTCATCGCCTTCCATGCCGTGCAATAAACAATTCATTAATGCGAGCCGGCGTGTGCTGGGCACTAATTCAATCCCAACGTATGCGCGATACCACTGAAACTCTCGATCTTTTTGCGAAAGAAGCATTAAGTTGTCGGTTTCATTACGAATATATTGATCCGCCGCAATTAAAAAGCCTGCAGTTCCGGCTGCCGGGTCTTGAATGGTTTCACCGGCTTGGGGTTTTACGCAGCGAACGATGCTGTCGATTAATGCTCTTGGGGTAAAGTATTGCCCCGCGCCGGATTTAGTTTCGTTGGCGTTTTTTTCGAGCAAGCCCTCATACAAATCGCCCAAACCATCTTTTTGCGCGCTGAACCAATCGATGCCGTCCAGCGTTTTAATTAATTGTTCCAAATGGCGCGGTTCGCGCAGGCGGGTTTGGGCATCGGTATAAATTGCTGAAATCAAACTGTCGCTACTTTTGGATAAATCCAGTAACACTTGTTTGTAGTAGTTCAATAACACTAAACCTGATTTGGAATTCAAATCGCCCCAGCGGCAACCCTCGGGCAATTTGTGTTTGTTCAGCAAACCTGCTTCGGTGTTTTCAAATTCCATTTTGATAAATAACAGCAAGACTAATTCGGTAACGTAATCGCTGTAGTTAATGCCGTCGTCGCGCAATACGTCGCACAGGTTCCAAAGTTTTTGGACTATATCGTTGTTGGTCATGGGGTTTGTTTATTCCTGATTCAAAATATCTATATAGGCGCTGTAGGCGTAAACACGGTTGCGCTTTTGGCCGGTGAGTTCGCGCACCATGCCAAGGGTGTTTTCTAAGGCGTCCAAGGCTTTACCGATAGTGGCCGGAGTGAGGCCGGTTTTTTCTACCAGCAGGTTAATGCTCACAATGGGCTGATTAAAAAGTGCTTCCAGTATTTGACTGGCTGAACCGGCTAATCGACCGAGTTGCGCGAGTTTGGCTTTATCACCCGCCAGCAATTGGTTGAGCCGCTGGGCGGTGGCTACGGCTTGCGTGGCGGTGGCGGTAATCGCATCCACAAAAAATAATAACCAGCCCTCCCAATCACCGGTTAAGCGCACTTGTTGTAAACGTTCGTAATAGGTTTGGCGATGCTTTTTAAAGAATACCGAGAGGTACAAGAGCGGCTCTTGCAAGACTTTGGCCTGTGCCAAAATCAGTGGAATTAATAGGCGCCCCAAGCGGCCATTGCCATCCATAAATGGGTGGATGGTTTCAAACTGCACATGCATAAGCGCCGCTTTAATCACCGGCTCGGTGGCTTCTGGAATATCGTTTAAAAACTTTTCCAGCTCACTCCAACAGGCCGCAATTTCATTGGCGGGCGGCGGCACAAAAGTGGCTTCGTCTGCACGGTGGCCGCCAATCCAGACTTGGTTGGTACGGAACTCACCTGGGCTACGTTGAATACCGCGGCCAGAAGTCATAAGCGCTTGGTGCAACTCTTTTACCAGGCGAATCGTGATGGGGTTGCCTTGGTTGATGCGTTCAACGCCCAGGGTTAGCGCGTTTACATAGCAGGAGACTTCTTGCACATCGTCCATGGGCACGCCGGGTTGTGCAGCCATTTCATAGAGCATTAGGTCGCTCAACGAAGACTGCGTGCCCTCTATTTGCGATGACATCACCGCTTCTTTGCGCACGTAGCTGTATAGGAATAACTGTGCGTCGGGCAGGAGGCTACTGATAGCATCCAAACGGCCAAGGGCAATATGAGCCTCTGCCAATCGCGCTTGCAGTTTGCCGCTAATTTCAATAGGAGGATTAGGCGGCAGCGGCGCAGGAATAAACGCTAGACACGCAAAACCTCCAGCAATACTCGGCACATAATGCCCAGTCAGACCGCGATTCATAATGAACAATCCATACAAAGCTAAAATAAGCTGGCATGTTATTTTAAAATAACAATAAAAGTAAAATAGGGTGTGGCTTTATTTTAACTTTGGTTGATCGATGCGCCCATTGTGTCGATCAGATGTACATGTGGAGTTGTCATGTTTAAAACATGGCATTTTGTGTACATGTAGTTGCGCATATGAATAGAAATCCGTGTTTTCTATGCATATGACTAACTCGCCTCGCCCCAAAGCCCATCGGCCAAGGTGTTCAGCACCTCATCCAACTGGTTATCCAGCAGCTTATCCACCCGCTTAGCGCCACCTTCCTGCGCAAAAGCGTTGTTAACAAAGCCATGATCGATGATGACTTCGTGAATCAACTGCTTGCCCAAACGCTCTAAACATTTACGTTGGGGCGGTAACCACGCGTGCATGGCGTAGATTTTTTGCAGCGCGTTATGGACGCGTTGATCGAAGGGAATTAACGGCTCACCCAAGGCCGCTTGGCGAATATGGCCGATAATACTGGCCGCAATTTCCTGATTAGTTGAGTTGCGCCAGGCAGCCTTGAGCTTGCTTTCGGTATAGCCGTTATTGTCTAACAGTACTTTGATTTCTTTTAACTGCTCGCGGGTTAAGTCTTTAGGTTTATTAATTACCACCGCCAGCGCGGTAGATTGATTGATATTGTTTTTAATAAAATCATTAAAGCTCAGCAAATAATCGGCAGGCTTTTCATTTACACCAAAACTTTGCTCGCGATTAAGCAACTCATCGCGACCTTCATAAATAATCGGCCGATATTCGCTGCCTAGAATAAACTTCACTTCATCGACTGATTTGATAAAACCCTTGTTGCGGCGCATAAATTCCGCCGCCTGTCGTGGCCCAAGGTCATGCAGATGCTGGTGTAATTTGTGCGGTGCAACACCCCACAGATTTTCTAACTCTTCCAATTTTTGTTTAAGCGCCGGTTTGGATTCCGCGAGCTTGTTTGCCTTGCGCATCACCCGCATCAGTTTTTGGCCAAGCTCTGCCAATACATCATGGGAATGGCTGGTATCCGCTTGCACACCGGGCGCATTTAAACCCTTTTCCAAGGTTTCAGGATTGGTCAACTCATCAACCAATTGCTCTAACGTAATATTTGGATCGCGCACCAAGGGCTTCATGGTGCTCACATCTTGCAGTGCTGAATAAATATCCACCGGGTCGTAAATTTTAAACACGGTTTTGCCTATGTCATCCGCACGGCGTGTAGCGCGCCCAATCATTTGTTCATACAAAATGCGCGACTTCACCCGGCGCAAAAATACCAGGTGCGCAATTTTTGGAACATCAATGCCGGTGGTAAGCAAATCTACCGTAATAGCAATATTCGGATAGCGCTCGTTTTTATAGTTGCGAATTAACTGATCTACTTTATCGCTTTTGCCAGTAATTTTGCGTACCGCCGCTTCGCTGTAACTGCCGTTATGAATTTCCTTAAAGGCAGCATCCAATAAACGCTTAACCATATCGGCATGCAAATCCGTCGCACAAAAAATCATCGTCTTTTCATCGCCGAAAGGATCGAGTTCTTTAGCCAATTGTTCACAAACAACCTGATTAAATCCCTCGGTGATTACCTTGCGGTTAAAGGATTCCACATCAAAATTGATTTCATCCTCCAATTCGGATGACTCAATTTCACCGGTATAAGTATTAATCGCACTGACAGTTTCACCTTTTTCAAAGCGAATACCATTTTTACTTAACAGGGTTTCATAACGAATAGGAGGCTCATGGTCGATCAACCAATCATCGGCCACCGCTTCGCGGTAGGAGTAGGTGTAAACCGGTCTACCAAATATTTCGCTGGTGTGTTTTGCAGGTGTTGCCGTTAAACCAACTTTTATTGCATCGAAATAATCCAACACGCGGCGATAACTGGAAAGATATTGTGCGGCATCGCGTGTTGCCAACTCGCCCTCCGTCATTTCCTGATCGAGGGTATAACCCCGGTGAGCTTCATCCACAATAATGCAGTCGTAGGTATCAATTGTGGGCGGGTTATCCGAAGCAAACAAACGTTTTGCCATCGCCTGTACCGTAGCCACCTGAACACGGGTTTCTGCTTCGGCAGCCATATCTCCTAATTCGGCGATGTTATAAATCGACGATAAGGTTTTGTTTTCTTCCAGTTTGGCTTCTTTAAAAGCATCCAATGCCTGGTCGCCCAGGGCAGTGCGATCCACTAAAAATAAAATTCGTTTAAAACGTTCGGCTTTTAGAAAGCGATAAATTAATCCGATAATGGTGCGGGTTTTACCCGTCCCCGTCGCCATGGCCAACAAGCAATTACGTTGGTTATTGGCTAATGCGGATTCCACTGCAACAATCGCTTTCTCTTGATAGTCGCGCAGCTTGAGGTAGGTAAAACCTTCCGCTTTTAATTTTTGTTCTGCTAGTTCACGGCTGCGTTTTAACTTATCCAGCAAACCTTCAGGCGAGTGAAATTTTTCGTGCGGCTCGGCAATATTCGATGGATCACGAACATCCCTAAACCAGGTACCGGATTGCTCTTTCAACTGTTTTACAAACGCGCGACCGTTACAGGAATAAACAAACGGGATATGAAAATGGCCATCTTCTGCATCTGGCCATGCAATGGTCCTGCCCTGTACTGACCAAGCTGGCGTTAGGTTGGCATCACCTTTAAAACCACGCGCATAGCGTTCGGCCTGTGGAATTTTGCCCGCAACATTTTCGTTTTCGCGCTTGGCTTCCACCACCGCGATAGGAACCAAACCTGCAAACAACACATAGTCTGCGCGTTGCGCTGCTGTTGTTGGCCACTCTGCAATCGCTTTGTTTTTACCCTTTTCAGGACGAGCGCCTTTCTTGTAGTCCAGCTCTTGCGTATTCGCTTCCCAACCAGCATCAACTAATTGCTGATCGATAATAATGCGGGTTAACTCTTCATTTAGAGCGAGTTGCGCACTAGCCTTTTGCGTTTTTTGGCCGATCAGCACAACTTGTGCGTGTAAGGCTTTTTGGTGCTCTGCCGTTTGCGCCGCCAAATCGTCTTGTAACTGCTTTATGCGAGCTTCAAATTCCTGCTGCTGAACGATGAGTTTATTTTCATTATCTTGAGCAAGTTGTTTGTATTGGCGAGCCTCAGTATCCATCTGCTGCGCCAACACTTCGTATTCTTCTTTTTCGCGCTGTAACAGCTCTTGCAATTGCGTGCTGCCAGATGATTGCTGATTAGTTTCTGTTAGCTGAGTTTTTAACTGCTCAATTTGAACCTGCAGCTCACGCAATTCGATAGAGGGGTCTTTGAGTGCAATGAAAGGCGCTGGCTTAAATGATGCACCCTGCTTACCAAACGCCCGCTGGTACCAGACCGTTAACTCACGCGCGGCGCTCATCCCGGTAATGGCTTCTCTATGATGAGTTTTAAATTTGTGGGTCGCTTTATTACCTTCAACTCTTAACAGATGAAACAGTTCCAGCACGTTGGGCTCAAGCCGAATTTCATGGCGGATTTGTTGCAATAGCTCTAGTTGGGTAGTACGTTCATCAAAACGGATATTACAACGAGCCGCCAAATCCTGGGCAATGGCTTCACCCAGCTGACGCAGTTTAATAAGGGTAGTATTGGGATCACTGATGAAAGAGCGTTCAGCCGCTGCCGCTAACTGATGAAAAATAGGATCGTGTTCAGCTAAAAAGCCAAAATTAATGGATGTTATGGTAGACCCGCTTTCCACTGCACTCTCCTTTTTAGTATCTGAATACTAGCCAAACCAAAGCTGGATGAATAATAGCAAAAAAAAGCGCAGCCGATTTTCACCGGCTGCGCTTTTCTATTACACGGATTGCTTGCTTTTAGTTAACCGAACCGCTGCGGTTCACACCATTGATCAGCGCTTTTACCGCCGAAGTAATAATGTTGCGATCCTGGCCCACACCGTAAACGGGTTTGCCGTTTTTCACTTTGATTTCCACATAAGTTACCGCTGCAACATCCGAGCCTTCGCCAACAGAATGTTCGTGATAATCAATCACGCTCACTTCACCATCGATAAACTGGCTGATCGCGTGCGCGGCAGCGTCGATAGGGCCATTGCCACTGCCACTGATTTGTACGGTTTGGTTCTGGTGTTGCGCATGAATAACAATATCGACTTGATGATTGTCATCCTGCTCCGTGAATTTGCTCGATTGATAAGTGATAGGCGCATTCACCGCAAAATATTCATCGTTGAAAATTTTCACGATATCGCTCGCCTTCACTTCTTTACCGGTGCTGTCGCTAACTTTTTGCACCACTGAACTGAATTCAATTTGCAAACGACGCGGCAATTGCAAACCGGCTTCTTGCTGCAACAAGAAACTCACACCGCCTTTACCGGATTGCGCGTTCACACGTACCACTGCATCGTAACTGCGATTCAAATCCGCCGGGTCAATCGGCAAATAAGGGACTTCCCAGAGCGCCTCTTTTTTCTGTACGGCAAAACCTTTTTTTATTGCATCCTGATGCGAACCGGAGAACGCAGTAAAGACCAGCTCACCCGCATAAGGATGACGCGGATGCACCGGTAATTGGGTGCACTCTTCATGCAACTTGCGCACGCGGTCGATATCGGAAAAATCCAAACCGGGATTAACACCTTGCGAATACAAATTCATCGCCAGGG
>DATIDX010000209.1:0-5225 GCA_035456025.1 Cellvibrio sp. | reverse complement strand
GTCAGTTTTAGTGCCGTCGGAGTAATCGCAAATACGCCTGCGGCTGCGAATGAAAAACCCTTTTATGTCGGCGCCGATTTATCCTACGTCAATGAAATGGAAGATTGCGGTGCAACCTATTATTCCGAAGGAAAAAAGCAGGATCCCTTTACACTTTTTGCGCAAAAAGGGGCGGATATTGTGCGCGTGCGTTTATGGCACAACGCTGATTGGACCAAGTATTCCGACCTTGCCGATGTAAGCAAAACCTTGCAACGCGCCAAAGACAATAACATGAAAACCTTATTGGATTTTCACTACTCAGATACCTGGACCGACCCGGAAAAACAATTTATCCCCAAAGCCTGGGCGCAGATTAGTGACACCACCGAATTAGCCAAAGCGCTTTATGATTACACCACCAGCACCCTCGCAGCGCTCGATAAAAAAGGCCTGCTGCCGGATATGGTGCAAGTCGGCAACGAAACCAATATCGAAATTTTGCAACACGAAAAATCTATTGTGCACGGCATTCCCAACTGGCAGCGCAATGCCACATTACTCAATAGCGGGATAAAAGCCGTACGCGATTACAGCAACCAATCGGTAAAAAAAGGCCACAAGCCAATACAGATAGTGTTGCATATTGCCCAACCGGAAAATGCGCTTAGCTGGTTCAAACAAGCGCAGGAAAACGGCATCAGTGACTACGATATTATCGGACTTTCCTACTACCCACAGTGGTCCACTTATAAACTGCCCGACGTACCCAATGCGATTAAAGAACTAAAAAATACTTATCACAAAGAGGTGATGATTGTAGAAACCGCCTACCCATGGACACTGAAAAATTTTGACAACGCCGGCAACGTGCTGGGCGAAAAAGCAGTGCAACAAGATTATCCAGCTACCGCTAAAGGCCAGCTGCTTTATCTGCTAACCTTAACCCGATTGGTAAAAGCCTCAGGTGGACTGGGTGTGATTTACTGGGAGCCGGCCTGGGTGAGCACTCACTGCACAACCCTGTGGGGAAAAGGTTCACACTGGGAAAACGCCAGCTTTTTTGACGCAACAAACAACAACAACGCCCTGCCCGCGTTTTTATTTTTCTCGGCAGATTACACTAAATAGCCGAGCTAAATAATTCGATAGCTACATCAGCAGCAATATCATCTATTTGGATAAGATCGACGAGTGAGAGATATTATTATGAACAAAAAAATGCAACTCTGCGCCCTGGCACTTTGCGGCCTAATCGGCGCCTGCTCACCATCACCGCAACAAACGACAGTGATAGCAGATAGCCTTTACGACAATGACTGGCAATTTTTTCGCAGCGATAATGCACTTGATTTAGCCACTGCACAGCAGAACAAAGAGTGGCAACCGGTGCAGATTCCACACACGCCCAAAATCGAACCGCTGTTGGTCAACGAACAATTTCAAGGCGATGCCTGGTATAAAAAAACTATTACTACGCAAGCGAGCTGGAAAGGAAAACAAATTTCCCTGAAATTCGAAGCCGCAATGAATGTAGCCGAAGTGTGGCTCAACGGTGAAAAACTTGTCACCCATGTCGGTGGCTACCTGCCGTTCACCGTCAATCTCACCGAAAAATTAAAATGGGATGCCGCCAACGAATTGTTGGTGCGTCTGGACAATCGCGACAATCCCATCACCGGACCCAAACCGCTAAAAGACCTGGACTTTAATACCTACGGCGGTATTTATCGCCATGTGCATCTGCAAATCAATAATGATTTACACATTACCGATGCAGTCGCTGCAGGCAAAACTGCGAGCGGTGGTATTTTTGTCAGCTATCCGCAAGTCGCCCAGGAACAAGCCACTATCAAAATTAAAACCCATATCGCCAATGCGCATATGGATCCTAAAAAATTTCGCGTAGCACAAAAATTATTAACCGTCGATCCAGTAGCGGGCGATAAGGTTGTCGCCGATCAATCTGGCGATCTGCAAACTATTAATGGCAAAGCCGATGCAGAAAGTACTATTGAACTGGTCGTCGCCAATCCGCAATTATGGTCACCTAAAAAGCCAAACCTCTACACACTGGTTACCCGCATTTACGAAGGTGATTCACTGGTTGATGAACAAACCACCCGCATTGGTATTCGCGAATTTAAATGGGTAAATAACCAATTATTAATCAATGGCGAAAAAACATTTTTGCGTGGAGTGAATCGCCACCAGGAATATCCTTACGTAGGCTATGCAACTTCAGACGCAGCGGATTACCGCGATGCGGTGAAAATCAAATCCGCCGGATTCGATTATGTGCGTCTCTCACACTACCCACATTCACCCGCATTCATGGCCGCTGCTGACGAATTAGGTTTAGTGCTACTGGATTCTATTTTAGGCTGGCAATATTTTTCAGAAGACCCGGCCTTCCAGGCCCAAATCCAACAAACCTGTCGCGATTTAATTCGCCGCGATCGCAATCATCCGTCAGTACTCGCCTGGGAATGCTCACTCAATGAATCCTGGATGACCGAGCCGTTTATCGACTCGCTGACGAAGATTATCCATGAAGAATATCCCGGCTCTATGTCGGCCGGCTGGCAGGAATATGGTTACGATATATACCTGCAAGCGCGCCAACACCGTTTGGAACATTACCAGGAACCTACCAAGCCTTACATCGTCAGTGAATACGGCGACTGGGAATACTATGCGATGAATGCCGGTTTAAACCAAACCGAGTGGGCTAATTTACTGCAGGCCGACAGATCCAGCCGCCAATTACTAAGCGATGGTGAAACCCGTTTGTTACAACAAGCAGCTAACATTCAGGAAGCGCACAACGATAATTTCAACACACCGGCATTTGCCGACGGCTACTGGGTGATGTTTGATTACAACCGTGGCTACGCACCTGATCTGGAAAGCTCGGGCATTATGAGCATTGATCGTCTACCGAAATACAGCTACTACTTTTTCCAAAGCCAGCGCGATGCAAATGAAACATCGGAGAAATTCAGCTCAGGCCCCATGGTATTTATCGCCAGCGATTGGAATGAAAAATCCGATACAAATGTGCGTGTTTTCAGCAATGCCGATGAAGTTGAATTGCTACTCAATGGCAAAGTTATCGCTAAACAAACGCCGGCCAACAACGCCGAAAGAAACGCCAACAGCAAAAACCTGAAGCATCCACCGTTCACTTTTGCGCTAAAACAATTCGAAGCCGGCGAACTAAAAGCCATCGCCTACATCAATGGGAAGGTCGTAGCCGAACACAAAGTTGCAACGCCCGGCGCGGCAACTAATTTGCGTCTGACGCTGGATACCAGTGGCAAAGCACCGCAAGCTAATGACCTAGTTTTTGTTTATGCTCAATTGATGGATAGTAAAGGTAATATTGTTCGCACCAACAACTTAAACGTCAAATTCAGCATTAACGGCAACGCACAGTTAATTAGCCCGGCGGAAATCAAGACTACCAATGGAATTGCCAGTGCATTAGTGAGGATTGGCGGCGACTTAAAAGATATTAATCTTAGTGCTGAAAGCGACGGGATTGCAGCGTCCAGCATTGTCATTCACTAAACTCCTGCCTGAAACAAAAAACCGCGCAATTTGCGCGGTTTTTTTACACCTTTTTAAGCTGCACGTTTACGCGCTAAACCTAAAGCGGCGACACCCAAACCAAACAGCGCAAGACTAAAAGGTTCTGGCACTGTTGTATTTTTTACATTAGTAAATACAAACTGGTGGTCGTTGTAATCCACATCACCTAAATGTGGCAGATCTTCAAAGCCAATATAAGTACCCTTCGGAATCAGGCTGTCCCCACCAAAGTCAGTAGAATAGGTATGGTTTTTACCATCTGCATTGCTGGTGATAAGGGAGTACCAAGAGCCGTTGGTGTCCAATACTTGCAATTCAAAAACCAATTCATCTCCAGCATTTACATTACCGAAAGTGTAAGCATCGCCATAGGAAGAAGAATGGTTCAACAAGCCATAACCACCAACTTGCGCGCCGTTTGCCCAAAGGCCAATGCGGCTGTCGTAGCCGGCACTAGTTGCGTAAAAAAACGCTTTGACGGCACCCGTTGCCTCAGCGACAAATGAATTGGCTGGTGCTGGCGTACCAATATCAGGATAGGGAATAGGACCTGCTTGCGCAGACATTGAAAGGGAAGTACATAAAGCCACTACGGTCAGACTTACTTGTTTTAACATATCTATTCTCCATGATTTACGAAAGTGTTGACTTAAGCTCAAAAAAATTTAAGCAACACTACGAAAGCAATAGCTATGCCATGCACAAAAAATCGCCACAATCAAGAAAATATAATTTTAGAATGCAAAGATGCGCGCCGCTGACGTTAAAAAAATCGACATCTAAAAAAGAAAAAGCCGGTGATAACCCGGCTTAAAAAAATACGCGAAATGAATTAGCGTTTTGCGCGACTCAAACGCTCAACTACAGAAACCAGCAAATCAATTTCTTCACAGGTGTTATAAAACGCGAAGCTGGGACGAACGGTGGTTTCCAAACCAAAGCGACGCAATATAGGTTGCGCGCAATGGTGCCCCGAACGTACCGCTATACCTTCGCGATTTAATTCAGAACCTACTTCTTCGGTTTTATAACCAGCAAGGACAAAAGACAGCACACTGGCTTTGTCTGCAGCAGTCCCGACCAGGCGCACACCTGGAATAGGCTGTAAGCGCTGAGTGCCGTAGACCAATAAATCATGTTCATAACGCGCAATACGATCTATACCTATGCGTTCAACATAATCAATCGCGGCACCTAAACCGACAGCATCCGCAATATTACCGGTGCCCGCCTCAAACCGGTTGGGGGCATCCTGATAGACAATGCGATCAAATGTCACATCGGCAATCATGTTGCCGCCACCTTGCCACGGCGACATTTTTTTCAGGTGCTCCGCTTTGCCGTAAACAACGCCAATACCCGTCGGGCCAAATACTTTATGGCCGGAAAATACAAAAAAATCTGCATCCAATGCCTGCACATTTACACGCATATGCGATACCGACTGCGCTCCGTCGACAATTACCGGCACACCGTTGGCGTGAGCAATATCAATAATCTCTTTAATTGGGGTAACAGTTCCCAACGCATTGGACACTTGCGTCACTGATATTAATTTTGTACGGCTATTTATTAATTTGCTAAATTCTTCCAGCAAAAGTTGGCCGGTATCATCAACCGGAATGACGCGAAGTTTTGCGCCCACCCGATTT
>DATIDX010000208.1:0-2785 GCA_035456025.1 Cellvibrio sp. | reverse complement strand
CGCATTGTCAGCACCCGTTTATTGACCGATGCAGATGGCGCAGTGAACGGTGTTTTAGGGTTTGATTGCCGCACAGCGGACTTCCATGTAATTCGCGCAAAAGCCGTGATTTTATGTTGCGGTGCCGCAGGTCGATTAGGTTTACCCGCCTCCGGTTATTTAATGGGGACCTATGAAAATCCGACTAATGCTGGCGATGGCTATGCAATGGCCTATCACGCCGGTGCCGAGCTCGCGAACCTTGAATGCTTCCAGATCAATCCATTAATCAAAGATTACAACGGCCCTGCCTGTGCCTATGTTACCGGCCCGCTCGGTGGTTACACCGCCAACAATAAAGGCGAGCGCTTTATTGAATGCGATTACTGGAGTGGCCAGATGATGTGGGAGTTTTATCAGGAATTGGAAGGCGGCAATGGTCCGGTGTTTTTAAAACTGGATCATTTGGCGGAAGAAACTATCCAGAATATCGAAACCATTTTGCACAGCAACGAACGCCCCAGCCGTGGCCAATTCCACGCGAATCGCGGCACTGACTATCGCGAAAAAATGGTGGAAATGCATATTTCTGAAATTGGTTTTTGCTCCGGCCACAGCGCGTCCGGCGTATGGGTGAATGAACACGCCGAAACTTCCGTCAAAGGTTTGTATTCAGCGGGCGACATGGCCGCAGTGCCACACAACTATATGTTAGGTGCATTTACCTATGGTTGGTTTGCCGGTGTGAACGCTGCCGATTATGTCGCCGAGCGGGATTTTACCCAAACCAGTGCGGAGCAAATTGAAAAGGAAAGGCAACGGGTTTACGCACCCTTGCTACGCGAGCACGGGCTGCCGCCGGCGCAGGTTGAATATAAATTGCGGCGCTTTGTGAATGATTATTTACAGCCGCCGAAAGTGACCAAAAAAATGGAAATCGGTTTGGAGCGTTTTGCAATGATCGAACAGGATATCGAGCAGATCAAAGCTAATAATCCGCATGAACTGATGCGCGCTATGGAAGTGAGCGTGATCCGCGATTGTGCCGAGATGGCTGCGCGCGCCTCGTTATTCCGCAAAGAGAGCCGCTGGGGCTTATATCACTACCGTGTCGATTACCCCAAGCGCAACGACAACGAGTGGTTTTATCACTGCCATTTAAAGAAAGATGCTCAGGGAAATATGTTCAGTTTCAAACGCGAAGTAGAACCTTATTTGATTCACCTGAATGCGCAGGAAGAAGTTGCCTACCAAGGCTTGCGTTTAAAAGTTGCCAACAGCTAGGAGAGAATTCATGGCCCAGCAACAACAAACTATTTTTTTTCGCAGCAATGCACCAGTTACGATTGACGAAGAAAAATGTATTGCCCACAAGGGCTGCACCGTGTGTGTGGAGGTATGCCCGATGGATTTATTGGCCATCCACCCGGAAACCAACAAGGCGTTTATGCAATTCGATGAATGCTGGTATTGCATGCCCTGCGAAACCGATTGCCCGACCGGCGCCGTAAAAGTGGAAATTCCTTACTTACTACGCTGATGTTGAAAAGCAGATTTTAATTTCTATTTTGCTACCTGGGTTTACTGCCGGATGCCAACAAACAATACCTCTCGTTGCCTACCTCCACCCGAGGCGAAAACGATAACCACTGGATACCTTGAGAGGAAAAATTATGCGTTTTACCACTAAATTAGCCATAGCAGTTTCGCTGGTTGCCTCATTTACTCTGGCCAGTATCAGCGCAAGCGCGGAAACCATTCGCATTGCATTGGGCACACAAGATACAACCATCAATTGCGCCACCGGCGGATTGATCATCCGCGAATTAAAACTGCTGGAAAAATATTTGCCTAAAGAAGGTAAATACAAAGATGCAAAATACGAAATCGAATGGAAAAACTTTACCAGCGGCGCGCCACTGACCAACGAAATGGTTGCAGGAAAACTGGACTTCGGCGCAATGGCCGACTTCCCCGGTTCATTCAATGGCGTTGCACATGAAGCTGCTGGAAAGCGCAGTATTTTTATCAGCGTGTTATCGGGCAGC
Source organism: Cellvibrio sp. (assembly GCA_035456025.1). Taxonomy (GTDB): domain Bacteria; phylum Pseudomonadota; class Gammaproteobacteria; order Pseudomonadales; family Cellvibrionaceae; genus Cellvibrio. The sequence continues at coordinate 758 of DATIDX010000208.1, read as the reverse complement.
ATTAAAGGCAGCGGTAATGGGATTGTTGTACCAGCCGCGTCACCCGTGCAGTCGCTCGCTGAATTAAAAGGCAAAACTATTTCGGTACCTTTTGCGTCTACCTCCCACGGCATGTTATTGCGCGCAGTTAAAGCACAAGGATGGGACCCGGAAAAAGATGTGCGCATTATCGCGCAAGCACCGGAAATTGCAGGCTCCGCATTAAAGAGCAATCGCATTGATGCGCACGCTGATTTTGTACCCTTCGCAGAATTGTTTCCCAACCGCGGTTTCGCACGCAAAATTTACGATGGTTCACAAGCTAACGCACCGACTTATCACGGCACCTTGGTCGATGAAGCCTACGCAAAAAAATATCCTGAAATTGTCGTGGCCTATTTGCGCGCAGCAATTGAAGCCGATCGTTTATTTGCGGCCGAACCGGAAAAATACAGCGAGTTGATTGAAAAAGTCACCGGTATTGAAGCGGAAGTTAATTATCTCTTCCACGGCCCCCTTGGCCTGCAAACCCGCGACCTGACCTGGAAGCCGGAATATCGCCAGGCGACAGCGACCGCAATCGATACACTGAAATTACTCAAGAAAACCGACCAGGGTTTAAACACCGATAAGTTCATCAACGATACTTATTTGCGCGAGGCCTTTAAACAATCCGGTCGCGATTATGCTGCAGCCTTAAAAGATTATTCACCGCTGCCATTAAACGCGAAAGACGCAGCTACAGGTAAACCCATTACCGATTTCAAACACCTCGCACA
>DATIDX010000207.1:0-4713 GCA_035456025.1 Cellvibrio sp. | reverse complement strand
AAAATTCATTAAAGTGCTGTTTTTGCCCCAGCTGGCCATAGCGCGCCGTAACTGGTCGGCTTCACCACCGGTAAAACCGGCGGCGACCATTGCAAGGCGAATAACTTGCTCTTGAAAAATGGGAACTCCAAAAGTCGATCCCAACACTTCTTTTATCGCTTCACTGGGGTAATCAATTTTTTCAAGCCCATTCCTACGCCGCAGATACGGATGCACCATGCCGCCTTGAATTGGCCCCGGGCGTACAATCGCAATTTGCACCACCAAATCATAAAATTCACGCGGCTTTAACCGCGGCAACATCGACATCTGCGCGCGCGATTCCACTTGAAAAGTTCCCACGCTATCACCCGCGCACAACATGTCATAGGTCGCTGGGTCTTCTGCCTCAATATCCTTTAAGGATTGAATGGCAGGATGGTAGCTGTGGATATAATCGAGCGCTTTGCGCAATACCGTCAGCATCCCCAACGCCAGCACATCCACTTTTAGCAACCGCATGGCTTCAAGATCTTCTTTATCCCATTGAATTAAGGTGCGCTCAGGCATAGACGCATTTTCGATAGGAACCAAATCACTAATTTTTCCTTGGGCAATAACAAAGCCGCCCACATGCTGGGATAAATGCCGGGGGAAACCGCGAATTTGTTGTACTAAAATAAAAAAATGTTTCAACACCTGCTGTTGCACTTGTAAACCGGAAGCTGCAATGCGCTGATGAAGATCAGCAGGCTTATCCCACCAAGCCATGGATTTGGCGAGCAAATCGACCAAGGTATCCTCCATACCCAAGGCTTTACCCACATCGCGCACGGCACTGCGGGAGCGATAGGTAATGACAGTGGCAGCAATTGCGGCGCGCTCACGCCCGTATTTCATATAGATATATTGGATAACTTCTTCGCGGCGTGAATGCTCAAAATCCACATCAATATCGGGCGGCTCATCGCGCTCTTTGGAAATAAACCGCTCAAATAACACGTTAATTTTGTCAGGCGAAATTTCGGTAATAAACAAGCAATAGCACACCACACTATTGGCAGCAGAACCACGCCCTTGGCATAAAATGTGTTGCTTGCGCGCAAACAGCACAATGTCATGAACGGTTAAAAAATAATATTCGTAGCTTACTTCTTCAATTAAATCTAATTCCTTTTCAAGAATTTCTTCTACATAAGCTGGAACGCCATTGGGCCAGCGCTCATGCTTGCCATGATCGACGAGATTGCGTAAATATTGAATGGGCGTGTAATTTTCCGGCACCAACTCTTCTGGATATTGATAGCACAACTCTTCCATGGAAAAAGTGCAAAGGTCGGCGATAGCACTTGTCTCTTCCAGTAAGGCTTCAGGATATAAACGGGCTAATTGATTCAGGGATTTAAGATAAGCCTCGGCATTAGGCTCAAGCTTTGTACCCAATTCATCGATCCTCGTATTGTGACGAATCGCAGTGAGCACATCGTGTAATGGCTTGCGCTCTTTGCTGTGCATCAACGCATGACCGCAGGCCACCAGAGGAATATTTTTTTTGCGGCTGAGCGCAAGCCAGCGCGGAAACACTTCCTGTTCCCCGCCCCACAACTGATGGTCGATACCAATCCACAAACGGTTTTTAAAGGCATTATAGAGTTGGTCGATAATGGTTTCCGGCGCGACAATATCGCTGCCTAATTGCCCTAACCAGATAATCAAACAATTCTGTAAACGAAAGCGCAGATCGTCAAAGTGCGCTTCATATTCGCCTTTGGCTGCACGGCGGCGCGCAAGGGTGATAAAACCGGACAACTCCGCGTAAGCAATTCGCGTTGGGGCAATCACCACCAGACGCATACCATTGCTGAGCGTAAAGCGGCTACCCACAATCAATTTAAAGTCCAGTTCTTTCGCTGCAACAAATGCTTTTACAACACCCGCCAAAGAGCATTCATCGGTAATTGCAATGGCTTCATAATCCAATTCAGCAGCGCGATACACATACTCCGGCGGATGCGATGCGCCAGTCAGAAACGTAAAATTGGTGGTGGTAAATAGATGGGCATAGCGCATAGCAATCAGCCATAAATACCTTGTACATACCACTGTTTTTTGTGCAGATCGCGAAATACCCAGAGCCGAACATTATCATTGCGCTGCGCTAAAAAATAATCGCGCGCACTCGGCTTTTTCCACCAATTGCCCTGCAAGCGTTCCGGTCCCGAGAGCAAGGTCAAGTGCCCGCGCCAATATAAACCACGCTTGCGCACGTCAATTTCAACCGGAGGCATCAATAACCAGCTTGGCCGCAGCGAGGCCAAATGACGATCGGGCAATTGCTGGTTGCATGGTTGGTTGAGTGCAATGCGCTGATTGCTTTCTTCGGGAATATAGCTGTCGCGATAGCTGAGTTTATAAATATTCGCCTCTCCCAAACGGGCTTTCAGCTTTGCCGCAGTAATAGTGAATGCCTGACTATTGTGCTTACGCCGGGATTCAAATTCCAGCAATTGCGATTGCGCTTGTATGGGTTGGGCATTACAGCAATTGAGTGAAAGAGTATCCACCTCAAAGGGAAGCTCACGGTTCTCCAATTGGATCAGCGTGAGATCAAAAAATAACTGCCAGTGACTTTGCGCAGTGTCGGCATAGACCGGCATTGTTTCTTTGCTGTGGTAAATATCAGAAAGTGTCCATTCAATCTGGTGAGTCTCCCATTGCCGTTTGCGTAAAAAATCCGCCAGCTGTTGCAGTAAATGTTCAACCGGTGCTTGTAACTGGTCAAGTTGATGGATGGGATATTCAAACTGGATTTCCGCCGCAAAAAATTCCTGCGGCTTGTACATCATCACCGGTTTTTCAAATAAAGATGCCTGCTGGAAATTCTGGTCGATACCAAAAATATCGCACAGCGCTTGCGCGAATTCCTGCCCAAAACGTTTTTTGATACTGCTGATTGATTGCGCTGCGATTTGCCGAGCAATATCGCCCAGGGTTGCAAAACCGGTTTTTTCCAGTGCGTCGATTTGCGCGGGATAGTCGTGCAACAACTGTATCGGCAACTGCTGTAATCGCTCGATAAATAACGGCCTGCCCTCGTCACCCTGAATAGCGTAATGGTTGAACGATAATAACCAGGCCGCTTTTGCCGAATGCGCCAAGCCCAGAACAACGGCAAATTTTTTGGCTGCAAAAAATTGCAGGATCATGTCCGCGATTTTTTGGATACCGCCAAACAACATCAAACAACTGGAAATTTCCAACAATAAACCTGATTGCGGAATGTGTTTACTCACATAGGTTTCGATGTAAGGTGTGAACGCATACAATCCGGCCGAAAGTTCAGACAATAACCGCAACTCCGCTTCAGGTTCGCGCTCCTGATGAGTGCAGCCACTTAATAATTGCGCGGTTGCTGCATCCATCCCTCGCTTCACACCTTTGGTGCTAGCCGCTGGACTCGCCCAAATCACATGGCGTTTTTCAATAATCGCCAGTAGCAATTCATCTGCGGATTCAGTCGTCGGTTCAATCGACAAAGCATAGGCAGGCAAATCCGGCAAACGCACAGCGAGCCACAAACGCTCTGAATGAAATCGCTCTGAATGCATGCGCTTATTTGCGACCACTCCGCCCTCCGCGCACAGGCTTGATATTGACCACATTCGATTTAGGCTTGCCGGTTTGATCAAGTAAATGATGCGGCGCAAAACCTTGCCAATTGTTGGGCAAGGGCAATAGCACCGGTTGGGCGGTTGCACCCAGCTCACCTTTTTGTTTAAAAATATGAACGTGCAAATCCTGCGCTTGCAGATGAATACTGAGGCGCAAAGCCGCAGGCGAACTTTGTTCAGCAACAGCAGAGGGCCGGAACAACACATACAGCCCTTGCCCTTCTGTCGCCGCTAGCTGGCATTTGCGCAACTCTGTGTAACTCAGCGATTGATTTGGCTGCCATGCCAATAATGCTTCGCAAGTATTAGAGCGGGTCAGCTCAATAAAGCTGAACAGAAAATCGGCCTTGTTGCCGGTTTCCACCACCAACACCCGCTCCAGATCCAACCCCGCTTTAATCAGTGCCTGCGCAAACGGCGTACAGGGCGGATTGAGCAGCACCACCAGTCCGCTCACATCGACCAATGCTGGAACCAACAAATGCCACTCCGATTGCACAAACCCTTGCTGGCAAACCTCAACCAAGCTGCTCGCTGGCCATCCACCACCCAGTAACTGCGCATTCAACGCCGCATAGCCCGTATCCCGAACCACGGCAGCAACCGCCGGGTGCGCGTGACCGCGCCAGATGTCGCGGCGGCCAAGCAATTGCTCCAGATTTGGGGCTTGTGGGTTGTCAGGGGGAGTGAGATTCATGGCGAATAGCAACCGGATTAGCGATCCACAGCTCGATAACTGTATTGATATACAGTATAGTGGCAATCCCCCGCTGAGCGTCAAGCAGAAGCATTAGACGATTTTGCGCTAATCGAATGGCTCAACCGGGGTTGTATTATTTAGCGTTCAACAAGATGTCTGTGAATGTGACCCAAGCGCCCGGATTTACGCAGCAATGAGCCCATCGCCAATAAACACACCGGATCTCGCCGCCGATTATTACCTGACCAATTTCCAGTTTTTGGTGGAGTGGATATTGCAGCGCTACGAGGATTTGCTCAGCGCCGAGGAGCGCCAGTTTCTCGCGCGCTTCCAACAAGTATCGCGCGCCAGCCAATGTTTGCT
>DATIDX010000206.1:0-5223 GCA_035456025.1 Cellvibrio sp. | reverse complement strand
TGCGCTTGCCGCATTTTTTTTGCTGGGCTCAATGAGTATGGGCGCAGTTGCGGCAACTGCAAACGATTGGTTCGAAGAGTTCAAAGCGACTGCCAGTGATACCGAACTGTACACTTTTTTATATGCGATGCCCAAAGGTGGCGATTTGCACAACCATATCAGCGGCGCGGTTATGTCCGGCTGGTGGTATGACATAGCGCTCGCGCAAAAAGAATATGGCTATCGCTTTTATACCAAAGTGCGCATTAATAATTGCCGCGATTTTGCAGATAACAATTTCGGCCGTCGCCCGTATTTAATGTTGTTCAACAATTTAATGGAATCGAGTTACAACCAGTTGTCCGACTGTGAAAAGGCGGAATACAAGCGGCTCGAAGATCTGGATGAAAAAGAAAAAGCGGCCTGGCTCAATAGCGTAACCCTGAGCCATGACCACGAAGGGCGCGATGAGTTTTTTCAAACCCATTGGCAGCGCTTGGATCAGCTGCTCTACAGTCCCTATTTAATTGCAGAAATTCTCTATAAAAATATGCAGGCCTTTGGCGATGAAGGTTTGATTTATCTGGAGGCCATGCTGGAAGCTGGCGGTTATTTTAAACCCGATGGTAGTGCGATAAGTGAAGATGATGCGGTGGCGATCTTCCGCAAGCGTCTTGCGCAAGCCGATGCCAAAGCAACGGGCGTGACAGTGCGCTTTCAGGAATCCATTTTACGTTTTGTTCCCAGTGCTGAAGCGCAATTGCGGGCATCCTACGATATTGTTTCCCGCCATCGCGATTTATATGTCGCAGTCAATATGGTAGGGCGCGAGGATAATGATAAAGGTTATCCGCTGCGCTTTACCCAAACCCTGCGCGAGCTGCGCCATAAATACAACAATGTGCGTTTGTCGGTGCATGCGGGCGAAGTGGATGAGCCCAACTCCCATATTCGCGATACGTTGATGTTGGGCGCGGATCGCATCGGCCACGGAGTGAATTTAATTAGCGATCCTGAATTGCTGCGTGAGATGCGCCATGGTCCCTACCTGGTAGAAATCAATTTAATTTCCAATTTGTTGCTCGAATATGTAAGCGATTATTCGCAACATCCTTTCCCAGAATATTTGCGTTTGGGAATTCCGGTTGCACTTTCGACTGATGATCGCGGCATGTGGGATTCCAATATCACCGATGAATTTTTTGTCGCGGTAAAAGAATTTAATTTGTCCTGGGATGAATTGTTGCTGCTCAGCCGCAATTCCTTGCAATACAGTTTTGTTGAGGATGACGTAAAGGAGCAGTTATTAAAAACCTATAACACACGCATCGATGCATTTCAAAAATCCTTTACCAGGCACGGCAAAAGTAGTTTGGAAAAAACCAAACCTGTCTCTTATAGCTTCACCTGCAAACGCTACAAACTGTGCAAGTTTAATTAAAGCTGCGCAAATTTTTGATGGGTGACAGAGATGCAACATATTGGTTCAAGTGTGCGTGCGTGGCGCATTATTTTGCATCAGGAAGTATGCGCCACAGGGTGTTTTTCAGGTTGATCCAAGCTCTCATTTTTTAAATTTATAATCGATTGAACTGTATTTTATTAATTATAAATATATGAAAAATAAGGATATTAATATGTTGTTACCAAAAAAGTAACCGGTTAGACAGGAAATGGCATGGCGCTTGCAATTTCCCGGTCAGCTGTCCTGATACATATTATTAGACACCCTTGGAGTGCACTTGCTATGACCGTACATAATCGTTTTATCCGCAATCGTTTTGCACGCAATAGAATGGCGTTATTGATTGGTTTGACTTGCGCAGCAGTAGCACCTGTGGTGTTAGCGGCGGATGAGGTTGAAGCCGAAACAAAAAAAGAAACCCAATACGAAGAAGTGCTGGTGACCGCAGACAAGATGGGCTTGATGGATGAGAAAGCCGGCTCGGTATTTGGTTTTAATAAAACCATTTTGGAAACACCGCGCAGTGTGACTTCCGTTAGTTCCGACATGATGGAAAATTACAACATCAGCGATATTGATGATTTGGTGTTGGTTTCTCCCGGTGCATTTACGCAATCTTTTTTTGGTGTGGCCGGTTCGCTCGATGTGCGCGGCACGCCGGGTGAAGTCTATTTTCGTGGAATGCGCCGCGTAAATAACCCGGGCAATTATCCAACACCGATTGGTGCGTCAGACCGTATTGATATTGTGCGCGGCCCGGCCTCGCCTATTTATGGCCCGTCAAAAATTGGCGGTTATCTCAATTTCCAGCCCAAGGCAGCGCGCGCCGAAAGCGGCCAATATATGAGTAAGCCCGAGGGGCAGATTACCTTAACGCGCGGCAGCTGGGATAAAAATATTTTTTCCGCTGAAGTGGGTGGCCCCGGTGAAATCGGCGAAAAAAGTTTAGGTTATTATGTTTACGCCGAGACTGAAAACTCCGGCAGCTATTACGATGACTCTGCAACCGACCAGAATATTTTGCAGGCCTCATTTAACGTGGATTTATCCGAGGCTACGCGCGTTGAATTTGGTGGGATGTACCACGAGTTTGACGGCAACCAGGTTGCCGGCTGGAACCGTGTTACCCAGGATTTAATTGACCACGGCACCTACATTACCGGCTCGCCAACCTCGGTCGATATCGACGGCGACGGTTACAACTCGGCGCAAGAATATGATGTGTGGAAATCCACTTTCACCGAAAGCAACTTTTTTGTTCCCGGCTCCTCCGCAACTGATGAAGACATGGACCCTGCTTGGGCGCTGCAAAATCCCGGCACTACCAAATTATCCGGCAACCAGACCCTCGTAGGCCCGGAAGACAAATTGGAAACCACCGTCACCACTTTGTATTTTGATGTTATCCACAATGTGGATGATGGCTTCACCATTACCAACAAAACCTTCTACGAGTCACTGGAAAATATTAACGAGAATGCCTACGGCTTTTCGCAATTTGTTGACACCTTTGCGTTTGAAGACCAATTGGTATTTGCATTTGAAGCCGAACACACCGATTGGTTAAAAGCGAACTACCAAATATCGCCCAGTATTCGCTACACCGATTTCAAACAAGGCGACGATTTTGATTACGAATATTTTGATCGCCGCGATTTAAGCAAGCCCTCATCGGCACTGGATCGCAAATTACTGGCCACGGTTATCGATGACGATTATGCCAATTATCTGGTCGGCGATTTTACCGACTACGGCCTCGCATTTTTGGGTGACTATACCGTCGCCACCAATATCGGCGTGTTATTGGGCGCGCGTTACGACTATCTGGATTTGAACAGCGAATCTGTGGTCGATAAATTAAAAAATACGCCTGCTGCCGGCACTATCACGTCGGCGAGTGAAACCGATGACGGTGTTTCCTGGACGGGAAGTTTGTCTTATATCACGCCGATTGGATTGATCCCCTACGTCACTATGTCCAACCAGTCCACCATTGTGATGGGGCAGGGCTCGGAGATTTCGCCCGGTTTAATTGTCAGCGGTAATGCCATTGCAGATTCTGAGTTGGAAGAAATTGGTGTGAAGGGCAGTTTCTGGGATGATCGCTTGTATGTGTCTGCCGATTATTTTGAACAAACCCGAACCAATTACAGCGCGCAGGATTTGGTGAGTAACAACACCACTGAAAGTAAGGGGTATGAAATGGAGGCGCGCTTGTTGGTAACGAGTGACTTCACTTTAACTTCGGCATTTACCCATTTGGAAATCACTAACCTGACGGCTCTGGATAGTGGTGCGCAATTTGGTTTTATGGGCGCGGGTGACTTGGTTAATGTCAGTGACCCATCGCTGTTTTACGGTTATGTGATGCAAGGCCTGACCCTGGTTGACAACGAAACCGATGCATTGAAATCCGGTATTCCGGAAAACATGATCAGCTTGACCGGTGCATATAATTTCTCGGAGAACATCAGTGTCACCGCGAGCGCTGTGCATGCAGAGTCAACCTATTCGGGTTTCTCCAAAGCGATCAAACTACCTGCCTACACCTTGTTTAACGCCGGTATTACCTATCGCAGCAAAACATGGAGCTTCAGTTTGCAAGGTAAGAATCTAACGGATGAGCGCTACTTCCGTTCCAACTTCCCGGATTTATTTGGTAGCGCAGTAGTGTTGCCAGAATTGCCGCGCAGTTTTGTCGGTAAGTTGACCTTTAACTTCTAAGTGCACCCGGTGCGCAGGCTATTGTTAACGCAATGGCCTGCGTCTGTTACGCAAACAGGTAAAGCTATGTTCAGTCGAATCTTAAAGAGCAGTCTTGCATTGGTAGCGCTTTGTGCAAGTTTTTTTGTTGTTGCATTTAGTGCAGCAGCTGTGCCGGACACCATTCCCAAAGCGCGCATCGCCGTTCTGGGTGGTACTTTTTTAAATGATGTTATTTTCTCCAGCAAGCTGATTAAAAAAGAATTTACCATCGAAACCAAATTGGGCACGTCACCCAAAATTTATTATGCCGAATATGAAGGCATCCCTTTTTATTATGTGCACGCCCACGGCGAAGGCAAATGGCTGGAGACCTGGGTGGCGCTCTATGATTTAGGTGTAGAAGAAGCTATCGGCGGTGCAACAGCGGGTGGTATCAATCCCAAAATGGGTGTTTATGATTACGTCATTCCCGATGATTTTATCGATATGAATGTAGACCGCGCACTCAGCTTCCCACATGAAATTTACCGCGACCCCAACGCCATTCCGCTGCCGCGTTTTACTCCGGCGATGGATACCGATATCCGCAATATTCTACTCGCGGAAACCAAAAAAGCCTTTAGTGCTAATGCTGATTTTAAAAAGCACAAAGTTCACGATGGTGGTGTGATTGTGCAGGCGCGCGGCGGCCGTTTTGAAACCGTGGCAGAAATTAAAGCTTTTGCCCAGTGGGGTGGTGATGTAGTGACCATGAACGTGCCGAGCGAAATTGTCTACGCGCGCCAACTGGGAATTAATTACGCATCGATCATTGTGATCTCCAATCCGGCCGAAGGTGTTGGTAAGTGGGATTTTTCGCTGATGGAGGAATTGTATCCACGCGTGAATCCACTCAGTTTAAAAATTGTTCTGGCTTCGCTTAAACCAGTTGCGGCGCTGAAAGGCAAGCCGCGGGTTTCCGATGGGTTGATTAACCATCCCGAGATGACGTCCAAAAAGAAAGAGCAGTAATTGACGTTAATTGTTAGCAAAAAAATTATTACGGGAATTTTTCCAATGCAAAAATATAAACC
>DATIDX010000205.1:0-14882 GCA_035456025.1 Cellvibrio sp. | reverse complement strand
ACTCTGCTCGCAGGGTTGGTGTACTATGGGGCGCTATGGGTGCAGTCACAGTTAATGCCATGCATCATTTGTTGATTGGCTGTCCCGAACAAATTGCGCTTAACGCGATACATAATCAAAAAATATTGACCACCAGACCTATACCACAAGGTCAGGCCGCAAAACTACTGCAGTGCTTTTGAGTTGCTATCCACTTAAGTACGACGAGGTTGTAATGAAAGACCTGAATATTGACTTGAATATCGGCGCGCTGAAACTGGCGCTGTTGGGATTAGTTGTTGCCGCACCGGTGACAATGGCGCAAACAACAGATTATGTTGCTGACAATGTTTTCACCCAGGGTATCGAAGGTCCAGCGGTGGATGCGCAAGGGAATTTGTACGCGGTGAGTTTTGGTAAAGATGGCACAATAGGTGTTGTCGATAAAAAAGATAACGCGCAATTGTTTGTGCAATTGCCTGAGGGGAGCACGGGCAATGGCATCCGCTTTGATCATCAGGGTGCTATGTATGTGGCGGATTATTCCGGCCACAATATTTTAAAAATTGATCCGACAACCAAAGCCATTTCCGTACACGCGCACAGCGATAAAATGAACCAGCCCAACGATATTGCCATCGCAAAATCCGGTGTGATTTACGCGAGTGATCCCAACTGGAAAGACAATACCGGCAATTTATGGAAAGTCGGCACCAATGGCACTGTGTCCTTGCTCGAAGCGAACATGGGTACCACAAATGGTGTGGAAGTCAGCATCGATGAAAAACACTTGTACGTTAATGAAAGTGTGCAGCGCAAAGTGTGGAAATACGACATAGATACAAAAACTGGCGATGTAAAAAACAAGCGATTGTTGATTCAATTTCCTGATCACGGTTTGGATGGAATGCGCTGTGATGCACAGGGCAACTTATATATCGCGCGCTATGCAGCGGGCGAGGTTGCTGTGGTATCACCGGAGGGGGCATTGATCGAGCGGATTAAATTGAAAGGCCAGAAACCTACCAATGTGGCGTTTGGTGGGCGTGATGGAAAAACGGTGTATGTAACCTTACAAGACCGTGGTGCCATAGAAACCTTTACTAGCTCCCGTGCAGGGCGCGAATGGTTAATGTTGCAATAAAAAATCATTAACCCCTGCTGAAAGCGCAAGCGCCCAAACCTGTCAAACGCGGTGAATCCAGCGCGAAGTGCATGAAAAAGCCAGCTCCTTGTGGGGGCTGGCTTAAACAAAAACCGTCAACTTATTGTAGTAGGTGACAGATCAGTTTTATTTCAAATTCATGCAGCTCGCGTAATAACTTACGCTGGCTGGCCAGTCGGAAAAAATTCCTACTACGCCAACATCTTTTGCCAATACGTGCAGTGCATCCATCATGTCGCCATCGTTATTGATTGCCGGGTTGATGGTTTGGTAGTACCAACCGCCGCCGTTTTTAAGTGGTCCCGAGCGCTCAAATGACCAGGTAATCATTTTCAGGCCGGCTTTTTTAGCGTTGTGCGCATATTCAGAAGGAACAATTTTATTGTTGTTATCCAGCGCCAGTAATACCCAGATTGGTGGGGCAACGATCTTGAAGCCTTCGTCGGCGTACAGTTGCAAATCAGCAGCGGTGGGAACATCGGCAATGGTGTTGGCATCATCCAGATACACAGCTTGTTTGCCAAACTCCGGTTCGTTTTTAATCCAATAGCGCACATCCTGAATGTCAAATGATTGAGCCCACACGTCGCGTGCCTTTACACCTGCGGCTCTGTATTCATTTATTAATTGCTGTGCATACATTGCTTGGGTGTAGGTGCCTTCAAAGGGCATGGGTACACTGGCTGATTTCAATTCAGGAGTCATTTTGACGTTGAGCTTTTTGAATAACTGGATGCTTTCAGCGTGAGTAAGCAGCGTGCCTTTATTTGCATACAAATCAGTGCGCCAGTTGGCGGTGCCCTTTAAATACTCGTCAACAGTTGTCGCTTTTGGATTGAATGCATCCATTTTTCCTTGCAGGGTTTTAAATTCGGCAAGAGTGATATCGCTGGTGCAGCAGTTGGCGCTCGCCGCTTTGCCGCTCACCGGATCAAACGGTGAAAAGTTTTGCGTACACTTGCTGGCAAGTGGTGTGGCGAGGATGTTGGTGGTGGTGTGCAAATCACATTGCGAGTGACGGCAAACGAGTTGTTTGTCTTTGGTGAAGGTGACGTCGCACTCCAAAATACCGGCGCCCATTTTGGCAGCGGCTTCATAGGACTCTTTTGTATGCTCGGGAAATTGCAGTGGGGCACCGCGATGGCCAATTGAGAAGTTGGTTTTTTTGACGGGACTATTCACGCAGCTCTGCAATTTTTTCTTGAGCGGGCTTTCGTCCATATCATTCACTAAGAAGAATGGGCGTGGGCCAAGTTGGATGCTGGTACTCTGCTCATCTTTATGGTGATGATGGTCTTTGGTGTAGTGGTTGTTGTTAGTGTAGTGGTCGTCTTTATCGCCGTGGGCGCTGGTGGTTAGGGGTACAGACGCGAGCAGGAATACGCTGGCGAGTAGCTGGATTTGGCGCAACATCTAAGCCTCCTTTGATGGGACGGTTATTGTGAGTCGGTGGGTGGATTGCGCTACAACCCTAACGCGCCAATATGAAGCTTATTTGCTGGTTTGATGACAAATTGGTGATGCGAGGCAGGAATGTGGATTGGTGCAGAGCGCGGGTGAACCAAGAATCGAAAAACAAAAAACCGGCGCAGCAGGGCGCTGCGCCGGGAGAAAGATTAGCGGCGACCACCACCACCACCCATTCTGCCGCCGCCCATTGGGCGTGACATCTGGCGTGCGGTGCCGTGTTGGCGCGACTCGTAGGAGCGGTTCAAATCCTGCCGGTCGATTTGGGTACGGGTAGATTGTGTCCGGTTAGTTTGAGTAGTTTGTGCCCGCTCAGTTTGTTTGGGCGGGGTGTATTGGCGATCAGTTGTTGACGGCCGGTTGGTGTCCGGCAGTTTGTTTTTGGTGTCGTTGAGCGTGCGCTCGGGCATGCGGTTTTGGGTGTCAAAATCGCGCTCGGAGATGCTGCTGCTCCAGGTGCCCTTATCGCGAACTTGCCATTCATTGCCGACGCGACGCGCCACATTACCGCTCTTATCGGCGAATACGTTGTTGTCACGCTGGACGCTGCGCGCCTGTTGGATATTGCGGTTTGTCGTCGCGCGGTCAGCATTGCGCGCGCGGTTTTCCGGGCGCTGATAAAGATTGTTGGCGGTATTGGCGACCCCGGTGCGGTTACTGGTGCGGTTGTTGTGGTTGATTCGGTCACGGTTGCCCGAGTTCGAATTGCCAATATTGATGTCGCCGGTGTTGATGACATTGCGGTCAAAGTCGGCGCCTTCCCAACAGCCATTGCGGCAGCAGGGATAATTACCGTTCCAACCCTGGCTCCAGCCTATGCCGACACTGAAAAAGCCGTTGCTCCAGCTGAGGCCGACGTTCCAGCCGGTGTAGGGGTTGTAGCCGACATGCAAGCCCCAGGTTGGGGGGTAGGGATAGTAGTAACTGCCCCAGTAAGGCGGGTAATAATAGCCGGTGCCGTAGTAGGGGGCGCCATAGTACGGATAGGCACCGGTGTAGCCGGCGGTATAACCCACGTAAACCACCTCGGGAGTCGATTCATACACGTCAACATAGGTGACGTTATAGACAGGTGAGCTGGGCGGGATCTTGCTGATCTCTTCTTTAGGAACCTTATCGGCGACAGTCCAGGGGCCGGTGGCTGCGGTCGCAGTGAACCACACGCCGCTATCGACCGCGTAGTAGCGGTTGTTGATCAGGAGTACCTGATAGGGGGTATTAACTGCATAAGACACTGCGGTGCCGGAGATTTTCTCGAATTTCGGGGCGCCATCGTAGGTCACGGTGAGTTTGGCTTCGCTGCGTTTTACCGCCGTGGTTACCGGGATCTGGGCATCGAGTAGTGCGTCGTCGGCCTCTTCCGTACCGGCAACTGAGGCGCGCAGTCCACCTATATCCGATTCGGGCGGTATCTCCTTAAAGCTGGCGGGTAATTTGTCGGGGCGCACAAATACCCAGGGGCCGTTTTCGGTGTTGCTGTTAAACCAGCGGCCCGAGAGCAAAATATACATCTTGCCGGAGGCTATCTCGCGCAGCCACGGGGTCTCGGTGTTTTCGACATAGAGCAATTTGCCGCCGGGCAGGCTTTTCCATTTGGGTTTGCCGTCGGTGGAGATGAGTTCGGTCGGAATAGTGGCAGTTACAACTTTGGGCGGTTTGGCTGGCTTGGGTTTGGCTGGATCTGCTTTGGGTGCCATTTTGACCAGGTCTGCCGGTGGCGACTGGGTTATCGTCCAGGGGCCGGTGGCGGATTTGGCGCTGTACCAAAGGTTGCCGCCGGTCAGGTAAAAGAGGTTATTTTTTGTGTCTTGCACCACAGCAAAGCGAGTATTGAGGGCGCGTTTGTAGGGCGTGTTTTCAATTGCGCTAAAACGCGGTGTGCCGTCATAACTGAGCAACACGGCGAGTTCCTGGCTGAACACTATGTTGGGCGGATCATTTTTCAGGCCATCCAGACTTTTCTTTTCCTGTTCGGCTGCTTTCAGGCTTGCCGACAAGCGTTCCAGCGAAATCGGGTAGCCATTCTTGGGCAGTGCGCTTTCAACTGTTTTGGTAAAGCGCGCCTCATTTTCTTCGGTAGAGTCGGGCCAACTAACGCGGGTCACTTTAAGGTCGCGTACCAGCGCGGTGCCGGCGTCGGTATCGGTATCAATCCGTGCGCTAAACCAGAATGCGCCAAAAATTGCCGGCTTGCCGTTATTGGGCTCCAGCGACATAGCCGCGCGCCCATTGATAATGTTGCCGGTCAACTCCTCGGGCTGGAGTTGGTAGATCACAATTTTGCCTTCGGGTATATCAATCTCTTGCGGCCAATCAATCGCCTGGGCCAGCAGTGAATTGGCGATTAAAAACAGGGTAATAGCGGGTTTTGCGATGCGCTGGAGTAGCCGCAGTAAGAAGGGGTGGTGAGACATTCCTAGCTCCTGTGAATCAGCCTTGGGTTGCGGTGGTGTGCCTAAGCCGTGCTGCCAGTCATTATTAAATGATGCCTATGACCTGCCAGATAATGCTCCGTGTTGGTGGAGCTATCAAAGTCTAGCCCTCAAAAGCCAAGAGTTAAACTGCTTCGTTTGGGCGGCAGCTAAATTTCCTCCGCAATCGGGCCAGATCAGGTGCGTGCCCAAAGAGTTGGGAGAATTACAATAAAGTTTTTCTATAGGCTATGGCTGGACGTGCGCCAAGCCCAAGTGGATACTGGCAGCTTGCACCTCAACCCATCCGGGAGGGCAATGGATTCCATTTCTAAGAACGATATTTAATAACAGCAGGTCGTAAATGAATTTCGTCGATCCCCTTTCCGATTACTCCCGCCAGCGTAGGCAATTGTTATTAGGTATGGCTGCGGCCAGTACTTTGCCGCTCGGTTTGGGCGGTTGTTCGCCCAGCGAAGACAGCAATTTGCTGGTGGTGGGTGGCTTGCCCGTCACCTGCAACCTGACCTTGCCGGTCGCCTGTGTTGCCAAAGCGATGGCAGGTAGCTCGGGTATGGGCTTCCAATACAGCAAATACAGCGGCTGGCCGGAGATCAAAGAATCGCTCATGACCGGTCGCATCCAGGCTGCTTACATGCTGGCGCCACTGGTAATGGATCTCACCACCAAAAAAATTCCGCTCAGAATTGTTTCCCTCGGGCATAGATCGGGCGCGGTGATTATGGTGCGCACGGATTCTGACTATAAAACCTTCAGCCAATTGAAAGGTAAGCGCATCGCCATCCCCAGCCGCTTTGCGGTCGATTTTTTATTCCTGCGCAAAATGCTGGCGCAGGAGGGCATGACCCACACGGATATCGAAATTATCGAAATGCCGCCGCCGGACATGCCCGCCGCGCTCTACGCCAATGCGGTTGATGCCTATTGCACCGGCGAACCCTTTGGCGCCGCCGCGCAAAAAGCCGGTTATGCGCGCCCCCTGCGCATGACACGCGATGAGTGGCGCAATTACATTTGCTGCGTGCTGACTGTACGTGAGGAGTTGATCCAATCGCGGCCCGAGGTAGTGCAGGATCTGGTCAACCATGTGATGGGCGCGGGTGCCTGGTTGGACCAAGACATAGCCAACCGCGAGAAAGCCGTGCAAATAGCTGCCGGCCGTCAGTACTTTAACCAGGATCCGAACATTATCCGCTTTGTGATGGAGAATCCCGAGGACCGGGTTACCTACGGCGATATGCGGATGATTAAAGATGAATTTAATGAGTTGATGGAATTGTCCATTGCGGCGGGTACCCTCACCAAACCGGTCACGTTTGAAAGCTATGTCGATGAAACCTTCGTCCGCAATGCAAAACCAACGGCCATTACGGTTTAGCATCGGGGTCTGATAATGAAGCGATGGACAATTTTTCAATCGATGATGGCGCTGGTTTTATTGGCTGCGGCGGTGACCAGTCTTGCGGCAGAAAATGGTGGCAAGGCGAGTTCGGCATTAAAGTCCGGGGTGTTTGATCCACCGCGTATGGCGCCCGATTTTTCCCTGCCCAGCTCGCGCGATAACCAATTCACCCTGAGCGCGCAGCGCGGCAAACTCCTGGTGTTGGGCTTTGGCTTCAGCAATTGCCCCAATGTCTGCCCCATGACGCTTGCCAACCTTGCGCAAACCTATAAAAACCTCGGCGCCCTGGCTGACCAGGTGCAAGTGGTTTACATGACGGTTGATCCGGAGCGCGACACACCAGCGCGCCTGCGCGAATACCTCGCGAACTTTAATCCGAGCTTTGTCGGTGTCACGGGTAGTGCCGATGAGCTGGCAGCCTTGCGCCAGGCCTACGGCATAATCGCGAAAAAAGAAGTGCACAAGAATGGCGGGACTTATGAGGTGCACCACTCGTCCTATATTTATTTGATCGACCGCGATGGCTTGTTGCGCGCGCTGGTGCCCTTTGGCAAAAGTGCGGACGACATCACCCACGACATTAAAATCCTGCTGCAAGAAAAACCCCAACAGGCTGCGTTATGAAAGTGAGTGCTGGGCCTGCTCGGTGGCTATTTATTATTGGCGGCGCAGCACTGGTTAGCGCATTGCTGCTCGCATTCCTCCCGCTGCGTATTGACTCCCGCGAAGAAGTGTTTGAAATCCCCAAAGGCACTTGGGCGCAGCGTATGTCGGGCGATCAAGTGAGTATTTTGCCCGACCAAATTTATCTGGCGTTGGGGGTGCGCGATTTATTGGTGTTGCGCAACCTGGATGAGGTGCCGCAAATGTTTGGGCCAACGCTGATAATGCCGGGGCAAAGTTTTAAGCTGCCGTTCGAATTGGCGTCCGAGTATGACTTTGCCTGCACCGCCCACGCGAGTGGCCAGATGCGGGTGGTGGTTGATCCCGAACCCACGCCGGGGTGGCAGCGCCTGCGGTGGCGAGTTAAAAATGTGTTTCGTTAAAAATTGGAAATAATAAAAGGTTGTTGTTGTGATAAAACTTAAAAAAATAATACCGCCGCTGGTGTTGATCACAGCGCTAATCACGCTCTGGTGGACGGTAGTCGTGCAAACCGGCAGTGTCATTTTCCCTACGCCATTGCAGGTGGTGATGGGGGCGTTAGAGTTGATTGAAGATGGCACCCTGTGGGAGCACATCAGCTCTTCACTGATGCGGGTCGGCACCGGATTTTTATTGGCGGTGATCACTGCAATCCCGCTTGGGTTGTGGATGGGCCGTGTCGATGGCGCCTATGCCACGCTCAATCCCGTCTTTCAAATTATGCGCCCAATATCCCCCATCGCCTGGATTCCACTGGCGATCCTCTGGTTTGGTGTCGGCAATGCCTCGCCGATATTTTTAATTTTTATCGCCGCCGTATTTCCATTGATCGTGCAGACCGCGGCGGGTGTACACACTATTGAGCCGCGCTATTTAAATGCGGCGGAAAATTTCGGTGTATCGCGCTACAAGCTTTACCGGCAAGTGGTCATTCCTGCAGTTTTACCGGATTTGATTGTAGGCATGCGCATCTCGCTCGGCGTCGCCTGGCTGGTGGTGGTTGCGGCGGAAATGATCGCACTGCGCTCGGGGCTCGGGTACATGATTATGGATTCGCGCAATGCGGGTAATCGCTACGATCTGGTGATCGCGGGCATGATTATTATTGGTGTCATCGGACTTCTGTTAGACGGCTTGATGCGCTTGATGGAAGGGCATAAATCAGTAAGGTGGCGCTATGACCGATAAGATTGTTATCAAAAATATCAACAAAAGTTTTTCCTCGGGCAATGAATCAAAGGCAGTAATTGACGGAATTAACCTTACGATTGCCGATGGTGAATTCATCGCGATTGTCGGGCCATCCGGTTGTGGCAAATCCACGCTGATGAAAATGATCGCCGGTTTTTTACCGCCGGACGAAGGCAGCATTGCAGTTGATGGCGTCGAGCGGAAGGGGCCCAACGCAAACGGAATTTTAATTTCACAACACGGCTCGGTATTCCCGTGGCTGACCGTGCAGCAAAATTTGATGTTTGGTTTAAATGATGAGCAGGTCGATAAAGCCGCAGTCGCTGATCACTACGCCGATCTGGTGGGCCTGAAAGGTTTCGAACATCACTATCCGCGCGAGTTGTCGGGCGGGATGTTGAAGCGCGCGGAAATTGCACGGGCACTCGCGGTCAAGCCGGAAATACTCTACATGGATGAACCTTTTTCCGCGCTTGATGCGCTGATGAGTTTGCGCATCCGCACTGAACTCTTGCGCATTTTGGAGGAGGAGCGTCACACCGTCATACTGATCACCCACGATGTGGAAGAGGCGGTGCATCTGGCGAATCGCGTGGTGGTCTTATCCAATCGCCCGGCGAGTATCCAGACTATTTTCGACGTACCTTTTGCGCATCCGCGAAAACTATCGGATCCCGCGTTGCAACAACTGCGCGATGATATTTTGCGTGAATTGGGAATTGAGTGTTAATAAAAATGCCGGCGTTTTGCTGCAATGCTTGCTGTTCGCTTAAGGTTATTCTCAGTCTTGTTAGTCGTCATCCTCCGAACGCGGGTTCCATCAATCGCGATGGTTATCGCAAAGCTGGACTTCCGCTTACGCGCGAGTGACAGCAAATTCTTAAGTGAACAGCAGTCGGGGCGCTGCTGGCTTTTCGTGCGCGCAGACCGCATCACTCATTAAAGGTATAAGGATCAAACCAGAGTGATTTGTCATCCACAGGCGTCTTCGGCGGCAACCCGGGGTTATCCAGGTGGATGATGGTGCGGTTTTTCAGGTTCCCTTTCGCCAGCGCGTCTTTCACTATAGGGTCGTTGAGGAAGTATTCGTCAAAACTGCCATCTTCAATCGCGATGCGTAAGCCCCGCTCAATATCCTTCGCCAATTGGGTGTTGGTTTTATTCACAAAAAAATAAAAGGGATTGGTATAAGACATCAACAGGGTTTGCTCAACATCGAGCGCCAGGGTGGGGTAGCGCTGGATCTCCGCCCAAGGTTCATGCACTCCGCGCGGGAAGGCGTCAAACCTGCCACCATCGAGCATATGGAACAGCCCTTCGTATTTCATTACCTTGACCACGTTGAGATGGTTGGCAGTCAGTACGTTAGTATCCGCCCAAAAACGGCCTTGGCCGAGCGATACCCGCTTCAAATCATCCAGATTCTCTATGCCATCAAATTTGTTCTGGGTTCCCTTTTTGATCAGCAGCACGCGGTAGCCTAAGAGGCCGCGATAAATACAAATGCGGATAGGTTGCAGGCGCTCCTCCAAGTCATTGGTAGTTGCATACCAGACAACATCCAATTGGTTATCCATCAGCAGGCTAACCATGCGCTCCTCGCTGGCATTTGGCACGGGCTCCTGCCAGTCATATTGGTTGGGAACTTTGCTCAGTGCAAGTTTCAGCAATCCTTTAGCGTAGGTTTCGATGGCGTTATTACCTTGCACCATGCGCAGCGGTTCGGCATAGGCTGGAATGGCAATCAGGCAGGCAGTCAAGCTCGCGACCAGCCACTGAATACAAGAAAAATGTGCGTCGAAACGAGCCATTTGATGCCTCTTTGCTGGAGATTGAATCACCTAAGGTTAGTTGATTCTGACGCAATTGCAGGAGGGTTTTAATATCAAAAAATGATAAAAAACCACCGCACCCGTTGAGGTTCCCTAAGGAATAGATGCGGTGGTGAAAGCAGCTTATCGCCTGCGCCAGCTGTGGCTGACAGTCCGGGCAGGGCGATAAGTGGTGGAAGCAGGTATGTAATCGGACAGTGGAAAAAACTGCTGGGGAGTAGTTTGCTCCACTATCCGAGAACATACCTAAACACGTACAAACCACTGAGTGATAATTCAGTTGTTTGTATGAACGTTAATGGCTGTGTGGGCAGCCATTAACTGCACCTGTGACTGTGGAAACACTGGTGCATGCAGTAACTGCCTCTACCTAGTCGTCCTTATCCGTGGCGGTGGCAGTTTTACTGTTCAGGGTTACAGGTTTCTCGTAGGTGAATGGCTGTAATAATTCATCGGGCTTGCCCTTGCAGGCCTTGGCGAGCAATTCACGGCGCTGCGCCAGCAAAATACCTATGGCTTCGCTGTATTTTTCATCGATACCGGGAATGTTTTCTTCAATCAATTGAGTGATGTTGGCGGCAAGTTCCAGGTATTTATCGTGCTCTTCTGCGACTTTTTTATCTTCAAACATACTGCCATCCCGATCACATAGCCAAACGGCGATTACTGCCATTGTGTAAATCCTCAAAGTTGTTACTGTTTTTATGTACAGTATAGGTCGCCAATAAAATTGTCAACCTGTTACTGTGGGGAGAGGCTGTGCCTACGAAGGGCTAGTGTTGGTCTTGATTAGAGCTGCCTTGGGTTGTGCGCGGGTATGCTGGCCATAGATAATGTCGAATCTTTTGTGCCCCGCAGGATTTAACGTGTCTGACTCTGATTTGCCTGATTCACCCCCTGAAAAATCCGCTCCTGAAAAAAGCGCCAAGCCTAAAAGCCTGCTGCGCTCCAGCTTGCTCACGGGCTCAATGACGATGACTTCGCGGGTGCTGGGTTTGATTCGTGACATTGTTCTGGCGAGTGTGTTGGGAGCGGGTGGGGCGATGGATGCCTTCGGTGTCGCGCAAAAAATTCCCAATTTTTTCCGTCGCCTGTTTGCTGAGGGCGCTTTTTCGCAGGCGTTTATTCCGGTGCTGTCGGAATACCGGGAAAAGGGTTCCCATGCGGCGGTAAAGGAATTGGTTGATAAAGTCGCCGGTTGCCTGGGGTCAATTTTGTTTGTAGTGACGATCATCGGTGTCGTGGGTGCGGCGGGCGTCTCGGTGGTATTTGCGCCGGGTTATTTATCCGATCCCGCCAAGTTTGATTTGCTAACTGACTTGGTGCGCATCACCTTTCCCTATCTGATGCTGATTTCGCTCACCGGTTTTGCCGGGGCGATCCTCAATAGTTACGACCGCTTTGCCATTCCGGCGATTACGCCGGTATTTCTCAATGTGTTTATGATCGCTGGCGCATTACTTGTGGCTGATTTTTTTCAAAGTCCTGCCCATGCGTTAGCTTGGAGTATTATCGCTGCCGGTGTTTTTTCGCTGCTGTTCCAATTGCCGTTTTTGCGCCAGATCCATTTGTTGCCTTCGCCAAAATTGGACTGGTCGCACCCCGGTGTTAAACGTATTTTGGTACTGATGACGCCGGCATTATTTGGCGTTTCGGTAAGTCAGCTAAACCTGCTGCTGGATACGATTATTGCTACCCAGTTGGGCGACGGCGCGGTGAGCTGGCTATTCTATTCCGACCGCTTGGTGGAGTTGCCGCTGGGGGTGTTTGGGGTAGCGATTGCAACCGTGATTATGCCGGGGTTGTCGCGGCTGAGCGCGGCGCAATCGGGTGAAAAATTTAGTCAGATGCTCGATTGGGCGATCCGTTTTGTAGTGCTGATCGCGCTGCCTGCCACGCTCGCGTTGGTAATCCTCGCTGAGCCTATCCTGTTCACACTCTTTTATCACGGCGAAATGAAAGAGCAGGACATTCTTATGTCCTCCTATAGTCTTAAAGCCTACGCGCTCGGCCTGTTTGCGTTTATGTTGATTAAGGTTTTGGTGCCCGGCTATTTCGCGCGGCAGGATATGAAAGCGCCGGTACGCATTGGGGTAATTGCCATTATCGCCAACATAGTAATGAAGCCGTTGGTGGTAATTCCGCTGGTAATGTTCTGGGGCTTGGGGCATGTCGGACTCGCTTTCACGACCGCCATGGCGGCTTATGTAAATGCCGGGTTGTTGTACCGGGGGCTGCGAAAAGCACAGGTATATAACCCTGCCAGCAACTGGCCGACATTGTGGTTGCGTTACGGGGCAGCCAATCTGGCAATGGTGGCAGTGCTTTTTGGTTTCCTGCTGGTTTGGGATCTCTGGCATGATTGGGGTGTGATGGAGCGAGTCGTGCGGCTTGCTGTAATCTGCATTGCCGGGTTTGCTTCCTACCTCGCAATGCTCTTTGTGGTCGGGGTGCGTCTGCGCGATTTCAAAGCCCACCACTGATCTAACCTGGGGTAGGCTCGGGCGTCACCCGTCCTGTATACTGCCGGCCTTCATTTTTTAGCAATTGGGTTGAGGATAGGGCAGAGCGTGAATCCGGCGGCACATGCGTTTATTCGCGGCTTACATAACTTGCGCCCATGGCACCGCGGCTGCGTGGCGACCATTGGCTCGTTCGACGGCGTGCACCTCGGCCATCAAGCTATATTGCGGCAATTGATTGAAGTTGCCCGTCAGTACCAACTACCAGCGGTCGCAATAGTTTTCGAGCCTCAACCCCACGAATTCTTCCTGGGTGAAAAGGCTCCCGCACGCTTGATGCGGCTGCGCGAAAAAGTACAGGCCATATTTGCGGCAGGCGTCGAACGGGTGCTCTGTGTTCAATTCAATGAGCGTCTGCGCAGCCTTTCCGCCGAAGCGTTTGTAGAAACCGTATTAATCGAGGGGTTGGGCATCAAACACTTGGTAGTAGGTGATGACTTCCGTTTCGGCTGCGACCGGCGTGGGGATTTTACCTTGCTGCAAACCATGGGTGCTGTCCATGGCTTTGGTGTGACCGATACCTGCACCCTGGAAATCAATGGTGAACGGGCGAGCAGCACGCGCATCCGCCAGTTATTGGAGGCAGGCGAATTTGCTCACGCAGAATTGCTGCTCGGCAAGCCCTACAGCATCAGTGGTCGTATCGCCTATGGCAAGCAACTTGGGCGGACCCTGGGGGTGCCTACCGCCAACGTTCACTTGCGCCGCTATCGCTCACCATTGCATGGTGTTTTTGCGGTGACAGTTGAATTTTCCGACGGCAGCCTGCACCAAGGTGTGGCTAATGTCGGCGTGCGCCCCACCGTGAGCGGCGATAAAAAACCACTGCTGGAAGTGCACCTGTTTGATTTCGCGCGCAGTGTTTACGGCGCGATGATCCAAGTGCAATTTCACAAAAAACTGCGCGATGAAAAAAAGTTTTCGTCACTGGAAGAGCTGCGCGCGCAGTTGCAAACTGATATCGCACAAGGGCAGCAATTTTTTAGTGGTAGAAGCAACACCTGTCTGTGATTTTTATAGCCACTGCCCAATCCAATTATTTCAAACATTTGTTAACAAGTTGACCGTGAATCATGATCGATTACAAAGCAACACTGAATCTGCCTAACACCGGTTTTGCCATGAAGGCAAACCTCGCCCAGCGCGAGCCGGACATGCTGAAGCAATGGCAAGCAAATGATCTTTATCAGCAAATTCGCGCAGCGCGCGCTGGTCGTGAGCAATTTATTTTGCACGACGGCCCGCCCTATGCGAATGGCGATATCCATATCGGTCACGCGGTTAACAAAATCCTCAAAGACATTATCGTCAAAAGCAAAACCCTAAGCGGTTTTGATGCGCCCTATGTACCGGGTTGGGACTGTCATGGTTTGCCAATTGAGCACAATGTTGAGAAAAAACTCGGCAAAGCGGGCGATAAAGTCGATGTAAAAACTTTCCGCAATAAATGCCGTGAATACGCCGCCAAACAAGTCGAAGGCCAAAAGGCTGACTTTATCCGTTTGGGAGTGCAGGGTGATTGGGATAAACCCTACCTCACTATGGATTACAAATTCGAAGCCGACATCATCCGCGCGCTCGGAAAAATCGCTGACAACGGCCATTTGCATAAAGGTTTTAAACCTGTGTACTGGAGCGTTGTGGGTGGTTCTGCGCTCGCCGAAGCAGAAGTGGAATATCAGGATAAAACGTCTTTTTCTATCGACGTAAAATTTGCATTTGTCGATCAAGCAGCGATTGAAAAAACGATTGCTGAATTAAGCGGCAACGGAATAATCTCCTTGGTGATCTGGACTACCACGCCCTGGACTTTGCCGGCGAACCAAGCTGTTTCTGCGAATGCAGAAGTCGATTACGCCTTGGTACAAGTGGGCGATGAGCGCTTGCTGGTGGCTGAAACTTTAGTCGGCAGTGTGCTTGCGCGTGCAAAAGTTGAAGGCTATGAAATTGTCGGCCGCGTAAAAGGCGCAGTGCTGGAAAACTTGCTGCTGCAACATCCTTTCTACGCGCGTCAGGTGCCAGTCATTCTCGGCGATCACGTGACTACTGATGCAGGTACTGGCTTTGTACACACTGCACCAGATCATGGTGCGGACGACTTTACTGTCGGCGTGAAATACGGAATTGGCACACTCAATTACATCGACGACCACGGCACCTATCGCCCGAATGTAGAAATTTTCGCGGGCGATCATGTTTATAAAGTCGATGAAAAAGTTGTCGCCTTGTTGATTGAAAAAAATGCCT
>DATIDX010000204.1:0-14888 GCA_035456025.1 Cellvibrio sp. | reverse complement strand
TCTTCAGCTACACACCGTTCCGCGCCCTCAAGAAAATTTTATCGATAAAGGAAATATCAATGGAACAAGAGCAGTTTATTCATCAGTTCAAATCGTTGGATGACCTACAAAAAATAATTGAGCAATTGTCTAGATTTGCGGCACGCCCTGTTGCGAGGGGAAGCCACCCAACAATTTACCCTCAAACGAATGAAGGTCCGTACAGAACAATTGAAGGCGTAAGGATTATTGATTATAAGTTTTCCGCAGATGAAAAATGGGTATTGCCTGATGATCAACGCGGACTGTCATTTTCTACGAACTGGAAAGAGTTAAAACGTGTTTATCGGCTTTTTGCAAGATCAAAAAAGTCAGGCATAGATGTTTACTGGGTACTGCAAAGTGCTGATCTTCCCAGCAATATGAAATTCGTTGAAGACAAAGATCCCAAAAAGAAAGGTCATTATTTTCTAACCGTAACCGAGCCTATGAGCATTTACAAACTTGTTCAAAACCTCAAGTGGATCGCAGATAGAATGGCGATTATAAAAAATGCGGAGAACGCACTATGACTCACTTCAAACGCTATCCACACGTTAAAGACCTTATTCTTCATTACGCAACAGCTACCAATGAGAGAAAGATCGCGCTGATGTTAGAACAAGGAATTAGTAGCGAAAATGATGCGATTCTATTCGCACAATTCATATGGAAAATGGTAGAGCAAATAGGAGCGGACAGCGAAAGTGGAACCAAAGTACTGGGTAGCACCGACAATACCGACACAATGCCTGATATTGATTATGAGGTAAGCTCATTCTTGGCAAATTTCGGT
Organism: Cellvibrio sp.; assembly: GCA_035456025.1. Classification (GTDB taxonomy): domain Bacteria; phylum Pseudomonadota; class Gammaproteobacteria; order Pseudomonadales; family Cellvibrionaceae; genus Cellvibrio. Next base: position 14,074 of record DATIDX010000204.1, on the reverse strand, counting down.
TATGCCGAAATTTGGGACAAGATTTGTGACGAACAATAATATGTGCAACCCTGAACAGGAAATGCCATGAAAAGCTCAACTTTATGCATATTCATACTGCCATCAATATTATTACTGACGGCCTGTAGCGATAAAACGGCACCCTCCCCTTCCAGTTCAACATCAAGCATAAACACCACTAACGCCCCCACCACACCGGTAACAACCGATGCGTGGATTGGAAAATGGAATGGCCCTGAGGGGACGTTTATTGAAATTACCGGCAATGATGGTAAATACACAATCACCATCGCCGATCTTGATGGCCCGAAGCAATACCAAGGGGCCAGCACAGGAAATCAAATAACCTTTGAGCGTAATGGAGCCACTGAAACTATTCAGGCCAGCAATGGTGCTGATACTGGAATGAAATGGCTGGCTGAAAAATCGGATTGTTTAAGAACACGTTTAGGGGAAGGTTGGTGTAGAGATTAACCCTAGTTACGAGTGCATGGCTATGTTGCGATTCGTGCCTCTGGCTACGCTCCTCAACACAACTTACCCGTCATAGGAAATCCGCGAGACCGGACGTGTTCATGGTAAATGACGTTATCATCACGACTAAAAATGAAATCATTGGCTGATTATATTTTTTACAACACATGGCAAGATAAAAAACTGAACGTTTAAGCATTATTTAATAAAAAACAAATACTACATCGAGCAACGGTGAAACCACTAACGTCAGAAAAGGAAGCACATGACCGCACAAATCAAAACCCAAAAAAAGATAAGCTACACCCTCCGCATCTGGATTATTTACGCAGTGCTGGCCATCATTCTTATTCCCATCATCATTGTGCGTATCTTTATATACGAGATTAATTCAATGCCATCAGGCTCCATGATGCCGTCTATAAATCCTGGCGATTTTGTGCTTGTTAATAAAATGGTTTACCGGGATGCCGCAAGCGAAAAGGCAGATAGCGCCAAACCTCAAAGGGGTGAGATAATCACTTTCTACCCACCGCATCTACCCAAAACAATATTCTTACAACGAGTGATAGGGCTGCCTGGCGATATTATCCAGTTCTCTGATAAAAAATTAACGGTCAACGGACAACTAATAGAAACCAGGGCAATTGATGGGCTTTCATTCTTCGAAAATTTAAATGGCTACAGCCACATGGTGCAATACGAAAATGAGCGCAGTCCGTACCGTATGTTCTCTGTAACTGTACCTGCCAATCACTATTTTGTGATGGGAGACAACAGGGATAACTCGCTGGATAGCCGCGAATGGGGATTCTTGCCAGCTACAAACCTGATCGGAAAAGTTGTAAAGATCTGGTAACCCGAATTAAAAATATTAATGCGGTTTAATGATGCATCCACAACCTTTTACACTGTCGATTGGGACGGCGAAAAAAGTGATGGGCGAATTAATAGAAGACGCTCTTCAAAATAATACTCCGCCGCCTACTGAGGTAAATGAAACAAAGGAACATACCCAATAAACAGGAACTCCAAAAACACATATCCCACATTCAAAATATTCTTGCCAGTATCCAACAATATGGCTTCCGGCGTCCCCTCCATTCGAACCTTCAAACGCTCAAGCTGGTCGTCTTCTGGCAATTTTATAAAGCAGGCTTTACGATTTTTGGAAGAGTTGTGGCCAAAATACATCTCCTTGCAAACGTAAGGTTTGCCAGAGGCTTCCAAGGCAGCGGCAACATCTACACTAGGATCGCTTGGAACTACTTCAATATATTTATCGGGAATCGGCTTGGTTAATGATTTATAAGTTGACTGGCAACCACTATTTAGAATTAAAAGTGAAATAACCAACAAAAGTTTTTTATACAGCATGAGCATCCTTAATTGCTGGTTTGGCGTACGGCGAAGCCTCAGTATAAAAACTCCTGCCCTGCCGAACTGTAACACCTTGTTTCAGCTTCGCCGCATTGCGGTACGTATTTCTACCACATGCCTTTTATAAAAAACCTATTACGTAAATTGCTCCCGATGCCGCATTCCCAGCTGTTGGATGTGATATAAGTCTGCGTCCATCATCTCGATGGTAGCGTTCGCGAAGCTGGCGGCTTAACATGAAAACCTCATCCTTGAAGTGGTACTGATATTGGGGAAAGGTCACCGGAATCTGCATTTCTCATCGTTCATATCTATATAGACTCAAATTCTCTATTGCATTAATCCTTTGGCTCTGAATGTTTGCCATCGCACATATTTAACGGGTGCGGACTTGCAGAATTAATTCAACTTGCGAACTGAAATCAATCCAGCCGAGGCATCCCATGAAATACCTAATTCTCAGCGCTATTATGCTCTTAGGCAGTTGCACCGGCGTGCCGGACGATATCAAACCTGTTGAATCATTTGACGTGCAGCGATACCTAGGTACATGGTACGAAGTGGCCCGGCTTGACCATAAGTTTGAGCGCGGCCTGAGCAACGTGACTGCCAATTACAGCTTGCGTGAAGATGGCGGTGTAAAAGTCATTAACCAGGGTTACTTAAAGGAAGATAAAACCTGGGAGAGCACCGAAGGCAAAGCTTATTTCGTGAGCGAACCGGATATCGGGCATTTAAAGGTGTCTTTTTTCGGGCCCTTCTATAGCTCCTACGTTGTCTTCGATCTCGATAAGGAAAATTATCAATACGCGCTAGTCACTGGCGCCGATAAGGATTATTTTTGGATACTGGCACGCAAGCCGAATCTCGACCCAGCACTGCTGGATCAATTAATGGCGAAGGCAAAAGCTTTAGGTTTTGCCACTGAAAAATTGATCATGGTGGAGCATTTGGAGGTGCCGACATCGGACGAATAAACTGAGAATCCCGCTGTAAATAAATGAATAAAAACTCATGAATAAATTATTTATCATCGGCCTGCCCCGCACAGGCACTACCAGTATCAGCGTGGCATTGCTGGATTACGGTTTTAAAGTCGCGCACACCGCTTACACCAAGCGCGCGTTTGAATTAGCTGATGTTATTGCCGATGCGCCCTGCTTTAGCGATTATCGCGAACTGGATAAATTATTTCCTGGCTCCAAGTTTGTGTATCTGGACCGGACATTGGCAGCATGGATTCCATCCATGCAAATGTTGTTGAAAAAAATGCTACCAGAGTTAACCCCCAAATCTGGTTACCTTAATGTCGTGCTCAAACGCTGCATCAATAGCACGTTTAAGTTATCTGCGGTGGATGACCCATTAACTGCGGAGCATTTGGCCAACTGCTATACATGCCATCATCAAGAGGTATTCAATTACTTTTCCGGCCGGGATGATTTTCTCGCAATTGATGTAAGCCACGAGGGCAGCCTGCAAACTCTGCTGAACTTTCTTGGGATAGATGTGGCTAAGGTAGATAAGTTTCCGCACTTGAATACAGGCAAACAAGTGGATAACTGGAAAGAACACAAGCACCCTAATAAAATCAATCCGTTGAGTGCAGGCAAGGAACACCGAAAATTTTTTGAATATTGATTGCTAATCCCCCGCCCCCTACGTTTATTTCTTTGCTTGTAAATCGCCATGCACAATGCGATGTACTAGATCGAGTTTTTTAATCACCGGCTCAGCCAATACAAAAGGATAGGCGTGCGGGTGCCCAACACTGCGATTTAAACTATTGAGTGCATAGGTCAGTGGAAACCAATGCTGGATTACGTTGGTGAATTTTTTACTGTCGTAAGGATTTATTTCCACTTTGGTTTTCAAATGTTTGCTGTTGGATACCTGCGGCGCGATGGTCAGCCCGAACTCATGGGCCGTTTCAAGCGTGTCGATAATATGTAAATAATGTGCCCAGGTTTCCGCCCAATCCTCCCACGGGTGACTACTGGCGTAGGCGCTAACGTAGTGCAATTGCCAATCACTTGCCGGTCCATTCTGATAGTGGTTTGTCAGCGCCGCGCTGTAATCCTGGCGGTCATCACCAAATAGCTCCCGCACCGGTTCCAGCCACTCGGTATCGCGCACCAATAAATCCCAGTAGTAGTGCCCCGACTCGTGGCGAAAATGACCGAGCAGCGTGCGGTAAGGTTCCGCCATGTTCTCCCGCGTTTTTTCGCGGAAGGCTGAGTCGGCCTCGTTGAGATTGATGGTGATGAGCCCATCGTCATGGCCGGTTAACACCCGGTGGGATTCATCACCCTCCGGTGCAGTATCAGCGAGAAAATCAAACGCCAGCTTCGGTGCTGCAGGATCGTTGGGTGCCAGGGGTAATCCAAGCGACAGCAAGCTGTAAACCAGGCGCCTTTTTTCGGTTTCCATCCTTTTCCATAGGTCAACATTATTCGCCAGGCTTAAATCAGGAATGGTGCGATTCAATTGGCAAGCAACGCAAAACTCTTGGGGGTCATTTGCTTTGACGACCCAATTACACGCGCCGTGACTTAACCCATTAGCGCAATAACGGTACCGGGCAGTTTCCGCCGTATCTATAGGTGCAAGCAGGCCATCATCCGCGGGAGTAAAGGATTCAATTTGGAGACTGCCGGCATTAAAGCCCAGGACTGCACCGCAGCGCGTGCATGATGTATTCTCGAAATACACCAATTGCCCGCAACTGCCGCAAGTGGATAACCGCATAACACCTCCCTAGTAGCCATCGAATTGGCTTGGTTTTACCAGATTCGAGCCTAGGGCCTGGGGCGTAATTGCTCTGTGCGCGAGCGTACACGCCAACTCATTATCACTGCCTATCGCGCTTTTTAACTGACCCTACAAGGAACCTATGAACACTATTTCGCATTTTCCCATCACCCGTAAATGGCCGGCCCAACATCCTGAGCGACTTCAACTGTATTCATTGCCTACACCCAATGGGGTGAAGGTGTCGATTATGCTGGAGGAAATTGGTTTGCCCTACGAGGCGCATTTGGTGAGCTTTGATCGCAACGAGCAATTGTCCCCCGAATTTTTATCGCTTAATCCCAATAATAAAATTCCGGCGATCATTGACCCGAACGGGCCAGGCAACCAACCAATTGGATTGTTTGAGTCTGGAGCAATATTGATTTACCTGGCGGAGAAAACCGGGCAACTGCTGCCAACATATGCAACAGGCCGATACGAAACCATCCAATGGCTGATGTTCCAAATGGGCGGCATCGGACCTATGTTCGGGCAAGTCGGTTTCTTTAATAAATTCGCTGGCAAGACCTATGAAGATAAGCGTCCGCGCGATCGTTATGTGGCAGAAGCGAAGCGGTTACTCGCAGTATTGGACCAGCGCCTTGCGAAGGGACCCTGGATTATGGGTGATGTGTACACCATTGCGGATATCGCAACATTTCCCTGGGTGCGTAATTTGATCGGCTTTTACGAGGCGGGCGATTTGGTGGGCATTTCGGATTTTCCAAACGTTACCCGCTCACTCGAACGCTTTCTCGCCCGCCCAGCAGTTGCCAAAGGTCTGCTTATCCCACAACAACATTAAGAATATATTTTTAATAGGCACCCATAACAATGCCGGGGCCTCCTAAAAACCCGGCATTTGCTGGACGCTACTGATAGGCCGACGCTTTCCTATCTTTCAGGATCGACGCCGGCGCCCAAAAATATCTAGCCTGGAAAAAAATGTAAAATGAACGCGAATGGTATAAACAGAGAGGCAGCAATCATTACGAGCGTGAAAATATTTTCACCAAGCAGTTCATAATGATGATCTTCATTATGTGTGTGCTCATGCAGACCAGGTAGATGGATATGTTTCATTGCATCATTCCCTCAGCCGAATTACGTTGTTTTAATACAGGGAAATTGAATACCCGATATTTGTTCGAAGCCGGCGGTTACCGACCTCTCAATTACAGATTAGCAAATAAGGCCCTCGGTTAAATAGATTATATTTTTATAAACAAAATCGGTTAATACTTAAATAGCACCCCTATTTGTATTAGCAGAATTGAAGATAACCATTTATCCTTCAGACCTTCCAGTTCTATAAACAGACATCGAGCTAATATGATTTCACTCACAGCTATTGCCACTTTAAACCTTCTTAAAGCCTCGCATAAACACCGTCATGCACATCTCAGTGCGGCCAGCGGTTTGGTGCAGGTGGGCGATTTTCTGTATGTAATCGCTGATGATGAAAATCATTTAGCCGTGTTTTCAAGACAACCGGATTTTAAAGGTAAACTCATTGAATTATTCCCGGGCGATCTGCCACTTTCTCTGGAAGAGCGCAAAGCAGCCAAAGCGGACCTCGAAGTCCTCACGCAGATTCCGGCATCCAAACGCCATCCCTACGGTGCACTACTGGCTTTGGGTTCAGGCTCAAAAGAAACCCGCCGCAAAGGCGCAATAATTGCGCTCGATGAGAAAAATGAATTAGCAAATGTAGAGCTGATAGATCTGGAAGAGCTGTACGATGAAGTTAAAAATAAAATTGGTAAACTGAATATCGAAGGCGCAGTAATTATCGAGAAGGATATTATTTTATTTCAGCGCGGCAACAAAAAAAATAAACTCAATGCCAGCATTCGCATTCCGCTTAAGGATTTTTATCTATCCGTTTTGGATACTGACAAAAAATCCAAACCGGATATTGATGTTACCCCCTATGAGCTGGGTGAAATTGCAGGTGTGCCATTGTGCTTTACTGATGCAACCGCCCTCCCCAACGGCGCTATTGTCTTTACGGCGGCAGCGGAAAACACTGACGATGCGTATCTCGACGGTATGTGCATGGGTTCAATTATCGGGCTGATAGATGCTGCCGGTAACTTGCACAGCACCCATGCGCTCGACAAAACAGTTAAAGCCGAAGGAATTGAAGCAACCCTAAGCAATGGAAAGATTCATCTGTTGTTAGTTACTGATGCCGACGATGCAACGGCGCCTGCGCAGCTTTACACCGCCGAATTAGATGGTTATCCGTTTTAAAGCCGGATTAACGTTTTTTTAATGCGCACAGACGAAAAAAATAGTAATCACCACAACAATCCGGAAAATCAACCAATGCAGTATCTCGCCAAATCCTGTGCCGCGCTCTTTGCCTTAACACTCATCGCCTTTGCTGCCCTGCAAATAAATGATCCTGACCCGATAATATGGGTCAGCTTTTATCTTATCTGCGCCGCTGTACCACTCGTGGTAGTTTTGAATAAATGGATAAAAAGTTTATTTTGGTTGGCTTTGCTAATCTGCTTACTGGAGGCAATGCTATCAGCGCCAGGCGCCTACAATTATTATTTACATATGGATCAAGAACCCTTGATGCAGAGCATGAACCCGGAGAAACCTTACATAGAGGAAGCACGGGAATTTTTAGGCGCACTTATCGCCCTAGGATTAGTGCTGGCGAGCGCGTGGTTGTCCCGCTTTACTACGAAATCGACTTTTGCTAAGCCTTAATTTCGCTTGCCCTTAACTAAGGTAAATCGGCTTTTTTCCTCAATTAAACTTTTTCTACTAGAGACTAGGTTCGGCAACGTACAGAGATTGTATGTCTCCTTAGGGATAATAGTCGGTGGATAATTGTTTCCGGAATTTGAGGAGAAATATTATGAGCGACTATGTACATCACGTATCCGGATTTTTCGCACACCGCGACCAGGCGCTTGAAGTGTCCAATAAATTGGTAGAATCCGGGATAGCCCAAGCGCGTATTCATGTGCTCGATAAAACCACACCTTTTCCACCCCATGAGGCGACCGCCGACAGCAACGGTGTTTTAAAAGACATGTTGGTAGACGGTGCAATAGGTACTGTAGTGGGAACCGGCGTAGGGGCGTTAACACAAATTGCATTGGTCACTGCTAATGTAAGTTTATTTGTAGCTAGCCCTCTTATTGCACCACTCATGTTATTGGGATGGGGTGCGAGCCTCGGCGGTTTTTTAGGAGCGGCAGTAGGGGCATCCAAAAAACCAAAACCTTTTGCAGATTTGGTTAAAGATGCAATTAGCAATGATCAATATGTCGTTATTATTGAAACTCTAACCCCTGAAGAAACCGATATAGCAACCGGGATTATCAAAGACGCAGTAGGTGATTATACAGACACTGCCCAAGCTTAAAAAAACACTCCCGCTTCAGCTTTTAAACAAAAAATAAAAAGTGGTCTACTAAAAACAAATACGTAAGTAACCTCGCGGTTACTTACGTATTGCTGCTAGCTCACACAGATATTAAGTGAGAATTGCAATCAAAATAATTACAGGGATAGGTACACCGAGAAACCACAGAAGTAATGAGCGCATGCTAGTTCTCCTCAATCACGTTAAATTATAGATCGCGTTGACGGCCGCCGAATGTGGCAAGCCAGCTGGCAGTAAACGCGCCAATCAACAAGGATACAAACAGCCATAGTGAAAGATACGCAGATGCTTTGCGAGCATCGTCAGCAACTTTTTTAGCCGCACCTTCGGTTTCACGCAATTTCGTTTGCCACAACGCAAAGGTTTCCTTTACGCGTTTTTCAGCTTCTTGCTGATTTAAATCAGTATGCTCGGAGACAAGTTGTGCCAAGTAGCGCGCATCATTTTCCGGTAGAGAATTATTTTTAAGGGCGTTAACGAATATTCGGCCCACCTCAACACTTGGAACTTCAGTTTGCGCAGAACGCGATGGCTCACTCGCACCTACTTCAGGCACTGGTGCAGTCGGTGGAACAGTGTTGGTAGGAGCAGCAGCTGGTGCCTGCGCATTTCTACGAAATAGGGAGTCAATAAAATAACCGGTGGACTCACCATCAACACCAAATTGCTCGGCGTTAACACCGGCAACTGCTGCAGTCTGAGCAACACCACCCGCGATATTCGCACCTGCCTTTACACCGCCACTTACAATCGAGCCTATTACTGAGGTTAATAAACTGGCTGTAAATAAAGTGGCCACTGCCCAAGCGAGGAATCCATGCGCGGTATCACGAAAATACACTTCATCGGTATGGACTGATATCCAACGCGTACGCAATCTGCCCGCCAAATACCCACCCAGACCACTGGCCGCCACCGAAGTGAGCGTGATCCAAATAATGGTCGACCACCCAAGTGTTTTTGCGCTGACACCATCATTTGCCCAAGGCGAAACAGAACTTAAACCGAGCCCCCCGCCCAATATTAAAAGAATTAGCGACAATGCAGCCGCGCCCGCAGCACCTGCAAAAATTGCCCCCCAAGATACCGCACTCGCAGAGGCGTAGTTATTTTCCCCTCGCAGAGCTACATCGTTAGTATCAGTTATTCCAACGGTTGTAATCATACCAATCTCCTTCAGCAGGACCTGCTGGATTAGGTTGAACAAAATATCAAAATTAATATTTCATCGAGATTATTGTAATAATCCAGTTCCTTATCAGTGCGTTATCGAACTATTACCCTGTTCTATTAAACTAAGAAAAATGAATTAAGAAATAACTATGTTTTTGAGATTCGAATTAGAAAAAAGTTAAATAAAAAATGGCTACATGAAGGGGGGTGATAAATGAAAGAGATAAAAAATGAGACGGGAGTTTCTTATACGTAAAAAAACATTAAACATAAACCAAGTGCTAAAGGGATTTTCATCCGCCCCGGTAGTCAATGGCACAAGAACCTTTTATAAGAACGGCTCAAATGTCGTCTGATACGCCAACCGCTAAGCATGAGACTTCTCCATTCCCGTAAGCTAGTCAGCTAAAAAATCAGTGATTTTTTGTAAGTCATTCCCTGATTTTGCAAAATGGAACCAAAATCATCCTTTTAGTAATGTAATAACTACCAAAAAGTCGGTAAGTCCGTATTTTCTCCTATTGACAATTGAAAAACTTACAGCCGACATGAAATCATTTCAACGCAATGACACGCGCTCTTACAGCCGTATATTTCCCTCCCTACCCGCTTAAAACGCCACATCTTAAGGGTAATCTGTAACAAAACAGCGTCTCTTAGCACACGTAAAATTGTATAAAATTCGCTGGCACGCATATTGCTCCTTCTCTTTTGTTAAGCAAATTTAAAAGACTATCCAGCAATACAAAACAAAGTTTCTTTTTGATGAAATTAAAAAGGAGAAAAATATGTCTGCATATCTCAATCCACAAAAAAATCACCTTATTGATGCACTTAGCGTCGAGACCCAAAGTCGTTTACTGCCACACCTTGAGCTGGTTCAATTAAAGCAAGGCAAAGTGATTTGCGAATCAGGCGACGTAATGCGGCATGTTTATTTTCCCGTAGACTCAGTCGTGTCACTCTTATATGTCACACGCGATGGCGACTCCACTGAAATTTCCCTCGTCGGAAATGAAGGCTTTGTCGGAATAGCCTTATTCATGGGTGGGGACAGCACACCAAGCCGCGCCGTAGTCCAAAGCACAGGTTATGCCTATCGCCTGCCAGCGAGAAAATTTAAGGAAGAACTTGCCCACCATGGCGATATGCAAGAATTAATGCTGCGCTATACCCAATCATTAATTACCCAAATGGCGCAAACCGCTGTGTGCAATCGCCATCATTCTATCAATCAGCAACTATGCAAATTTTTGCTTTTGATGCTCGACCGCTTGTCAGATAACCATTTGCTATTAACACAGGAAGTGATTGCGAATATGCTCGGTGTGCGCCGTGAAGGTGTTACAGATGCAGCCGGTAAACTGCAAAAACTCGGCGTAATTGAATATACCCGTGGCCGTATAAATGTGTTGGATCGCTCTGCCCTCGAAAATTTGACCTGCGAATGCTACAAAATTGTTAAAGAAGAAACTGACCGCTTACTGCCTCAACCACACTTGCACCATCATCATAACCATCAGCACGTTTATAGACGCTCCGCATAAGTCGGACCTTTTATTAGCACTGTTAATATTTGATGACCAGAAAACCGTTTAAAAAGCCTTAGGATTAATAGCGCTTTTTAAACGGTTTTCTATTTTTGGATTTGAATGTTGCGCACAAATAGCTGATTCTAGCCGTGCTTTAGACCCCAACAATCAATGAGGAACTACGCATGAATATTTTGGCTATTTGTGGCAGCTTACGGAAAAAATCCACCAACATGGGTTTACTGCGCTATGCGCAGGCTAATGCACCGGAAGGCAGCAGCATCACTATTGCAGACTTATCCAATATCCCCTTCTACAATGCCGACCTCGCTGAAAAGCCCGCTGCGCTGGTAACGCTGCTGCAACAAATTGGGGCTGCCGACGCGCTGATCTTTGGTTGCCCTGAATATAATTATTCAATCGCGCCCGCGTTAAAAAATGCATTGGATTGGGCTTCACGCGAACCTGACAATGCGTTGTTGTCTGGAAAAGCGGTTGCACTCATGGGTGCCGGCGGTGGCATGGGAACCTCCCGTGCGCAATATCATTTGCGCCAGGTATGCGTCTATTTAAATTTATTCCCGCTCAACCGGCCGGAAGTATTTGCCAATGCATTCACCCCCTCATTTGATGGCGACGGCAATTTAGTTGATGAAAAAATCCAGGCAACCATCAAAACCCAACTTGGCGCCTTAATCGCTCACGCACAACAATTGAAAAAATAGTCTGCGCGCAGCATCGGATCGAAATTTCATAAACCGCACCACTGCGGGATTTTGTCTCAGCTTGCCGCTCTCCTGTTTGCGAAAACCGGGCAGCGGCTATACTCTCCCCCCGCTAGCAAAGGACAGTTATCACTGGTAACTGCATTGCACAACTGAAGGAAACAATCAGATCGGGGACATCCTATGAGTGTGGTTATTGCTTACCAATCCTTAAACTCCAACGTCAGTCACGAACACGATGTCGAGGCCGCCACCTCGCAGATGCACACTCGCAAAGCGCAAAAAACGCTGGCGGAGAAAACGTCCGAGCGAATCTCACTCAAATTTCCCGTCGCTGCTGATGGGAAAGACCCTGATGTGGGTGTATACGGTCCTGCAGAGCTGTTGCCTACGGCACCGGCAGACTTTATGGACAAGGGAAAACGCGGCAAGAAGCGCAAGGCCGATGAAATGGAAGCGGATGACGCCAGCATCCGTATGCTCGGGATGTTCCATGGCAAAGCCTTGCAGATCTATCAGCTCGCACACCGCGAGTTCGGCCAAGCCTGTAACTTGCTCACCTTCGGCGAATTGGATGCGCGCCATAAAAGCTGGGTCGATGCCGAATTGGCTGCCGGTAAACTAGTGCATGCGTCGGTATTCCCCAAGGCCTGTAATTGCTTCAGCTTGCACAGTGCTAACTCTGCACATAACACACAATTTATCGCCGAGGGCGATGGCTGGGTGGCGGCACTTTGCAATGGCGTGCGGGTGGTGTTTGTACATGTCCCTAATGAACTGGCTACTGACGCAACTAAAGTCACTGCCTTTTACCAAAAGATTAAAACCACGGTATTGAAAAGCGTGGGCACCGGCGGTGGCGTTATCGATGTCGTTATGGGCGATACCAATCAACCCAATGCCATGTTCAGCCCTACTAATGTATCGGCCGGTCTGGATACAAAATTTTCAGATGGCCATCCAGACAAAAAAATCGCGCCTGTTGATACACATGCGGTCACCTTCAAGGGCACCAATTCCGTTGAAACCAAAAAGTTTGATGTGGCCCTCTACAATGTCGCCACAGTTAAAAAACTGGAGGTTAGATACTTCTCGCAGTTTTCCCATGTAGCGAAAATCGCTGCGGCTTACACCGATCATATGGGTGTTATGGTGAGAGTTGAGAAGAAGTAACCCTCAGTCCTGACTCGCTTTTACGGCACGGTAGCGCCACATGGCGCGCCGTGTTTCAGCTCCCGGTGAATGATTCGATTCGCCGCCCGCAATACCGATTCATCCCGCTCTACGAAAAAGCCTTTATACTGATAGTCTCGCCAATTACTGAGGTATTCCCTTGAACTACGATGCCCGCACCAGTTCCTCCGATGAGGAGCGCAGCACTTTTATCCAATGGCTGACCGAACAAACAGTCGCCCAATTACAAGCAGCACGCGGCGATGAAACCGCTCTGCACGCAGCCGTACAAGTTTATGTCAAGCATGCCCTGGACGCGCACCTGCCGTTTGAGGAGATCGAAGAGCTGCTCGGCATCGCCGACCCCAGCATTATGGATTTAGCCGAATTGTCCGAGGAGGATGAAGAGGCAGTAGTCGATGCCTTTGAAGATTTATGCAACGGTTGATGCACCCCAAACCCGCTCAGGAGTAGCACTATGAATCCCTATCATCAAAGCCTGATATTGGTTGGTATGCCCGGCGCAGGCAAAAGCACCTTGGGGCTGTTATTGGCGAAGAATCTGGCAAAAGATTTTGTCGATACGGATTTGCTGATCCAGCTGGAGCACCGCAAAACCCTGCAGGACATTTTACAAGAGCGAGGCTACCTCGCCCTGCGCGACGCGGAAGAGCAAGTGCTGCTCAAGGCACAGTATCCCAACCATATTATCGCCACCGGCGGTAGCGCGATTTACAGTGCGACCGGAATGCAACACCTGAAACAATTCGGTCCGATTATCTTCCTCGATATCAGCATCGAAGCCCTGGAGCAGCGCATCCACAATATGGATAAGCGCGGCATCGCCCGCCCAGCCAACCAGACCTTCGCCGAGGTCTATGCCGAACGCCGCCCGCTCTACTTGAAATACGCCGACATAGTGATTGATTGCAACGGTAAAAATCAGGAGCAGTTGGTGGACGAAGTCATCTACGAAGAGGCCGATGCCTTTATTCAATATGAGGCGTGAAATTTGCCGGTCATCAGCGTAGAGTGGCGCTCCCTTCGATAACAAGCGAGAGCACACCATGGAACCTTTAGAAACCGATGGCATAGAAGCCCACGGCACCCACGAGGAGCCCGCCCTGCTGAATACTATCGAGGCCCGGGTACTGGGTTCATTAATGGAGAAACAACTCAGCACCCCCGACCAATATCCCTTAACCCTCAACAGCCTGCTGCTAGCGTGCAACCAGAAAACCAGCCGCGAGCCCATTAGTAACTATGAAAGCGGTGTGGTGCAGCGCGCAATGAGTGAATTGCAAGACCGCAATTTAGTGGCGGTAGATTATGGCGCCCGCGCCGCACGTTATGACCAGCGCCTGACCCGAGTACTCAGCGTCGATAAACAAACCCAGGCCATCCTTACCGTA
>DATIDX010000203.1:0-6776 GCA_035456025.1 Cellvibrio sp. | reverse complement strand
AAATAGGTATCAAAACATAAAACGCCAATGTCAACGTCGCTGCTTTGTCTGACATTCACTCTGTTTCTATACGAACCCTGAGTAAAGACACGAATATCTCTATTCTTAAGTTTTTCGCTAGCATGAATAGCTTCCCTAATTTGGCGTTCAGCATTCTCTGCTCTTGCTTGTTCCGTATCACTAGGGCCTTTTGCCCATGTTAAAAATACGGATTCCCAATCTCTATTTACTGCCATATTCATGTAGCTGATCCCCTTTAAAAATAGTTTTACCAAAATCTTGCCTTGTCTTTCCGATAAAATTTGTAAGCTAAAATCAAAAATGAAAATAAAGTTATGTTGGCGGCCTTGTCATATTGTCTAGCGATTTTTTGAAGAATAACTTCATTCAGCACACTCGCTTGTTCGTGCAACTGAACATGGATTACAACCCAATCACCAAGCAAATGTATTCCTATAAAAAATAGGAACCCTAAAATAATTGCCCACTGTGTCCTTTTTGACATGGATAGAATTGTTAAAAATTCGATCAACCAAATTGGCATATTTTTTCCTGCATGTTAGAGCTTACCAATAAGAGGTAATGATCTTGGTGTTACACAATCAAGCAATAAGTGGCTGATATAAGCACCGCCTGCAATTAACGCTAATCCTCTCCAAAGTCTTTCGCTGTCTGTGTTTGGTTGCCAAAGATAAGCACGCCTTACTCCATAACCAATCACTGCCAGCGTCGCCAATCCATGACAAAATTGTCGATGGTGTGGGTGAATTGCTGGTTCTAAAACGTCAGGCAAAGCTCCGAAGAGCGACCCTAGTGCTGCTGCTGCTGTGATTGGATCAGTGGTCGCCTTGCGACCACTGGTGTCTTCAAGTACTGAAATGGCAAAACCAACAGCGCCACCAACAAGTTTGTGAGTATGTCCGCAAGCCATATCTACTTCTCTTTCCTTACGCCTTTAAATGGGCTTTTGTCAGTTGTTTTTACATCCATAAAACGCCCGGTTTCAGCGTCACGCTTTACATAATGTCCAGACGAGGTCTGGGTTTGAGAGCGCCCACGTACCGCGCCATTACGGTGGCCATCACCATTAGGTTTATTGGTTGCCATAGTTGAAACTCCTATAAATTGGTCAAAAATGCTAACTGTTTAGATTCAATGTTCGAATCACATATACACTGTGTCATAATCATTTGTATGATGTCAACGTATCAAATTGACTTTGTATAGATATTTTTGTTAGGATGACTGTCGTCAAAACCATAAAAAAGGGGATAAGCAACTATGCAAGACATCGCCCAATCACAAAGAGAGCGTCTCGCTCATATAGACTTCAGGCTTTATTTCCTAGGTTCGGTTGGCAGGAACGACTTGGTTAAACGATTTGGAATTAAAGAGGCCGCGGCAACCCGCGATATTTCGGCTTACAGGGAGCAGGCAGAATCAAATCTTGCATACGATACAAAAGCAAAGCTCTATACCGTTACCGACCAATTCAGCCCGATATTTGATTACAGGCCAGACAGGGTTCTCTCTGCGTTGTCTTTGGGCTTTGGTGACGATTTTGCCCCGCAAAGCAAGCCCTACTTAAATTGTGAAACGCCCTCACAACTCAACAAGCCAAACCTTAATACCTTGGCCGCAATTAGCCGTGCCATTTATAACAAGACTCCGATCTCCATCGAATATCGTTCAATTGATAACGGCCTTTCTCAACGAGAAATAGTGCCATTCAGCTTGGTGGATAACGGGTTGCGTTGGCATGTTAGAGCTTATGATCGTAAGCGCAGTCGCTTTACAGATTTCGTCATTACCAGGGTTACAAACCCAGCTAGGGCAACAAATGAAGTTGTAGAAGACCATGAGGCCCAAAGTTCTGATAATCAATGGAACCGCATTGTGGAGTTGAAAATCGTTGCCCATCCAAAGTTGAGACATAAAGAAACTATCGAACTTGATTATGGAATGCAGGATAGTGTTTTGAACGTAAATGTTAGAGCTGCTGTAGCTGGGTACTTATTAAGACGCTGGAATGTGGACTGCACATCGGAAGCAAAGCTGGAAGGTGATGAATATCATCTATGGTTAAAGAACAGGCAGGCACTCTACGGGGTTGATAATTTAAAAATTGCACCTGGATACGAAGTAGAATCGATATAAATATTCAAAGGAATTTGACCGATGTCGAAATCAACCCTTGGGGATGCTGTGAACAGCATAATTGTTTGCACGTATGTTGACCGGATGATTTAACTTATTGATTTCGAAAGAACTGATCAAGTGTTTACACTATAAGATGGTCGATTTGGACAGATTACGGCGTAAACGACAGTACTGTACCGAACTAGAATTTCGAGCAATAAAAAAGCCAGACAATCACAACTTCATGATTTGTCTGGCTTTTTCAATTTACAAAAACCCGTGTCTATTGGGAAAGTGACCATTTTATGCTTCCATGATTACCATAAAGTTAGCAAATGCCAAATTTATGGTTCCTTCCCTACATATGTTAGGGTTTGTTTTGTGGTGGAGCCGGGGGGATTTGAACCCCCGTCCGCCAGCACTCCATCCTCGGCTCTACATGTTTAGATCCGTTTATTGATTTAACTCATATCAGCCCAACAGGCAGGACGATACAAGCGATCCTGTAGAGTTTTAGCAGCGCCACCCCAGGCAAGCTTTGCTGCGATCCAGTTCTGTATGACGGGCTTTAACGCGGTACTGGCACCTTGTTATAGACCGTTAGCAGCAATTAAGCTGCTAAAGCGTAAGAATCGTCGTTTGCGACTATTCAAGTACAGCTTTGGATTAACGTGATTGGCTGTCATCACGACATGCACCTTGGGCTTTGTTACCAGCGTCGAATCCAAATCGACCCCATTCGCAACTCGAAGGGTTGTTCTTACGATCTTCCCACGTCCAGCAGCGAGTGGCGGCATTCTACCTCTATTACCAGCAGGATGCGATACCGCTGTAAATCTATATGGCGGCATGAGGGGTTTTTACAAGCGGATGTGACGAATAATTTTTAGACGGAATGTTTATAAATAATTAAGCAAGTGCGGATTCACCGGATAAAGGGTGAAAAAAAGCTGGCGGGGTGCCAGCTTGTTCGTTGTCGCAAGCGC
Organism: Cellvibrio sp.; assembly: GCA_035456025.1. Taxonomy (GTDB): domain Bacteria; phylum Pseudomonadota; class Gammaproteobacteria; order Pseudomonadales; family Cellvibrionaceae; genus Cellvibrio. The sequence continues at coordinate 3,651 of DATIDX010000203.1, read as the reverse complement.
AGCTTAGGCGTCGCGATAAGGCGTAATAGTTTGGATGCTGCCATCCGCGTTGTAATTAAGCGGAGCCATCTTCACTGAACGCAAATGGGTGATGCCTTTGGATAACACTGAATCGTGATAGAACAAATACCACTGGCCCTGGTATTCCGCGATTGAGTGGTGCGTAGTCCAGCCAATTACCGGCTCCAAAATCCGGCCTTGATAGGTGAAAGGGCCGTAGGGATTATCGCCGGTGGCGTAACACAAAAAGTGGGTGTTGCCGGTGGAGTAGGAGAAATAATATTTGCCGTTGTATTTGTGCATCCAAGAGGCTTCAAAGAAACGACGGTCGTGGTCACCGGCTAATATCGGTTGGCCGTTTTCATCGAGGATTTCAATTTCGCGCGGCGTTTCGGCGAACTCTTTCATGTCATCGCTTAAACGCGCAACGATAGGGCCGAGTGCGGGTTCGTTATCGGCGGGCTCGCCTCGATTTTCGTCATAGGTGTTGTTGCGATAATTCTGTAATTGGCCGCCCCAGATGCCGCCGAAGTACATGTAGTAATTGCCATCGTTGTCTTCAAACACGGCTGGGTCGATGGTGTAACTGCCTTTGATGGCTTCGGGTTCCGCTTTAAACGGACCGACAGGAGAATCGCCAATGGCTACGCCGATTTGGAAAATATTGTCGGCGCGCTTCGCAGGAAAATATAAATAGTATTTGCCATTTTTATGCGCGGCATCGGGCGCCCACATTTGGCGTGTGGCCCAGGGCACGTCTTTTACATGCAGAGCGACTCCGTTATCGACGGCAGGGCTGTCTGGCGAATCCAACGAAATTACGTGGTAATCCTCCATGCCGAAATGATCGCCATTGTCGTTAAACGGAATGCCGGCTTCGATGTCGTGCGATGGATAAATATAAATCTTGCCGTTGAACACGTGCGCCGATGGGTCGGCGGTGTAGATGTGTTCAACCAGCGGTTGGGAAATGGCGCGGGCTTTTAAATCCGCGATGACTTCCGGAGCCAATGTTTCTTCAGCCATAGCAATTCTCTCTACTTCAATTTAAAACTTGAGGTTAAAAGTGGGTTCAAAGCCATTATTGTCCTGCTGATTTACGGCGCGCATTCAAATCGGCTTCGATTTGCGTCTCCAGCGATTTGTTGATCGCGTAGAAGAACATGCAGGCGACGGCCGCAAAGAAAGGGAGTGATGCAAACACGCTCACTGCCGTTTTAATGCCTTCGATTGTTTCGGCATTTTGTGCTGGCAATGAAGCCTCGTAGCCATAATAGGCGAGCAAACCGGCCACTAGCGATCCGCCAATAGTTAAGCCGGCTTTGAGGCCGAGGATCATTGCGGAGAACACAATTGCAGTTGCACGACGGTTATTTTTCCACTCGGAGTAATCGGCTACGTCGGCGATCATCGCCCAGAGCAGTGGAATGGTTACGCCATAGAAAAAGCCGTGCAAGATTTGCGAGGTAAATACCAGGCCGATGCTATCGGCTGAATAAAAGACAAAGGCAAATACAAACAACGTGGACAGGAACAGGGCGCCGCCGAAGACATTGCGTTTGCCAAATTTATCGGCGAGGTTTTTGGAGAAACCTATACCGATAATCATCATGATAATACCCGCCGCATTAAATAAACTGAATGCAGAGGTGGGTGCATCTTTCGGCCATTGGAATTCCGACAGGCCAACACTGGTGAGTACGTGGTTGAGGCCAGCGATAAAACCGTTGAAGCCAATGTTTTGCAGGAATTCTCCCAGCTTGGCTTCGTTTAAATAATTTTCAAAATAATAAATGTACATGCCGCCCTTAAGCGCGAGCGTGATAAACACCAATACAGTTACCACCAGCATCACAATCCACGGCAGGTTTTTAAATAAATCGGAGAGGTCTTGTGCAACAGAGTTGCGCCCGGCGACCACCGGTAAAATCCGCTCTTTGGTGGTTGCAAAGGCGATCAGGAAAAAGATTGTTCCGGTAATAGAGAAGAGCAGCATGGTGTTGTGGAAGCCAACGGCTTTGTCGCCATCGCCCAAAATCAAAACCAGCGGCAACAACAGCACCTGGATAATAAATTGCGCCACCATCACCGCTACAAAACGGTAGGAAGACAAGCTGTTGCGGTCGGCCATACTGCCGGTGAGTACCCCGCTCAAGGCGGAGTAGGGCAGGTTGTTCGCTGCGTAAATGATCAGCAATAAAATGTAGGTGACGAAGGCATAGATCACTTTGCCATTTTCATCAAAATCCGGCGTGCTAAAGGCTAATAACGCCACTGCGCCAAAAGGGACTGATGTCCACAGCAACCAAGGGCGGAATTTGCCCCAGCGGGTGGATGTGCGGTCGGCGATGATGCCCATCACCGGGGTAAAAAAGGCACCGAACATGCCGCCGATGGCCATGATGGTGGCTGCTTTGCCCGCCGAAATCCCATACACATCGGTGTAGAAAAAGGCGAGGAAGGTAAGCAGGGTTTGGAAGATCAAGTTTGCAGCCAGGTCACCCAGGCTATAGCCAATCTTCTCGACAACGGACAGTTTTTGCGCAGGGAGTTGAGTCATCTTGGTTAGGTCTTCTTATGTAATGGAGCTTTTACTTTAGCGGATTAAATACCGGAATGACGGAAGCAAATTAGGCCTTAACCGGCAAAATTGTTAATTAATCGTTATAACGGCCAGCTAGCGAGGCGACGGTACGTTAGGCCGGCGCTAGAATCGCCCAAGAGGGGCTTATAGTCAAGAAGTATATAACGCCCACTGCGTGAAGAGGTGTGAGCAGCGCGCAGCCTTAGGGTATCAATAGAGGTAAAGCGGGAGGCGGCATCGAGCGGATTGTCCGACACCTGAAAAAGATGGCTACACGCTCAAATAACGCTGCACCAAATCATCTTTCAAATCAGCTATCGGACCGGTGGCGACCACGCTGCCTTTTTCCATAATAAAAAAGTCATCGGCGACGCGACGGGCGAAGGGTAATTTTTGTTCGACGAGCAACACAGTTAATCCCAATTCGCGATTGAGCTTGCGGATCACCTCGCCGATATCACGCACCACATTGGGCTGGATGCCTTCGGTGGGTTCGTCGAGGATTAATAATTTCGGGTCGAGTACTAACGCGCGGCCAATGGCGAGTTGCTGTTGCTGGCCGCCGGATAAATCGCCGCCGCGGCGATGTTTCATTTCTTTTAATACTGGAAACAATTCGTAAATTAATGCCGGAATCGCGCGGGCTTTATCTTTGCGCGCGCCTAGGGATATTTTTAAATTCTCTTCCACGGTTAACAGCGGAAATATCTCCCGTCCCTGGGGCACAAAACCAATACCAGCGCGCGCGCGATTTTCGGTGGAGATTTTATTGATGTCGGAACCATTTAAATGAATCGCGCCATCGCGCACGGGCAATAAACCGGTGATGCATTTCAGCAGGGTGGTTTTGCCCACGCCATTGCGGCCAATCAGGCAACCGCAGGTACCTGCTTTTAAATCGAGCGACAGATCCCACAAAATGTGGCTCTGGCCGTAGTATTGATTGATGTTTTTAATATTCAGCATGCAATTTCACCTGGATGTATTCGTTTTATTCGCCGAGGTAGACTTCAATCACTTTTGGATCATTCTGTACCTGATCCATAGTGCCCTCGGTCAACACCGAG
>DATIDX010000202.1:0-23436 GCA_035456025.1 Cellvibrio sp. | reverse complement strand
TTCCGCTTTCAGCCGGATATAACAGTTTGCCTTAGCCATTGCACTTAATACTCCAGAACTTTGTAGGCCTGCACTTATCACCTCGTTTATGCCGTTATTGTTGCTGAATATTCCGCGTTGAAAATCCATACGTCCAATTTGTTTTTTTAGTGCGTGGCGAGCGATGGCGGCGATTGATATTTGCGCGGGCAAAATCTCTCCTGCCAGGTAGCGCAAGCCGGGCACGACCAATTGGTGGTAAGTCACCGCAGTGGAAACGGGGTTGCCGGGCAGGCCAAAAAACCAGCCTTTTCCCAGTCGACCAAATGCAAACGGTTTACCCGGTTTCATCGCAATTTTCCAAAAATGTATTTCACCCAATTCGGCGAGCACATCCTTTGTGTAGTCCGCATCGCCCACAGAGACACCACCGGTGGAGATCACCACATCGGCCCAGTGCATGGCCTCAGTGAACGCGCTACGCAGCGCTGCCGGATCATCGGCGATGATCCCCAGATCGCGCACTTCAACCGGTAAGCGCGTGAGCAGTGCAGCGAGCAGTGGGCGATTGCTATCGAAAATTTTTCCTGCCTCCTGTGCACTGCCACTAGCGAGCAGTTCATCGCCGGTGGTCAATAGGGCAACCCGCAGGGGGCGCAAAACAGTTACGCGCGCAAGCCCGAGCGATGCGAGCAGACCAATATGCAATGCGTTCAAACGGGTACCAGCAGAGAGCAGGTTGCTGCCCTGAGCAATATCTTCCCCCGCGCGCCGAATATTCTCTCCCGCAACCGGCGTTTGAGTAATGTGCAGTTGATTGTCGCGGCGCTGGACATTTTCTTGCATCACAACTGTATCGGCACCGGCGGGTATTAACGCACCGGTCATAATTCGCACCGCTTGCCCGGCGCCGATTTCGCCGGTAAAGGGATGGCCTGCGAGGGCTTCACCAATCAGTGTCAAAGGTTGCGCGCTATCCTGCGCGCGTAAGGCGTAGCCGTCCATGGCAGAATTATCACCGGCGGGAACATTGATCGGTGCAGTGATGGAAGACGCGAGCACGCGATCCAAGGCCGCGTGTAATGGCAGGGTTTCGCTGTCCTGTATTGGCGCGAGATAGGTGCAAATGCGGGCGAGAGCTTCTTCGATTGGCAGCAGGCCGGGTTGGGCGCAATGATCCACAGTTTTCCCCTGTGTTGTGTGGAATAAGTGTAGTGCCCTAGGGTGGGCGTACATATCCTATCATTGCCAGCGGCTGGATAATAAGTGCAGATGTGTCTGGGCGGATTTGGTTTTGGCAGCGAATATTTTTTAATTAATGGCCCTCTGCAGGGCCATTAACCTACGCCAAAAATAGCAGCGCGAAAAAAAAGGTGCGTCAAACGTTATTGCAATTTTCCCAGCAATTCTTCCTTGCGCTGGGTCAGCTCTTCGCCGATTGCGGTCAAATCCAAATTGGTCTTTTTCACTTTGGGAAAAATTTCGCTCTGTTCTTCGCGCACATGGTGTTTAACATATTCTGACAAAACTTTTACGCGCGCGTCGTACATCTCTCCATCTGGCTCGGCGTCCTCGATCTGCGCAATTAAATCTTTCAGTGTTGCGTGTTCCACTACAGCTTCCGGCACTAACTCATGGTCATTAAGCGCATCCTGCACTTGCGGATAAAAAATCTCTTCTTCAATTTGCGCGTGTACAGTCAATTCCTGGCAGATTTGCGCAACCAGCGCTTTCTTTTTGGACACGGTTTTTGCTGATTCATATTGCTCAAATAGCGAAGCAACCAATTTATGGTCTGCACGCAACAGTGCGGTAGCGTCTTTTGGTTTGGCGGAAGTAGTTTTACGTTGAGATTGGGTCATGATGTCTCTCCGATAGTGTGGTTTAACTGACAAAAATACAACTCACTGTGACAACCATAGGCGCAATCGCGGCTGGGCTCTGTGCGCCTACAAACATTGTTAGTAATTTCAATCCCGAGCGCTGATTAATGAGTGTGGCTGTGGGGTAATGCCGCAACTTATTCAGCGTGCTTGCTGTTGTTTATTTCGTTTAGTTCAACTTTATTGTCTATGCGGGATAGGGAACATAGGTATAGTTTTTATCCGGTTATATTGGCCTTGCTATTGACGAAGTGGAACGCTCCGAAAGGTTAACAGCGTGGACTATTAAGCGAGGACTATTAGGCGAGGATGGTTAAATGAATTTTGATTGGTCAGCCCATGCTTCAGAAATTAAATTTTTAACAATTGCAATTACGGTAGTAGTGGTGCTTTCGCTACTAGCGCCGCTAATAACCATGTTGTTGACACGGATAGCAGCGCCGTTTTCTTTTGCGCGTGATGTATTGGAGCGAATAAAGCCGCCCCTGCGGTTTTTAATTCCGCTGGTTGGATTGCAAATTGTTTGGCGTTCAGCGCCAAAGGAAGTGGAGTATGCAGAGACGGTCAGCCATATTGTCACGCTGATGATTATTGCCACCGCGATCTGGTTGGGCCTGCGTATTGTGGATGCAGGGCGGCAAGTTATTTTCAAGCGCCATCCCATCCAGGTTAGTGATAACCGCACTGCGCGCCGCATCCATACCCAAACGCAAGTATTGGTTCACACAATATCGTTTTTCGTCATCCTGTTTGGTTTCGCCGCCATGCTGATGACCTTCCCCGGCGCGAAACAAATCGGTACCAGCTTGCTGGCGTCAGCAGGGCTTGCCGGTTTGGCCGTAGGCTTTGCAGCCAAACCGGTATTGGGCAATTTGATTGCCGGGTTACAAATTGCCTTAACGCAGCCGCTGACGATTGACGATGTAGTTATTGTTGAAAACGAGTGGGGTCGGATCGAAGAAATTACCAGTACTTATGTGGTGGTGAAAATTTGGGATGAGCGGCGTTTGATTGTTCCGTTGCAATATTTTATTGAAAAACCTTTCCAAAATTGGACGCGCGAATCAACGCAAATTTTGGGGACTTTATTTTTATGGGTAGATTATGCGATGCCACTCGCGCCTTTGCGGCAGGAATTGGAGCGCTTGTGTAAGCAAGTGCCTGAGTTATGGGACGGCCGTGTCAGCAATGTTCAGGTGACTGACACCACTGATAAGGCCATCCAATTGCGCGTATTGGTCAGCTCCAGCAATGCTGGCAACAACTGGGATTTGCGCTGCTATTTGCGCGAGCATTTGCTGCATTACATAGTGGCGAATCATGCCGACTATCTACCGCAGCTGCGCACCAATTGGACGGAAGAGGAAATGCTTGCCATGGGGCAAAATAATCCAACCCTGAATCCCTCCAAAGAGTCTATTGCTGATACGCAGGAGATGATCGATAGCGATGGGCCGGTAAAAGAAGAAAACCAAAACGTTAAAGCGGCAAATGAAGCCGGACAAATCAACGCGGCAAGTCCGTTGGATAAAACCTCGAAATGATTTAACTAATGCGAACAACAAAGCCGGCATTTACGCCGGCTTTGGTGCAGCTATCCCTCGTTAATTACATTTACGTTAATTGTAATCACGCTAATTATATTCAGGTTTTATAGGTTGCGAGACAGCGCAATACTTCGGCCACGCTCCATGCTTGCGCGATGCAACCGCGCGCTGTGTAAGGTTGTTCGGCATCAAAAATTTCGCTGATACTACCTATCCCGGCCTCGCTCATATGGCGATAAAATCCAGCCAAAAAATTATTAATACTAGCGCCTTCTCCCGGATTGCATTTCATCCAGGCATCTATGTAAGGGCCAATTAGCCAAGCCCAAACTGTACCTTGGTGATAAGCTGCATCGCGTGTATATAAATCGCCGTCATAGTTTTGTTTGTAATCGCTGTGGCGCGGTGACAGGGAGCGCAGTCCCACAGGCGTTAGCAGTTGCTCGCTGACTGTGTTGACTACCGCCGGCCAGCGTTCAACATCCAACACCGGATAGGTGAGGGCAATTGCCAATATCTGGTTGGGGCGACAGGAGTCATCGAGTCCCGTCGGGCCATCAATCACGTCATACAGATAACCGCTGGCCGGATTCCAAAATCGTTGGTTAAACGATTGGCGCGTGCGCTCTGCATGGCTGTTAATTTTTTGCGCGGACTCCGCATCATTTTCTTCATGCAACCAGTGCTGCATTAAACACAGTGCGTTATACCAAAGCGCATTAAGTTCAACAGCTTTGCCCCGTCTGGGCGTGACCACCCAATCGCCCACTTTGGCATCCATCCAAGTCAACTGATATCCGTCTGCGCCCTGCCGCAATAAGCCATCTGCCGGGTCCACGCCTATATTAAAACGCGTACCGGCGAGGTGATGTTCAATAATCGAAACGAGTTTGGGCAAAATTGCGCGCAGTGTTTCGCGGTCATTAGTAAAGCTTAGGTAGCGATGCAGCGCCTGGAAAAACCAAAGGCTTGCATCGGCGGTGTGGTAGAGGCCGGTTTTGTCGTGCTCTGGAAACATATTGGGAATTAATCCATCGCGCACATAATTAGCAAAAGTGCGCAAAATATGGCGAGCTTCAGCAAAGCGACCAGTTGCAAGTGTCAGCCCTTCAAGGCTGATCATGGTGTCCCGACCCCAGTCGGTAAACCAGTGATAACCGGCAATAATGGTTTTGGCCTCTTCACCGGCCGCTTGCGCGCGTTGCATTTCTTCGGTGCGTCCGGCCGGAGTAATAATAAATTGGTCGGCAGCCAAAATTAATTCTGCTGCTTCGCGGCCGCGCAGATGCGGTGCGGCAATCGCCAATAAATTGTGACGGCGATTAAGTTCATCGGTGTGGGCTTCATCAAAGGATTTGGGGAAATTGCCGTCGGTTTCGGTTGTTGCCATCACGGTGATTGATTGGCCGGGTGTAAGCGTGAGTTTAAAAAATCCCGGGCTCCAATGTTTGCCGACCGAGGGGTAACCGCGCTCGTACTCAAGCCGAAAATAAATATTATCCCACCGGCGACTATCAATATTGAATGACTCTGTGCCGCCGGTTATCTGGATAAATAGCGGCGGATATTTTCCACCTTCAATCCGATAAAGGTTGTCTTTGGTTGTCAGGGTATATTCGCCGATATTCACCAGGTCTTGGTCGACCGCTGCTTCGATTGCGCGGAAATGCACCGCAGGGCGCAATTCAATTTCAACCGGTTCGGGTGCGGTGAGTAAGGTGTAATTGATCAGCACCGTATTGCGCGCGCGCTGCATCAGGATGCGTTTTTCCAGAGTAAATTTTCCAGTTTGGTAGATCCACACTGGCAGCCCCATTTCCAAACGGAATTCTTTGAGGTACAGACAGCCCTGGCCTAAGGGGTTATCAATTAATTCCTGGTCGTTGAGAAAAAAAGATTCGTCACCGATATTCACTTTTTCCTGCAGGCGGCTAAGCATCACGGTGCGACCCAAAGGTGCGGGGAGTGCAGCTACTAATAATCCGTGGTAGCGACGGCTTACGCTGCCCGCGAGTGTCCCGGATGAAAAACCACCCAAGCCATTGGTGACGATCCATTCGCGGCGGATGGTCGATTCGCCATCGTCCGGATCGGCGCAGGTAAGTGTTCGTACAATCACTTCCGGATAGGGATTTGCGTCAACCATTTTCAATCTCCTTCACAACCGTCGTCAGTTGTGGCGGTAACAGGAATTAATAGCATTGCAGATAGACCCGGCATCAACCAATCATCCTGGGTTGATATTTCGCAAGCGCCGTGGCCACCGTAGTGCGGCAATTCGCTCGACCAGTGTAATTTCCAATCGCACTTCGGGTGAGGGGCGAGCAGGGGATCGGGCGCGGGTGAAAGCGCAAAATCGCGACCCAAATTAATTATCAGCAGCCGGTCATTGTTGGATGTAGCGGAAAAAAAACGCATCACAAATACAGATGGCGATAACACGGCGCCGTCAATGTGGGTGTGGTCGCGGCCAGACAATACCGGATCGCCCTTGCGCAGCTGCAATAAATCCTTGTGGAGTTGATACAGCTCGGCGTTGGTGTTGCGCTCATCTAAATTCAATTTGCAGCGCTTGAAACTTGCAACATCATCGGGGCGCGGCAAATAGGCTTGCATTGCCGGAGTTGCCAGCGGTAAAAATTGGTGCAGGAATTCATTGCGGCCTTTGGCCACAAGGTCGACCAAATCTTTATTGTTATCCGCGAAATACAAGAAGGGCGCTGATGCGCCGAATTCCTGGCCTTGGAACAACATGGGTGTTTGCGGGCCGAGTAACAACAACCCGGTTAATGCGCGTAGGAGAGCCGGATTGGCCAATTGATGAATACGTTTGCCTAAGCCCCCGTTGGCAACCTGGTCATGGCTCTGTAAATAATGCACAAATGTCTGCGGCGGCAAATGCAGTGCGGCACTACCGCGCTGTTTTTTTTGCCATCGATACCATTGCCCCTGGAACAGGAAACCATATTTCAAACTCGCGACAAATTCCTGGGGCTCACCTTTGTAATCGGTAAAGTAGGCGCCCGTCTTGCCGGTCATAGCAACCCGTGCGACATGATGAAAATCATCATTCCAGAGTGCGTCCAGACCGTAACCTTGTTGTTCAATCGGTGTAACCAGTTTGCACTCCTGGGGTTCATTTTCTCCGATGATAAATAATTTCTTATCCCCGGCTGCGACGCGAGCGGCGGATGCGATCGCGGCAATAATATGCTCAGCGGATGCATCAAAAATTTGTTGGGTAGCATCCAGGCGGAAGCCATCAAAATGAAAATCCCTGATCCAATAAATTGCGTTGCCAATAATAAATTCGCGTACTGGTGCAGAATTTTCTTCGTCAAAATTGAAAACATCACCCCACTCGGATTTATAGCGTCGGGAAAAATAATCGTCGGAAAATTTATGCAGGTAGCAACCACTCGCGCCTATGTGGTTGTAAACCACGTCAAGGATAACGGCTATGCCCAGCGCGTGGGCGCGGTCAATAAAATGGCGCAAATCGTCCGCGCTGCCGTAGCCATGGTAAGGTGCGTAGAGGGCAACACCGTCATATCCCCAACCAAATTTTCCGTCGAATTCATTTATTGGCATGAGTTCGATAACGGTAATACCCAATTCCGCCAACTCTATTAATTGATCGGTGGCGGCGCGATAGGTGCCCTCCTGGGTAAATGTTCCTATGTGCAATTCATAAATGACGGGGTTGATATTTTCCAGGCCGCGCCAGTCGCTGTCTGTCCATACAAAATGCGCGCTGTCTTCCAATTGTGAAGGGCCGTGTGGCCCGCGTGGTTGAAAGCGCGAGCCAGGGTCGGGGTAGAGGGCTTCATCATTGTCCAATTGAAATTGATAAAGCGCACCGGGCGCAAGGTTGGGAACAAAGCATGAGCTATAACCGTTTCCTTCTGCGGATAACCGTTGCGGTGCCGCATCTGTGCCGGTGTGAAGTACCAAATTTATTTCTTTTGCTTTGGGGGCCCACACGCGAAAGTGTGCTCCGCCAGAACATAGCTCTGCTCCGATGGGATAACGTCGATTAGCGATCACTTTCCTCTGCCTCCTGCGGTTTGGACAATGTTACGGCCATTTCCCAATGGCGCTCCGCCGCGCCTTCCGGCCAGCCCTCACTCTCCCAAATCTGGTAGGCAAGCTCGCGAATATAAGCTTCGTTATCCTCCATTTGTGGATTAACTGTTGATGGTCTCCCAAGTGAATCTTGGCCGCGAAAAAAAAGTTTGCGCCCAACTAATACCAATCCAATCAATAGGCTGGAATTAACCAGAAAATTGGATAAATGCATAAGTATTCCTCTTGGAAGGGGATATCAGATGCATTCAATGTGATTTTGAACGGAGAAAATTTCTGTACGCTAAGCAACTTATTGGGTGATTAACTTTTTTTGTCATTAAAAGTTGCATTTTAACTTTGTGCTTGGTTTTAACGAAAAGCCGGCCAAGTTGGCGAGATTGTTGTAGTCCCTTGCACTGGGAGTGGCACCAGTATTAATCGGTTTAAATTATTATTTTTTATGTTTATTGGAGGAGACAAATTGGGCGGATGTCATAGCTCATCCAGCGACCACATCTTCCCCTTCATTGCGCGCTCCGCATCTGAGTAATTGTCGAATAAGCCGAGCTTTCTATTTGGTCGTTCGATTAGCTCAAAAAAAATTGCCAATTTATCTTCGCTTTCATCAAATACCTCTACGCGGGTAATGAGAAAGAGCTCATTGCTATAAAGAGCAGTTTCCATAATAACTCCGGTGCCCCAGTTAATGGGCGTATCTATTTTTTGTGATGGGTCTGTCCGGCCGCTGCCCTATGTGTCTGTCGCCTATTATTGTTAATTGGCCTGTTCGTTACACATTTATGACATTCGGGAGGGGGCTGGTGTGTTCGGCTGGTTTTGCGCAGCTTTGTTGCTATTGAAGTGTAGCTGGTAATTTTTTTTTGGAAGTGTTTTTTAACTTTTTTGGACGACTTAGCCATTCGACGACTTAGTGATTTTAGGGCTTAGTAAAAATCCAAACGAATTAAGGTGTTTCAGCGCAAAGAGGGTGTGGCGTTTGTTGCGACCATGAGCGCATCCTGCCCGGCAATTTTCTTGAGTAAGCTAAATCATTAGATGTTCAATGGGTATGACGGTTTAGGTTCGTTGTTTAGGGCGCAAGAAAATGAAAATTTGACCAAAAATAATTATTAAATTTGCAGTTTTTTATCTCGCATATTTTACTGAAGGGTCTATCAATAATGCGCATTGCTATAGATCGCAAAAGGCCGCGCACAACATAACCGCTTTTTTGTTAGCCATCGCACTGACCAACCTTGTTTCCTCTCATAGAATATTTTTCCCACAAAGCCATTCAAATAGCCTGCTTCCATACGGCTTATTTTTGCAACCGGATTAAGGAGAAAAATATGTCGAACGAAAAAAATGTATTAGGTGCTGGTTCTGTATTGAGCACTGTGTCGGGCCCTTCTGCTCCTCCACCGAAAGTGGTGGGCAGCGATGCACCTGAAGCGAAACGTTTATTGGAAAAAGTGACTGGCAGCCAGGAAATCGCTGCGGCTATGCCCGTTAATGAAAATAAACCGCTGGAATATGGCGATGCTGCGACCATGCCGAGCGCTGGAGAAACTGTTGACCCCGCATCGCCTGTGGTTACCGGTAGCACTTCTTCTGAAATTAATGAGTCGGAAAAAGTGGGCAACGGCACCCCAAGGGTTGGTGAAAATAATACGATTGAATCTCTGGATAGGGTGCGCGTGGATAGTACCGGCCAAGTCCTAACGACTAATCAGGGAGTTCCGGTTGGAGATAACCAGCACTCACTGAAAATTGGTCTGCGCGGGCCGACTGCGTTGGAAGATTTCATCCTGCGCGAAAAACTTACCCACTTCGACCATGAACGAATTCCGGAGCGTGTTGTCCATGCGCGCGGCTCCGCCGCACACGGCTACTTTGAATCCTACGGCTCACTCACTAATTTCACGCGTGCCATTCCCTTTTCCGAAGCCAATAAACGCACACCGGTATTCGTCCGTTTTTCTACCGTAGCAGGCGAGCGCGGCTCTGCGGATACAGTGCGCGACGTGCGCGGCTTTGCAGTCAAGTTTTATACCGAGGAAGGCAATTGGGATTTGGTAGGCAATAATATCCCGGTGTTTTTTATTCAGGACGCGATGAAATTTCCCGATCTGGTACACGCGGTAAAACCCGAACCGCATCACCAAATGCCCCAAGCATCCAGTGCGCATGACACTTTCTGGGATTTCGTATCGCTTACACCTGAATCAACCCACATGTTGCTGTGGCAGATGTCTGACCGAGCCATTCCGCGCAGTTATCGGATGATGCAGGGCTTTGGTGTACACACCTTCCGCTTGGTCAACGCAGCGGGCGAAAGTGTGTTTTGCAAATTCCATTGGACACCACTGGCAGGAACCCATTCGCTGGTGTGGGATGAAGCAGCAAAAATAAATGGCGCCGATCCGGATTTCCATCGCCGCGATTTATGGGAGGCAATTGAGGCGGGTGAATTCCCCGAATGGGAGTTAGGCCTGCAAATTTTTACGGAAGAACAAGCGGACGGCTTTCCGTTTGATGTACTGGATCCGACCAAAATTGTACCGGAAGAATTGGTGCCGGTAATGCCAGTGGGCAAGATGGTTCTCAATCGTAATCCCGATAATTTTTTTGCTGAAACCGAACAAGTTGCGTTCTGCACTGCGCATATTATCCCCGGAATTGATTTTTCCAATGACCCACTATTGCAAGGCCGCATCCACTCTTATGTGGATACGCAACTTACGCGTTTAGGTGGCCCGAATTTCCACGAGATTCCAATCAATGCCCCTGTGGTGCCGGTGCATAACAATCAGCGCGATGGATTGCACCGCCAGGCAATTGCGCGCGGCCGCGTTAACTACGAGCCCAATTCATTGGCCGGTGGCTGTCCTTTCCAGGCGGGTGGCGCAGGTTATGTGAGTTATCCGCAGCGCACTGAAGGCGATAAAGTGCGCGGTAAACCGGAATTGTTTTCCGATCATTATTCGCAAGCGCGGTTGTTTTGGAAGAGCCAAACACCGATTGAGCAAAACCACATAGTGGCTGCATTCCGTTTTGAATTGACGCGTGTGCAAATTCTCGCAATACGTAAACGCGTGGTGTCCTTGCTGCGCAATGTTGATGAAATTTTGGCTGACCGTGTCGCGCGCGGGTTGGGTTTCCTTGCGCCGCAACCTGCACCTCTGGCTTCAAATCTGCCGCTGCCAGATTATGACATTTCGCCATCTCTCTCACTGCTCGCGCGCCCCGGTGATTGGGGAATCCGCACGCGACGTGTTGCAATTCTCGTCGCACATGGTGTGGATGCTGCCGCAGTGAAAACGATCTATGCATCGCTCTTGCACAGCGGGGCTGTGCCGCGCCTGGTTGGTTCTCGGTTAGGCTTTTTACCCACCACGGGCGCTGAACTGGATGTGGAAATTACCTTTGAGGCATCGCCGTCAGTGCTTTATGACGCGGTAGTTGTTCCCGGCGGTTGTTGTTCTGCACTCGCTGCGGACGCCCATGCGTTGGAATTTGTACGTGAGCAATATCGTCATTGCAAGCCCATATTCGCAATAGGTGACGGCGACCAATTATTGGCGACTGCAGGCGTATCGAAAGTGCTACCCAATGGCTCGGCCGATCTGGCGGTGATTAGCGCTGATGAAAAAGATTTGCACACTGCGCTTGAATCCTTCCAGGCTGTGCTGGCAAATCATCGCGCTTATGAGCGCGAAATTGATCCTCCTATTGTTTAATTTTCAACTTATGTTTGTTAGGGAACAGAGCTGTAATAGTGCAGGGGCTATCTTAATCAAAGCTTGAGAAATCAAGCCAAACAAATAATTTGCGATACGGAGATGACTATGAAATCGTTAAAAAATATATTTACTGGTGCTGGAATGGTGGTTTGTCTCGGCATGGCCGCGCAAGTATTTGCAGTTGATGAAATTGATGCAGATGATTTCGTAGATGAAGCATCTGCCAAAGGCATAGCTGAAGTGGAAGCCGGTAATCTCGCGCTTAAAAAATCTACCTCAGCAGACGTGAAAGCGTTTGCGCAGCAAATGATTGCTGACCACACCAAAGCGAATGCAGAATTAGCGCGAATCGCTAAAACTAAAAAGCTGGAAGTTGCCACTGAAGCAGAGCTGACAAATAAAGCGAAAGCACTTATTTTGAAGCAGCGCGATGGCGAATCCTTCGATGAGGCCTATGCTAATAATCAAGTGACGGCGCATAAGGAAACTATTGAATTGTTTAAGGAAGGCCTGCATACCGAAGATGCGGATATCAATGCCTTCGCAAAAGCGACTTTGCCAAAACTTGAGCACCATTTGCAAATGGCCGAGGCCTTGGCGCGCAAAACCAAAGCGTTGAACGCGGATGGCGACGATCGCGATGATGATGACCACAAAGGTCATTTGCACAGCAGCAGTGCATCCTCGCACCGCGGAATGTAACAGCTGTACATTGGCCAGTGATTGCGATGGCCGCTCGGCCATCGCAGTAATTGGCTAACTAAAAGGTGCAGTTAAGGCAGTTAAGGCAGTTAAGGTAGTTAAGAAAGTTAAGAAAGTTAAGAAAGTTACAAAAAATGAAGTGCAGGTAAATCAAGGTGAGCAAAATGAGCCCCTATGAGAAGCGAGTCCGTGAATTAGCTTACCAAATATGGGAATCTGAAGGTCGTCCTGCCGGGCATGAGTATCGGCATTGGGAGATGGCGTGCAAGCTGGTAGAGATGGATGCTGAACCGCTTAATAGCCGTGATACCAGAAATCCGTTGCAGATGCAGCCCGCCAATGAACCTGGCCAGCCGCTGTTAAACGCGAAAAAAAATCCCGCCCAAAAAGCCGCAGTAAAAAGTAAAAATCCGTCAGTAAAAAATGCCACTCTCGCGGCGAATGGGTTTAAATAAATTAGTCGAATCCAAAAGGCTAAATAACACTGTGTCTTGAATATTAACGACCCGCAGTGCTATAGCCATGAGTGCTATAGCCATAGTTGTTGTAGTTCAATGTGGTCGAATTTATTTTTATTTGAACAGCTCTGGATGATTTTTTGCCGCCAGATGGGCGTGCTCTTCCAGAGCGCTGGCCAATTCACAAAGTGCTTTTATAGGCTTCTCAAAATCACCGGATACTATTCCATCCAGGACCTTGCCGTAGAGTTTGGCAATAATCGGATAATCCTGTCGCTTGCTGGTGGATAATCGCAGTATCCGGTCAATGTTCAGCTTTTCCTTGAAGATAATTTTATTTAATCGTTTAAATCCATTTAAGCCTGACAGGATTAAATAAAATTGGTGATCTGCCTTAAAGAATTCCAGCTCTGAGTGGTTGGAGCCAGTTTCCAGCGCCGAGAGATTTTCCCGTAATTGCCTAATGATTGCTTCATTTTCCAATGGTTGCAAAAGTGTATCTTTAACCACTGCTATCAATATAGACCTGATGATAAAGATGGAATCCAGAATATTGCCCAATTCCAGTTTGCAAATAGTGGTGCGCCGCTGCGGAATAATTTGGATAAGTTTGTCTTGCGCGAGTAAGTTAAATGCTTCGCGCACTTTTGCTCTGGGAGTGCCTAATTCTTTTGCCAAATCCATCTCGGAAAAGTGAGTGCCGGGTGCATATTCCATGGAGGCAATTTTTATTTTTATAAAGTCATAGACCGATATATTGAGCATGGTATTTCCAAATTATGAATCGCGTTGGATATTGGGGTAAACATTTTGAGTAATGCTGACCCTATTTATTAGATTGCAAAATGCCGTGAGAAAAAAATTAACCGTACCGGCATAGCAGTGCGCGCAATAAATACCAATATCCTTGTGGTCAATTTAACTATATTAAAAACATACAATATTTTTTTACACGTTTCAATCAAATAAAAAAATTAATACCGCAACCCGTTGAACTAGTATGTTAGTCGTATCAGATGAGCTCGGTTACATTTTTTTAGAAAAAGTTATAACTGCTTTTAATAAATAATTTTTCATGCGCAATTGGTACCAAGCACTTTCGTTGCTGCTGGTTCCATGGGTTGTCGGCGATAAAAAAATTGCGGAGATGGCTTGGTTTGGCGTGGGCGCGTAGACGCCCTGGCTTATAAATCGAATACCTCATTTAAAAAGGCGATCATGTCGGTCACTGCCGGTTCCGATAGCTCCTTGAAGCAGCCCTTGTTGTAATCATTGCAACCGCTATCCAGAAAGCCGTGCGCCTTGCCGGGATAAATTTTGATGGTTACTGGTTGAGCTAATTTTTCGAGGCTATCCGCATAATTTTTTGCGCGCTCGGGCGTGGTGAGTGGGTCCAGCTCGCCCACATGGATAAATTGGCGTGGCAAGGTGTAGTCCTTGGCGGTTACCAAATATTGGTCTGGTGACACCGCCTGGTAATAATCGGGGTTATTGGTGAGGTTAACGTGTTCGCCAAAAAATCCGCGCGGTTTGGCATTTGCAAATTTCCAGAAGGGATTCTTTTCATTTTCAAAATCGCCTTTGGCGACTTGTACCAAGCTGTAGCCGGCATAACTCAGGATTGCCGCTTGTATTTTCAGGCCATCTTCTTTGGCAACTTGTTCGGCGGTTTTATTTTTGGGTAAGTATGTGGGTTTAAATTTCAGTGGCTTTTTATCAAAACCCGCGCTGCCGAGATTGCGCCCGCCCACAGTGACCATAGCCGCCAAATGACCGCCGGCGCTGTCGCCAGTCACGGCGATTTTATGCGGATCGCCGCCGTAGTGTTGGATATTGTCCTTCACCCACAGGACTGCTCCCATGGCGTCTTCAACTATCTCATCCACAGTCGTGGTGTTGTTCAGGTCTGACAGCAGACGGTAATTCACATTGACCGTAATTACGTCGGTGCGGGCAGCGATGCTGTCGGCGAGGTCAGTCATGATGGATTTAGAGTTCAGCAGCCAACCACCCCCGTGGAAAATCACCAGAACTGGTTTGGCCCGGGTCTTGGTATCCGGAATTGCAATATCGAGTGTCAGGTCGAATCCTTTCGGGCTAGCCCACACCAGATCGCGCACATGCGTTAACTTGTTGTCTGCAAGCGCAGCGGCGGTTGGGAAAGTGAGCAGCAGGATAAAAAATGAATAAACAGCTGACTTGGGCATTTTCATGCTTCCTTATTATTGGTGGTCTTTCACTGAGAGTGGATAAAAATATTAGTGGAGAATGGCATCACATTTTTCCGCAGACCAAGTAAATGCCTGCACTAAAAATTGCACAAAAGCATAAATTTTTTGCAGTTTCTGAAAAAAACACTAAAGCCTGCAATTATTTTCCTATTTATCCATTATTTTTTACTTGACGAATTAGCATCCATAGGCTGCGCATCAATCCTCTTTGGTTATAAAAATATGCAGTAGAGAGCCAATTAATTCTGGAGCCTAAGGTTAACTCCTAAGCAGCTTTTCGTGCGCACCACCTCTGTTGGGATGAACAATTCACCATTAAATAATCGCAATGCCTTGTTTACTTGTTCGCTAGTTTTCCAGAAAAAATAATAAACCAACGCCAGACGCATCCCATCCAACATTTTCCATTGGCGCATCCTTTCGGAGATTAATAATGAAATTCGCAATGATTAAAAAAATAATGGGCAGAAGTCTGGCAGCTGCCAGTCTTGCGCTGGGTGCTCTGGGAGCAGATGCGCAGACGCTGAGCAGCAATTCCAGCGGCACCAATAACTGGGCGAGCAAAGGCTTGCCTTTGGGTAACCACGATTATCAAATTTTGGCTACCGAAGGCTATCAAAGCGCAGGCAGTTCCGATTTTACGGTCAGCGAAGGGCCGATCAATGGTGGCAGCAGTGCGGCAAATACCTCGAAATGCCAGTGCAATTGGTACGGCACTTTGTACCCGAGTTGTGTGACCACCCAAAGCGGTTGGGGTTGGGAAAATTCCAAAAGCTGCATCAGCATCAGCACCTGCAACAGCCAGCCAACCAATTTGGGTGGATTGGTGTGTAACACGGCAAGTTCAGTGGGTTTGTCATCAAGTGTGGGGAGCTCGTCGGTCCCTGCAAGTTCATCGCAAGTAAGTAGTTCATCGCAAGTAAGTAGTTCGTCGCGTGTCAGCAGTTCATCGAGCAGTGCGAGCGCAGCCAAAGGTGTGTTGGTCTACGCAGTGAATGCAGGAAATTCGTCGGCCGCCACCGCTAATGGAGTGGTCTATCAACCGGATCGTTTTGCATCCGGCGGCACCACACAAACAGTGACCGATGCGATTGCGGGCACTGCTGACGATGCACTCTTCCAGTCCGAACGTTACGGCACCTATCGCTATGAAATTCCGGTGAGCAACGCGACCTATAGTGTGGTTATGCAATTCGCTGAGCTTTATCACAATGCGGCGGGCGCGCGTTCGTTTAACGTGAGCGTGGAGGGAATTGCAGTGCTATCCAATTTCGATTTGTTCAGTGTGGCGGGGCATGACAATGCCTATGAACAGCGTGTGAATAATATTGCCGTGGCCGATGGCAAGCTCACCATCGATTTGGTTTCACTGGTTGATAATGCCACCATCGCGGGCTTTGCAATTTATTCGAGCGATGGCGGCACCTTTACCGGCAATAACGAACCCGAATGTTCCACTGCGGACCGCCAAACTCCGGCAGCGATAGATTACCACCGCGCCGTCACTCGCCAGGAACAAAAAAATCCGCCTTCAGGCGCATTTGGCTACGCGATTGAACACGCAACGCAAACGCTACCCAACCACACTATTTATCGCCCGGATTTAAGCCGCGCAAACAATATTCCGATTGTGGTCTGGGGCAATGGTGCCTGTTCGAATGTAGGCACAGAGCAGGCGGATTTCCTGTTGCAAATTGCATCCAACGGATATCTGGTAATTGCGAATGGCGGGCCATTTGGCTCGGGTTCAAATGATCAACATGAAACTGAATTGGTGAAAGCCATTGATTGGGCCGTTAAAGAAAATAGCCGCAAGTGCAGCCAATTTTACGGCAAGCTTAACGTGGAAAAAGTGGCGAGTATGGGATGGTCCTGTGGCGGCGGCATGGCGCACTACGCGGCGGTAGATCCGCGTGTAGATACGGCGGTTGCGCTGAATAGCGGCATCGCTATTTACGGTGACAGATACAGCTATTACTCGCGCTTCCATTCGCCGATCGCCATCTTCAACGGTAACTCCAGCGATGTGGCCTACAACCCTGGCTTACAGGAATACAATGAAGTCAACAACGTGCCTGTGTATCACGCTAATTATCCGCAAGGTCATGGCGATGCCTACTTCCAGGATAACGGCGGTGAATTCGGAATTGTGGCTGTAGGTTGGTTGAACTGGATGTTGAAGAATGACCTGACCGGTTCCGGCAAAGGTATGTTCATCGGCAACAATTGCCGCCTGTGCCGCTCGCCCTGGGTGAGCAAAAGCAAAGGGTTTTAATCCGGTTTTATTGTTGTAAATCGCGCACTCAAAATCTCCACATGCATCGCATGTGGAGATTTTTTTGTCCTTTTTTGCGTTCGGTTTACGCTCTCTTTTTGTTGGTTGGGGTGCCAGCTCGAGGTTCGCGGTTGATTTAGCAATATTGTTACACTTTCGTCCCACATTGTTTGCTACATTGCTTTGGCGAGTGTTCGAAAGGTGCCTCGCCTATGCGGGGATGATGTAGTTCGCCAGATGGCGATTGTTAAATTTTAACTAAAGGAATTGTTATGAAATTAATTAACCAGCTTTGTAAGCTCAGTGTCTCTTGTGCGTTGCTGATGCCGTTAGCTGCGTTTGCAGATGTTAATGCAGATGTGCAGCTTGAGAAAAAGCGACCGGTGGCCATTGATTGGCAGCCGTGTTATTCAGACTTAAACCCCAATCTTCTTTGCGCGCAATATCCTGTGCCGCTTAATCACCAAAGCCGCAAAAAAAATCCCAAGACGATCAATATCGCGTTGATTAAATTGCCGGCGAGCAATCCGGATAAAAAACCACTCGGCAGTTTATTCCTCAATCCCGGCGGGCCTGGCGCTAGTGGAGTAGGATTTGTGCGCGATGTTGGTCAATATCTTTTTACCCGGGAAGTGCGCGATAACTACGATTTGATCGGCTTCGATCCGCGCGGAATTAATTTAAGTTCGCCTGTTACCTGTGGTCTTAAATTTGAAGAGCTGTTCAGCATTCTGCCGCCGTTCAACTTCCCGTTAAGCGCTTTGGAAGAACAGCAAAAAATAAAAAGCGATAAAACCCTCGCATCGCTTTGCGCAAAAAACGGTAATGAAATAATCAATTACATGAGCACTGCTGATGTGGCGCGCGACCTGGATTTGTTGCGTCAGGCTGTCGGCGATGACTTATTGCATTATGTAGGTTATTCCTACGGTTCCTATCTGGGCGTGACCTATGCAAATTTATTTCCGCAAAAAGTAGGGCGCTTGGTGGTGGATGGTGTGCTTGACCCTATCGCCTGGTCTACCGGCAAAGGTTGGAGTGGTTGGGTAGTCCCGGTAACTACGCGGCTTGAAAGTGATAAACACAGCATGGCCACGCTGAATGAATTTTTCCGCCTGTGTGATCTCGCCGGCCCAGGCAATTGCAGTTTTGCAGGAAATTCGGCGGCGCGATTTGCGCAGCTCGCCGAGCGCCTGAAAGTCCAACCGCAACCGATTGTGCTTCCGGATGGGACAAATGGCTTATTAACTTACAATCTGTTTATTTCTGAAACTGCGAGGGCGCTCTATAACAGTCGCAGTTGGAGTTCATTTGCCGCTCTCCTGGGTTATGTTGAAGCGCAATTCCCGCCGGAATTAATTGGCCAACAATATTCGCAAGTGCGCAGCGAGTTGGGTTTGGAAAATATTCAAGTTCCGGATGACAATGCGATTTTCGGCTTTCCCGCCGTGTTGTGCAGCGATTCGGATAACCCCGCGCAAGCAGAATTCTGGCCGCTTTGGGCTGATGAGACTGAAAAGCAAAATGGTTATTTTGGTCGTTTTTGGACTTGGGGTTCCAGCATCTGCCCTCATTGGCCGGGCTCACAAAAAACACGCTTCACTGGTCCATTTAACAAAAGAACCAAAAATCCTGTGCTAGTGAACAGCACCTTGTATGACCCGGCAACTCCTTACTCAGGAGCAAAAACTGTTGCGCGCCTGTTGCCCAATTCGCGTTTGGTTTCTGTTGCAGGTTGGGGTCATAGCACGCCAGGTTTATCTTATTGTGCCGACAGCATTACTGCTGAATATCTGTTGACCGGCGCTGTACCTGCCTCTGACACCCTTTGCCAGCAGGACATACTGCCGTTCCCTATGCCTGAAAGTGCAAGCGAATTGGCTGACGAAAATTCGTCGGTAAACAAACGCAGTCTATCGCGCACTAAAGCAGTTGGACATGAGGGTGATAGTGACAAGGTGAGACAAGCGATAATTCGCAGCAATCTCCCTGGCGCCTTCTAAGCTCATATCGACTTTTGGCCGCAATAAAATGCACTGCCGCTCCGGCAGTGCATTTTTTTTAATTAAAAATTTCTCCTATCACCCTGTACCTTCCCTCGAGTGGCCGTCCCTTAGTCGCCCCTATCCTGCAGCTGTGGATAAGGCTATTACTTCACTGTATATTCGCTCCGGCAAGGCAAGCGGCGATAGCCGAAAATCCAGTCTGTGAGTTGTCGTACAGAGCTTGCGCCAGAATATATTTAGAGTTGATCCGCCCGGTAGACCAATTCCATTTTACCCGAACCGCGCACACTGCGCGGACGAGACCTTCAAATGTCAATCCGATCAAATTTTTTCGAATCGCACTGGCTCCCGAGAGTGTTGGGCGTATGCACATTGATTGCGAGTGCAATTTCTTTCAGTGGTTGGATGTTGGATATACCGCGCCTTACTGATTGGTGTCGCGATGGCCTTTCAATCCAACCTAATACCACCGTATTAATTGCGTTGGCGAGTACCGCGATTATTGCGCTGCAATATGGATTTAGCCGATGCGCGGGAGCGCTTGGTGGCACGGTTGCCGTCGGGGGCGCGCTTAACCTGTTGCAATATATTACCGGTGCGGATTTTGGATTTAACCATCAGCTGCTCTTTGGTCGCCCTTGGGGTTACGAGGGCACCATGACGCCGGGTCGTTTTGGTCCTCCCGCATCTATCTCGTTTGTGCTGATTGGCGTGGCGCAGGTGCTGCTCGTCACTCGCGGTGGACGTTTTAGTCGTTTTGCGCCGCGCCTCGCACTCATCGTAACGGTGTTAATGATGTTTTCGCTGCAGGGATATTTATTCGGTGCGCGCAACTTTTATGCAATCCCCTGGTTGTCGGCAATCGCATTCCCAAGTGCAATTATGTTGATGGCGCTGGCAGTGAGTGTGATTGCCAGCGCGCCCCAGCATCAGCCAATGCTGTTATTGTGCGAGCGCTCAAGTGCAGGAACAATGGCGCGCACAGTGCTGCCCATCCTGGTGGTAATGATTCCGCTTTTTATTTGGCTCCGCACTAAAGGCCACGAACTTGGGCTTTACGATATTGGCACCAGCCGCGCACTGGGCGCCGCAACCTTGATGCTCGGCGTTATTGCGCTCATGTGGATTGCCCTGTTGGCACTGCGCCGGCGCGAGCAAACCGAGCGCGAGGCCGATCGACGTAAAGACGAATTCCTTGCAACTCTCGCGCATGAATTGCGCAATCCGCTCGCACCCATTAGCAATGCTGTAGCTATATTAAAACTCACCCAGGGCAACAAAGACGTGGTCGAGCGCGCGACGGGAATGATCGAGCGGCAGACCGCGCACCTGGTGCGGCTGGTTGATGATTTGCTCGATTTAAGTCGCATTAGTCGCGGCAAACTGGAGCTGCGCCGCGCGCGCATAGAGCTGGCACCGATCATCTATCAAGCAGTGGAAACCTGTAGTCCCATGGTCGAGTCCGCTGGCCATGATGTCAGCCTAGACTTGCCGTCGCAGTTGATTTATCTGGATGCTGATCCGGTGCGCCTGGCGCAAGTGGTGAGTAATCTGCTGAACAACGCGTGCAAATTTGCCGGCGAGCGCGGTCAAATAAAATTGACCGTTTCCCGGCGGGACAACGAAGTGCTGATAAGTGTTAAAGATAACGGTATTGGAATTCCGTTGGATGAACTCAACACGATTTTTGAAATGTTTTCACAAGTTGATCAGTCACTGGAGCGATCACAAAGTGGTTTGGGCATCGGCCTCACTTTAGCGAAGCGGTTGGTGGAATTGCACGGCGGTAGCATTGAGGCGCGCAGTGAAGGTCTTGGCAAAGGCGCTGAGTTGGTTGTCCGCTTACCCGTCGCCATTGACCCAACTCCTCCGGTCGGCGAAGTGGAAAATGTGAGAGATTCAAATACCGGCAGCCGCATTCTTATCGTTGATGACAACATCGACAGTGCGCAAAGCCTCGCCGAAGTATTGCGGCTGACCGGCAATGAAACCACCGTCGTCCACGACGGCGAACAAGCTGTCGATACCGCTCAAGCGCAACGCCCCGATGTTATTTTGTTAGACATAGGCTTGCCAAAATTAAATGGCTTCGATGTCTGCCGGAAAATTCGCACAAACTCTTGGGCAAAAAATACATTGATCATTGCGCTCACCGGATGGGGGCAGGAAGAAGACCGCCGTAAATCCGCCGAAGCGGGTTTTGACGGCCACTTGGTAAAACCGGTTAATTTGGGTGAGCTAATGGCGATGTTGGCGAATCTGCCGGTGCATAGTAATGATCATCAAGTAGAGCATTGATTGTGGAAGCACAGGTTCAAATAAATAGCTCCATCGAAGCGTCTGAAGTTATTGCGTTATATCGCGCAAATAGTTGGTCATCAGCAAATGCTGACTGCGGATGGAGAAGCAATAGAATTTTATAAATCTGTAGGCTTTGTGCGTGCCGGTAAGACAGAGCCAATGTGGATATATTCTGGTGCTGAGCATTAACCATCTAGGATTGAAGCTTAGCTGAAGCGTAAATAAGAAATCACTTATGATCAATCTAATATTTATTCCAATGCTACTTCATATATCGTTAGTAGCACTACTCTATATTCTGCTAACAATCGTGCGTGCGCCTAAAGTCTGGGGTATTGGTGCTAATGCAGATGGAAGCAACCCGTTTGCCAAGCTGGAGCCAAGGGTAAGCGCTAATCTCAGCAATCAATTTGAATGGCCGGTTTTATTTTATGCAGCCTGCATTATTGTTATTGCCCGCCCTGAATTTTATCAGCCCGTATTTTTGGGGTTTGCTTGGTTGTTTGTATTTGGCCGGTTGATCCATAGTGCTGTTCAGATATTTACAACCAATATCCGGCTGCGCGGTGCGATATTTACCATTAACTTTATCGCAGTTATTGGTATGTGGTTTGTGCTTGGCTTAAAAGTGCTTAAGCAGTAGAGAAGCTTATTCAGTAAAGGAACTTAATAAAGATCTGTCTCCACTAGCTTCGGTGTCCACTGCGCCCATCATGCTCTCGGGTTGTTGATTGTTGTCGATGCCACAGGTGCTGATGTTGTAGTGAAAAAAACTTAATCCTAATTCAGGTTTTCGATTGATCTAGTGCGTAGAGCGATCGATTCTTTTTGATAAAAGAGTAGGCCGCCTGGATGCGTTTAAAACGCTCGGTGGCTGCATTAAGCTGTTCTTGAGTTAAGCCTTGGTTGATTACCTTATCGGGATGAAGATGGCTCGCCAGCTTTTTATAGGTGCGCCGGATCTCATCTTCCGTCATCTCGGCGGTTACACCCAGTATCTTGTAAGCCTTGCGTAAATCCTGGTTGAGATTGTGATCGGGCTTGTCTGGCTGATAATTATTGTCTTGACCTGATCGGGTCGGCTCGCGTTGGCTGTAGGTGGGCTCTGGCGATCTGGGTTGAAGCGGATAGCGGCTCTGCGCAATTTGGTCCTGGGCGTAGATTATTTTCAACAGATGGTTGAACACTATGCTCTTGTACCCCAGTTCGCGCGCTATCCACTGTAAGGCATGTAGTTCCTTTTCAACCAGATATCCGTCTGCGCGCGCCATATTGATCAGATGCACCAGCAGAATTTGAACCAATTTCGGTGTTGTCACTTTGCGAAATTCTTGCAGTGCAAGGCCGGGGTTAAATTCAGCTGATGTTCCGGATTTGAACCAATGCAGCGCCTTGCGTTGCTCCTCCTCTACCAAGTTCATTTTCTTCATATGGACTTTCAGGCGATTAATTTCATCGCGCGTGACCTGTCCATCGCAGTGCGCGATATATCCCAAAAAACTAAACACTGCGATTGAAAAAGCCTCGCGAAGACTTTGGCGCTTGTCGGGCATAGTTTATCCACCTTAATAGCTGTGCTTACAGCATAGGCGGTTTAGACCATCGGTAAAGTTAAATCAGGTGGAGCAAAAGTGACTTGGTTTTTGGTTGGTCTTGCTATCTGGGGCAGGTGGTTGGTCTGAGGGGCGGCGTTAGCGGGTATAGGCTGCGGAGGAATTAAGTAAATATAGTTAAAAAACTGTAGGTGATGTAAATCACATTATGATTCTTGCGTTGGTTAGAGCGCCCAAAAAATCTGCAACAAATTAGCAAATTTTTACAATCTAAAAGAAAACTGCTGAATTCTACAAATGCCACCCGACCCGTTTTGTTACTTTCGCTGCAGCTTCTATAAACACAACCCCCTCTTTAATTCGAAGCTAAAACAATAATCTAAATCCTGACGATTAACTCAAGGAGTTAACCATGTATAAAAATAAAAGTGGCATCTATAAAGCGTTGCTTCTTTCTTTCGCTGGCGCTTGCTTCGCTTGTTCACAGGCAATCGCGCAGTCAGTCAACATCAATGCTGCAACCGAATATCAAACCATTACCGGTTTCGGTGGTATGAACGGAGTTGGCTGGATCGGCGATTTGACTGCATCCCAAATTGAAACCGCTTACGGAAGCGGCGAAGGGCAATTGGGGTTAAGCATTATGCGCTTGCGCATTGACCCAAACTCCGCCAATTGGAATAGCCAGCT
>DATIDX010000201.1:0-4568 GCA_035456025.1 Cellvibrio sp. | reverse complement strand
TGGCCAAAATGTACCGTGAGGAAAATTATTATCCCTTGGCGATGGCCACTCTGAAATTAGGTGAACAAAAAATTACCAGCTCCCAAGGATTGTATGAAGCCATCGCCAACACTTATGAAGCAAGGGCAGAAGCCAGCGGGTGCAGTTACGAAAAAAGCGCCTACCTGAAAGATGCCATCCACTATTATCAAAAAGCAGTGCCGCTCGCACCGGACGACGCTGAGATTCATTACGCATTGGCGCGTTTGTACCTGGATCAGGATCTGTACCAATTAGCGCTGCATGAATCCAGCATTTTGATGGAACTCAAACCCACTGCCGAAAATATCGCCTTTGCTGCCCAAAATTATTCTATCCAGGGCAATGAGCAAAAGGCGCATTCATTGTTGGATCAGGCAAAGGCAAAAGGCCTCAATAAAAGTGACCCGGCACCGCATGAAATTTACATGAACTCAGGTGACTGGATGAAAGCCGCTCTGAGCTTTAACGAGTATTTGCAAACGCAAAAAAATATCAACGTTTATGACCTTATCAAAGCCGACATTATCAGCCAGCAAGCTGACACGGATTTCGCCAAAGTTGCACCGCAAAAACAGTTGATTTTCAACAGCGAGTGGGAAGCTGCAATCTATGCCTATTGGACCAACAAGATGACACGCAGCCAGCTTGAACAAACGGCAAAAAATCGCTGCGAACGCACCGAATACTTTTTCTATTCCGGCTACCGCGATTATCGTTCAGGCCAAACAGCTTCAGCCAAAGCCAGTTTCTCTGCCGCACTCGCACAAAACACTTACCGTTTTATCGAGCGCCCGCTCGCGCGCCATTTTTTGCATGGCATTGACGCGCCCTGATCGCGCTGGCGCACACGAATTATCAACTTAACTTGCAGGTGTATCAATGCAAAACCCAAGCAGTAAAGCGCGTATTGTCGTCGTAGGTGGTGGCGCAGGAGGTCTTGAACTCGCAACCAAACTCGGTGAAAAGCTCGGCCGCAAAAACAAAGCCGAGGTTACCCTGATTGACCGCAATACGACCCACCTGTGGAAACCGCTACTGCATGAAATCGCCGTGGGCACTATGGATGAGGATGTCGATGCCGTTAGCTATCGCGGCCACGCCAATGCGCACCATTTTTTCTTTCGTGTTGGCAATATGATCGATGTGGATCGGGAAAAGCGCGAAGTAGTGCTCGCACCCATGCAGGATGATGATGGCATAGAATTTTTACCATCGACACGCATTCCCTACGACTATCTGGTAATTGCCCTGGGCTCAATTTCCAACGACTTTAATACTCCAGGTGTAAAAGATAATTGCCTGTTTCTGGACAGCCCAAGCCAAGCACATAAATTCCACAATAAACTACTCAATAAATTTTTACGCATCCAGCGCGTGGCTGACGCAGAGGATCGCGTGCGCATCGCGATTGTGGGTGCCGGCGCAACTGGCGTGGAGCTCTCCGCCGAGCTGCATCACGCCGTGCAGGAAATCAATAACTACGGATTTAATGCGGTATCCAAAGAACATTTGCAAGTGACGCTGATTGAAGCCGGCCCACGCATCCTTCCTGCATTACCCGAACGCATTTCCAGTGCTGCACACGGCGAGCTGGTTAAAATTGGCGTGGATGTGAAACTCAATACCATGATCACCTCTGCAACCAAAGAAGGTTTGCACACCAAGGATAATCAATTAATTGCAGCGGATTTAATGGTCTGGGCTGCGGGTATTAAAGTGCCGGATTTTATGGCCAATATCGCCGGCCTTGAAACCAATCGCATCAATCAGCTACAAGTGAATGAATTTTTGCAAACTACACGTGACACCAATATTTTTGCCATCGGCGACTGCGCGCAATTTACCAACCCCGACGGCAGCCGCGTTCCGCCACGTGCGCAATCCGCACACCAGATGGCAAGCACCTGTTACAAAAATTTAATTGCATTGCTTAACAACAAACCACTGGAGGCCTACAAATACACCGATCACGGCTCGCTTATCTCTTTGGCAAGCTATTCCACGGTCGGTAATTTGATGGGCAATCTGAGCAAGGGCAGTATGTTTATTGAAGGCCGGCTTGCACGCCTTGTCTACGTATCCCTTTATCGCATGCATCAACTCGCAATTCACGGCTTGGTGCGCACTGGATTAATTATGCTCGGTGGCAAATTAAATAAATGGCTGCGGCCACGATTGAAATTGCATTAATTTAAAATAAAAAGGCGGAACCCCTAGACGGGCTCCGCTGCTTGCGCATTATTTATATTCAACCGCTGTTAGTAACTTGGCTATAAGGAAATCCTGTGTATGTCCTACCCCAATTTGAGTGATGTTATCAATTCCATTTTTGGAACAGATTTCCATTTACCTATCGCCATGTTCGGCACTTTTGTCGCATTGGCAATTGTTGTTTCCGCCTGGCTCGGCAAAAAAGAAGTGATGCGCTTTGAACAACTGGGTAAGCTGCCCGGTGCAATCATGTCCGGTAATAAACCCATTGCGCCGCATTTACTTGTTTCCGACCTTGCGATGATATGCGCAATTTTTGGTGTGATCGGCGCACGTATTTTTCATTTACTAGAATACCCGCGCGAATTTCTTCAGGATCCAATCGCGATGATTTTTTCGCGCGAAGGATTTTCAATTTTCGGTGGGCTTATTCTCGGCGCTATCGCCGGCGCAGTATTTCTAAAAAGACGCTCAGTGCCCATTACACCCATGTTGGATGCGCTAGCACCATCAATTATTTTAGGCTACGGCATCGGCCGCTTGGGCTGCCAAGTGTCAGGCGATGGCGATTGGGGAACCGCCGCTAACATGGCCATCAAACCCAACTGGTTACCCGATTGGTTCTGGGCACAAACCTATGACAACAATGTTGTCGGCACTATTATCACCGCACCGGGAGTCTATCCAACGCCACTCTATGAAGCGCTAGCTGCATTTTTAATTTTTGCTTTTTTGTGGAGCATCCGCAAAACCCATTACCAAACCGGTTTTCTTTTTTCTGTGTATCTTTTACTGAGCGGCTTTGAGCGTTTACTAATAGAAAAAATCCGTATCAATAGCGAATATCACTTGTGGGGAATGAGCTTTACGCAGGCAGAATTTATTTCTACAGTTTTAATTATTGCGGGAGTTGCGGGGATTGTTAAAACTACGAACGCAAAGCTGTTATCTAAAATTGTGTTTTCAGTCATCGCTGTGGGAGCGCTATCGGCCTGTACCCAGTTTTGATTCGTCGAATTTGAATCCCCCTACCCCTTTTGTGGCCAGGGGGATTTTTCCTACACCCCAACCCGCATCACATTCACCTGCCGACCACCCAGCTTTGTGCGGCGCACGATTTCCCAGCCGCGCTTCTGGTAGTAGTCGGTGTAATCCGTTGCGGACAACCAAAGCTCTTCCAACCCTAAACTGCGCGCATAATTTTTTGCCGCATCGATCAATGCATTCCCAAAACCTTGATAGCGATATTCGCTGAATACAAATAAATTGCTCAACCAAACCGGGCTGGTGCTGGCAACCTTTGGCATGCGCTCACTGCTGCGATAGGTGTAGTTGACGAGACTGACGCAGCCGACCAATTGATTGTTGCGCAATACAATAAGGGTTTTAGGGATGTTAGTGTGCTGGACGTGCAGCACCAGCCGTTGCTGGCGCAGCGCGAGCGAGGATTTCAAACCCTGGCGCTCGCATTCCTGATGATGCAAGCATGCCACCTGCGCGAAAAATTCCGGTTTTTGTTCAAGAACAAAAATGGTGGGGGCGGGTACTAAAGTGGAACTGTTCAGATTCACGGTAATCCGGCGTAACAAAAGAATGAACTAACAATAGTTGCGCGCTGGAATAAATGCGCGAACCCCAATGTTAGATAAGTGACATCGACACAGACAAAAAACTCCCGACTTGCGGGAGTTTTTGCGGCTTATTAGAAAAAATATTTAGGCTTTTTTCGTTTCGCCAAACCATTTCACATCTTCACCGTGAGCCTGCTTGTCAGCGTGATAAGACGACCTTACCAGCGGGCCGCAGGCCGCGTGTTTAAAGCCCATTTCTTCGGCGAGACGGGTGTACTCTTCAAACTCATCCGGATGTACGTAGCGCTCAACCGGCAAGTGATCTTTGGATGGCTGTAAATATTGGCCGATGGTGAGCATGTCGATATCGTGCTCACGCATGTGTTTCATCACTTCGATAATTTCTTCTTTGGTTTCACCAAGGCCCACCATCAAACCCGATTTGGTCAACACATCGGGGCGACGCGCTTTGTATTGCTTGAGCAATTCCAGCGACCAATTGTAGTTGGCACCGGGGCGCGCCTGACGATATAAACGCGCGACGGTTTCCATATTGTGGTTAAACACATCGGGCGCTTCTTTTTCCAAAATATCCAGCGCGATATCCATACGGCCCCGGAAATCCGGCACCAATACTTCCACTTGCAATTTCGGGCTGAGTTCGCGCGCTTCGCGGATACAATCGGCAAAATGTTGTGCGCCGCCATCGCGCAGGTCATCGCGATCTACCGAAGTAATTACCACGTATTTCAAACGCATTTCGGA
>DATIDX010000200.1:0-4484 GCA_035456025.1 Cellvibrio sp. | reverse complement strand
AGGAGAAATAGCGGCGGGTGTAGCAGTACAGCGGCGGGATAAAATCCAGTGGGAACTATTAGATGAGTTCCCACTGGCAGGGTTTGATTATTTCGCGGTTATAACAACATCATCCACGAACAGATCAATGCCTCCGGCAGGGCCTTCAGCGTAAATAATAAAATCATTGATCACGCAATCTGCAGGAATTGTCAGATCGCCTTTCAATGTGCTCCAAGTGTTTTCAGCAACGGCAGGCGTATTGGCAACCCAGCTATAGGTTGTCGCGCTGCCGCAGGTGAGTTTGCGGGTGATATTCACCGGCGCAGTGGCTGCACCGCGAATGGTGACGCCCATGCTGACCGAGTAAGTTTTGCCTGCAGTAAGCAGTGGTTTCACATTATTGTAAACCGCTGGACCATTGCCGCTGCGGCCACTTAATTTCAAGCTGTAGCTGCCGGATTGTGCAATTTCAGTAGTTGCCGATACAGTGCCCGCCCATGATGACCAGCCATTGACATTGCCCAACTCGAAATCGCCATTGCTCACTAAATTGGCGGTAACGATTTCGCGCGCGGATACATCGTCCAGGTAAATATCAATTCCACCTGCAGGACCTTCTGCATAAATCAGCAGATCAGTTAAATCGCATTGCGGCACATTTAATTGGCCCGACAATTCCACCCATTGCCCATTATTGATGGTCACTGGGCTCACTAACCAACTGTAAGAATCAGTTCCGGCACAGCCGATTTTGCTAGTGATATTAACGTTGGCCGATGCCGCACCGGCAATACTGGCCCAGAGTTTCACTGCATATTTTCCACCGGGTTTTACCAGCGATTTCAAACTGTAGGCCGCTGGGCCGTTACCGCTGCGGTTGCCGAGTTTTAAGGCGTAGCTGCCGTTGTGTGGATTCAATGTGTCGGCGGTGATAGTGCCACCCCAGCTAAACCAACCGCTGGTATTACCGCTTTCAAAATTGCCATTGCTGATCAGGTTGGGACCAAAACCTACGCCGCCATCGGGCGCATGGAATTTCACCGAATCGATATTGGCCACGCCGTAAACATTATTAAATTTAATATAAACGTCGTGTTGGCCGCTGACCGCAGGCCAGGGAATAGTCACCGATTTTGGTGTATTCCAACCGCCAGTGGATTCCAGATTTTTTTCCGCCAGTGGTGCAGCGTCCAGGCTATCCAGATGGAAGGAGACCGAGCCCAGATCGGTATTGCCCTTAATATAAGTGATGCTGAGTTGATCCCAGGCGGTTTGGAAATTCACTTTTTTGAACGCGATCCAATCGCCAGCGTCGGTGTAGGACACCACATCGCCAGAAGCGATAATGCCTTTACCCTCATCATATTCTTCCGCCTGCAAGGTCAGGCCGGTTGCATCGCCAGTCCAGCCTGCGGGAATATAATCCGGCACCGCGCAATTGGTGCCGCCAACGGCGTAGCAGAGCATCCACTCAAAACCAGGGCGCAAGGTTTTATTGGTGCGAATTAAATAGGCATTTTCTCGCCACATATTGCCTTGCAAATGGCCCCAGTGGGTGACGCCAACAACAGACGGGTTATCCCAGAAGATCGTAAACAGATCGCGCATGCGGTTCGCGTGTTGTGCGTCGTTTTTGAAATTCAAATCAAATTCGGAAATGTAAATCGGCAAACCCGTTGCAGCGAGTGTCTCCAGATTTTTCTTCACGACATCATTTTCGGCGCGCTCTAAAAAGTGCGATTGCAAACCTATGCCGTCAATTAAATCGCGCTCTTGTAGCAAGGTAATCAGCTTCAAGTAATCCTGGGTGAAAGATTCCATGATGATGATTTGGTAATCGTTCAAAATTAATTGTGCGTGAGGGAAATGCGTGCGCGCCATTTCAAAGGATTTAATCATCCAATCCCAGCCGGTCACGCCAGCGCCGCCTAATGCGTTTCTAAAGGCGGGTGGTGCGTGTAATGGCTCGTTAACGACATCGATCATTTCCACATCTGGGTAGCGCTGTGCAGCGGCGGCCATCCACTCATTGATTTCGGCGAGTTGTTCTTCGGCCGTTAAATTATTCATCCAGGCCGGTGCTTGCTGGCCCCAAATAAGGGTGTGCATTTTGAACGGCATGCCATTGGCTTTGGCAAAGTTGTAGGCGTAATCGAGCGAGTCCCACTTCATAACATTGCGCGTAGCTTCAACGCTGCCCCACTTGCCCGCATTGCCCGGAGTGAGTTGGTTAAAGTAAGTGGGCAGGTCAGCAAACTCGGCCAGGTTATCCACCGCAGAGCCGAGGAAGCGATTGCCGATTGCAGTAAATACACGCACTGGTTTTGAACTGGTTTTATTGCCGCTGGGGTCATAGGCCGTAGCGGTATAAATGTGGCGACCATTGTCGCTGCTGGTGACCGGAAGCGTGAGCGTGAACGGCGCTTTGGTGACTTGGCCAATCACTTTGCCGTCCTGTTCAAATACCACTTTGCGCACCGCCACGTTGTCAGTCGCTTGCGCGCTGAGCGTGATGTTAGCGTTGCTGGTAAATAATTTTTTGTTTGCACTCAGATTGATAAGCGGTATTTCGGTATCGCAATTTTGGCCGTTGATGGAAATTACATAGCCGGTCGCTCCGCTATAGGTACCTGTGCCTATGTAGCCAAAACGGTACTCTTTACCTTGTGCAATTTTCTGGTTCTTTAACCACGAAGGTGAGTTGACGAAATAGCCGCTTTCAGTGGGGCTGTAGTCGGCCTGGTAGCCGTTGCGAATACTGGTATTGCCTAGATCTAATAAGATTTTAAAACTGGTGGCGACTTCACCGGTTTTATTCACTACCGCAGACCAACCTTGATAGGAGGAAGGGTTGGGCCAAGTGGCATAGAGCCCGGAACTAACGCTGTAGCCACAGTTTCCGGGATTGGTTGTTTGGGCCTGTGAATGTGAAGCAAAAATAAGTGTGCCCGCTGCGCATGCGAGCGGTAGTAGCTTGAGGGGCATGGGTGTTTCTCCGGTGTTATTTATTATTGCGTTGGAGGAGGGATATTCCTTCGGCCATCCGGGAACTTATTCTGTGGATGTAGAGACAGTACAAATAACGGAATGGCCATTCATACTAGTAAACAAGTGCTATTGAAATCAATAGCACTTATCTTACTTGTAGGATTAAAAAATAAAGCGACAACTATTAAGTAGTTATATCACCCAGCATGGCTTTAGCGACGGCCTCGGCAACCTTAATCCCATCGACACCTGCCGACAAGATTCCACCGGCGTAACCTGCGCCTTCGCCGGCAGGGTATAAACCCCGCGTGTTTAAACTCTGCAGCGATTCATGGTCGCGCGTAATACGCACGGGCGATGAGGTGCGAGTTTCAATCCCGGTGAGGACGGCATCCTTGCGATCAAAGCCGCGAATTTGTTTGCCAAATTCCGGCAGTGCTTCGCGAATTGCTTCGATCACGTAATCGGGCAGTGACGATGCCAAATCGCCCAGCAACACACCGGGTTTATAAGAAGGTTCAACATCGCCAAATTCGGTTGATGCTTTGCCGCGAATAAAATCGCCCACTAATTGCCCCGGTGCGCAGTAATCCCTGCCACCCAATTCAAACGCGTGGGATTCCAATTTTTCTTGCAGTTCGACACCGGCAAGAGGGCCGCCGGGGAAATCCTCTTCCGGATTAATACCTACCACGATTCCCGCATTCGCATTGCGTTCGTTGCGCGAGTATTGGCTCATGCCATTGGTCACCACGCGATTGGGTTCCGATGTGGCCGCAACGACAGTTCCGCCCGGGCACATGCAAAAACTGTACACCGCGCGACCATTTTTTGCGTGGTAAACAACTTTGTAATCCGCTGCGCCGAGTTCCGGATGACCTGCATATTTGCCGAGGCGCGCATGGTCGATAATGGATTGCGGATGTTCGATCCGGAAACCCACCGCAAAAGGTTTTGCTTCTACGTAAACGCCGCGCTCGTGCAATTTACGAAAGGTATCGCGCGAGCTGTGACCGAGTGCGAGTACCACGTAACGGCTGTGCAGTGTTTCACCGTCCGCTAAAGTTACACCCTGAATACGGCCGTTCTCGATAATAAAATCGGTCACTTTACTTTCAAAGCGCACTTCACCGCCGAGTGTTTTAATTTCTTCGCGCATTGCTGCGACTACACCGGTTAAGCGGAAGGTGCCTATGTGTGGTTTGCTCACATACATAATTTCTGCCGGCGCACCGGCGCGCACAAATTCGTGCATCACTTTGCGGCCATAAAATTTTGGATCTTTGATTTGGCTGTAAAGTTTTCCATCAGAAAATAAGCCTGCGCCACCTTCGCCAAATTGCACGTTGGATTCCGGCGTTAATATTTTGTTGCGCCAGAGCGCCCAGGTATCTTTGGTGCGACGACGGACATCTTTGCCGCGCTCCAACACAATCGGTTTAAAACCCATTTGCGCGAGTGTGAGTGCAGCGAATAAACCACAGGGACCAAAACCAATGACCAGCGGGCGCTCG
>DATIDX010000199.1:0-5136 GCA_035456025.1 Cellvibrio sp. | reverse complement strand
TCTCGATCTAAAAAAACGCCGCTGCCTGCTCGTCGGTGGTGGTGAAGTGGCTACGCGCAAAGGGCGCATGCTGGCAAAAGCTGGTGCGGTTTTGCGTGTGGTTGCTCCGGAAATTTCCGCAGAGCTGCGCGAATTGGTTGCTGTATCCAAGGGTGAATTATTGCAGCGCGAATATCATTCGAATGATTTACAGAATTGTGTACTCGCTATTGCTGCGACTGATATTGAATCGCTCAATGAAAACATTTCTGCTGATGCGCAAGCGTTAAATTTGCCGGTCAACGTGGTGGATACTCCGGCACTCTGCACTTATATCACTCCTGCCATTATTGATCGTTCACCTCTGGTTATTGCGGTTTCCAGTGGCGGTGAGGCGCCAGTGCTTGCACGCTTGGTGCGCACAAAGTTGGAAACGTTGATTCCATCGGGTTACGGCACGCTTGCAAAAATCGCTAGTCAATGGCGCGATAGAATAAAAACGCGTTTTAATGATGGTGATAGTCGCCGAAAGTTTTGGGAAAAGATCCTGCAAGGCCCAGCGGCAGAATTAATGATGAATGGCCAGGAAGAAGCTGCGAATAAATTTATCAGCGATGAATTAGCAGCTGATCAATCCCAGTTGACCTTGGGTGAAGTTTATTTAGTTGGCGGCGGCCCCGGCGACCCGGAATTGTTAACTCTGCGCGCGTTGCGTTTGATGCAGCAAGCCGACGTAGTGCTCTATGACCGCTTGGTTTCTGATGGTGTGATGGAATTGGTGCGGCGCGATGCTGAGCGAATTTATGTGGGCAAGCGCCGCAGTGAGCACGCGATGGAGCAGGACAATATCAACCAGTTGTTGGTTGATTTAGCGAAGCAGGGCAAACGCGTGTTGCGTTTGAAAGGCGGTGACCCGTTTATTTTTGGTCGCGGTGGTGAAGAGATTGAATTGCTTGCGCAGCACAACATCCCGTTTCAGGTTGTACCTGGTATAACGGCTGCATCCGGTTGTGCGGCTTATGCGGGTATTCCTTTGACTCATCGTGACTACGCTCAATCAGTTCGTTTTGTGACGGGGCATTTGAAATCAGACGATACGAATTTGTCGTGGCCGGAACTTGCCAATCCTACTCAAACGCTGGTGTTTTATATGGGGTTGGTGGGTTTAAAAGATATTTGCGAATCCCTCATCGCCCATGGGCGATCACCGCAAACACCAGTGGCATTAATTGAAAAAGGTACAACCCAAGAGCAGCGCGTATTTGTTTCTGATTTGACGTCTATCGCCAATGTGGTGGCAGAAAAAGATGTGCACGCACCAACGTTGTTTATTGTGGGCGAGGTCGTGCAATTGCATGAAAGTTTGAAGTGGTTTAATCCTGCTGTTTAAATAGTAAAACCTCCCACATCCGTGTGTGGGAGGTTTTTTATTAGGTTTAGTGCGGGTTCGCTGGTTTTGTTTTAATCAGGGAAATCAATACCGAACCGCCAATCAATACTGCAACGGTTGTCAATGAGATTCCAATTGGGATTTTATAAATATCAATCAGTATCATTTTGATACCGATAAATACCAGCACCAACGCCAAGCCATATTTAATGTAGGCAAAACGGTCAGCCATATCTGCCAGCAGGAAGTACATGGCG
The DNA here is from genome assembly GCA_035456025.1 of Cellvibrio sp. Taxonomy (GTDB): domain Bacteria; phylum Pseudomonadota; class Gammaproteobacteria; order Pseudomonadales; family Cellvibrionaceae; genus Cellvibrio. The sequence continues at coordinate 3,510 of DATIDX010000199.1, read as the reverse complement.
CGCAGGCCGAGAATCGCAAATATATTGGATGTTAGAACGATAAACGGGTCAGAGGTAATCGCGAAAATTGCCGGAATCGAATCTACCGCGAAAATAACATCCGATATTTCTACCATAATCAATACCAGAAATAAGGGTGTCATTAATTTCACACCGTTTTCCACCACAAAGAATTGTTCACCGCGCAACTCATTGGTCATCGCAAAGCGTTTTTTCAGCCAGATTAATAATGGATTATTTTCCAGATGAATTTCTTTATCGGCCATCCACCACATTTTGATACCGGTGAACAACAGGAAAGCGCCAAACACGTAAAGCAGCCAATGAAAATGGGTGATTAGCCAAACCCCCGCAAAAATCATCACAGTACGTAAAATAATTGCGCCGAGTACACCGTAGGTGAGCACCCGTTTTTGCAGCTCCATTGGGATCGCAAAAAAGTTAAACAACATCAACCATACAAATACGTTATCAACGGCGAGTGATTTTTCAATCAAATAACCGGTGAGATATTCCATGGTTTTGGTGTTGGCAAATTCGCGTGTGTAATGCCCATCCAGGTACCACCAAAGACCAGCGCCAAAACTTAATGCAAGACCCACCCATACTAATGACCAGCTTGCAGCTTCTTTTAGCGATACACGATGTTGTTTGCCACCACCGACAAAAATCAGGTCGATGGCCAAGACTACTAACACGATGCTGAAGAATATGGCCCACATCCACCAAGTGCCTATCGAGGTCACAGTGGCGGCTTGTGAGGCAAGGCTGGTGCTGGTGGCGAGAGAGGTTTCGGCGGCTTGTAGTGCCGTCGGCACAGAGGCCGAGAGAAAAGAAATGGGGTTAATCATGTTTAGCTCCGTCATTGATAAGTTAAATAACGCAATGACGAGCGAATAAAGAACGAATAGAAGCCTTTGTCATTGCGACAAAGGTCTCGTTCACAAGGTACTTACCATCAAGGTACTGCCTTGCCCGCGCGACCGGAGCTAAATACTCGTATTGACGGCCTGCGCGGCGGGAACTACTCCCCTTCGTACGGGCAGTATAAGAATTGCACACTATTGGTCAAGCTACTTAAGCCTTATTTACTATTCCTGCCGGTGAACCAGTAGGAAATTCATTGTCCAAAATGTGATCAGTTTGCCAATTTCCAGATGACTTATAAATTAGGCTTAAAGTAAATCGCTATAACGCCGATAAATTGACTATAGGTTTGCTAACTCAGGTGCAGCATATGGTTTATCTAGGCCCCATTACCCCCCGACCGCAACCGGTGAAATCACCGGTTCGACCATCGTCTGTTACCCAGGTTCAGGCGTACGCGAGCGACCAACATGGCGCAGACGTTGACGCCGCGCCGGCAGTTGCAGTTAACCCGCCGGGAGGGGTGGAGCGGCGGAAGCAGGAGCGCCGCAGCAAATCAACAGACACGATGCTTGAAACTCGCGCTGGCGACCGGCGAAAAGCCCGTCATGTGCCTATTAATATCTCCATCTGATTTGTAATTCCCTATTTGGAGACGGTTATCTGGACGGGCACTGACTTGAATGCCGGTGTTTTACTCCGTGGATCATGTGCAGTTGCAATCAGCACATTAGCTTCCGGGTAATAGGCCATCACATTGCCGCGCGGCAAATCAAATGCAAACACTTTTACCGCTTTCATTTCCCCTTGTGGCGATTGAATATCGACATAGTCACCCGCTGAAATATCCAGAGCGTTGATGTCATCCTGATTCATCAATATTGACCAGCGTGTATCCGTGCCGCGATAGGAATCACTTTCCTCATAAATGATGGAATTAAATTGCCCTTCGCTGCGAATACTGGCCAGTAAAAATGGATACTCAGTACTAGTGACGGGGGTGGGTAATGGGCTGGTTTGAAATTGCGCTTTACCATTGCCGGTTTTAAATTTCGGTGTGTCAAACAAACGATTTTTGATGGTAAATTCTTGTTTGGTTTGCGCTATATCTTTTAATTCACTTAATCCGGGAATGGTAGCGGCTATAGCGGCGCGAATAGAATCGTGTTGTTTGAATTTTTGAAAATCCAGTGCGCTATCAGGTAGCAGGCGCTTGCCTAGCTCGCAGAGGATTTCGACTTCCGGCCTTACGTTATGTAATCGATCAATTCCGCCATCGCTTAAGCGCACATAATTAAACATGGACTCCTGCGTGGTGGACTGCCACTCTTCGTCGCGTGCAGTGACCGGTAAAATTAATGCTTCGCTATTTTCCATGCCGGTGATGTGACCGGCATTTAAGGTAGTAGTGAGATAAACCTTAAAATGAATTTTATCCAGCGCTTCCTGTGCCCATTGGCTATTGGGTGTGGCAGAAAATAAATTGCCACCCATTATAAAGGCGGCATCTATTTTTCCTGCATGCGCGGCAGTTAAACAGGCGATAGTATCCATACCGGGTGTGCGTGGTAATTGTGTGCCGGTATGCTGCTCCAATTGCGTTAATACATCGTCAGCCAGTACAGGCTTTACACCAACAGTGCCTATGCCTTGTACATTACTGTGGCCGCGCAAGGGTAACAAACCTGCAGCAGGTTTACCGAGCATGCCGCGCAATAGTGCTAAATTCGCAATCGCTTCAACATTTTCTACTCCGTGTTGGTGATGGGTTATACCCATGCCCCAAGCGAAAATGGCGCGTTCCGATTTTGCATAGGCATTGGCCAGTGCAATAATTTTTTCTTGTTCGATGCCGCATGCGGCCACAATCGTTGGCCAATCAGTTGTACTTATATCTTGTTTAAAAATTTGGAAATTGTCGGTGTATTGCGCGATGAAATCAGTCGCAATTTGATTTGTTTCCAGTAGTGCCTTGGCAATGCCTTTTAATAGCGCAAGGTCGCTGCCGATTTTTGGTTGTACATAGTCTGATGCAATCCAGGTTCCGCCACTCAACATAGATTTGGCACTTTTAGGCACCGCAAATCTGACCAGCCCGGGTTCCTTCGCTGGATTAATCACAATCACTTGGCCACCACGCTCGCGACAATTTTTTAATTGATGTACAAAACGCGGATGGTTGGATGAGGGATTCGCACCTATGACAAAAATACAATCGCAATTGCCTACGTCTTCCAGGGAAACTGTGGCGGTGCCTGTGCCTATCACATTCGTTAAACCGACACCGGTTGCTTGATGGCAATAATAGGAGCAGTTGTTGACATTATTCGTGCCATACAAACGTGCGAGTAATTGCAGCACAAAACCGGCTTCGTTAGAGGAGCGACCAGACGAGTAAAAAAAACTGCGCTCCGGATTAGTTGCAGCGAACGCACGCGCCATTTTATCCAGCGCAAATTCCCAACTCACGGGTGAATATTTATTGCCCTCGGCAGATTTGAATAGCGGATTGTTTAATCGCCCGAGATGTTCAAGCTCATAAGCGCTAAGCTGTTTAAAGTCATCCAGCGTATGGGCAAATAAATCCGTCGGGATGGGCTCTTGAATGTCTGTCGATTGCGCTTGAATACTTTTATTACAAAC
>DATIDX010000198.1:0-2417 GCA_035456025.1 Cellvibrio sp. | reverse complement strand
GAGTATTCCTGATTGGCTATTCGATTTTCCGCTTTAGTGTTGAGTTTGTGCGCGAGCCGGACCAAGGCATTGGCTTTGACTTGATGGGCTGGATGACGCGCGGCCAATTGTTGTGTGTGCCCATGTTTCTGCTGGGGGTGGGATTGCTGGTGTGGGCTTACACATTTGCCTCGAAAACGGTCCAGCCTCCTAAAGTTTAATTTTTCGTACAGGTTTGTTGATGAAGCAATATCTTGATTTGATGCGCGATGTAGTCGAAAACGGTGTCCAGCGTGGCGACCGCACCGGCACCGGCACGCGTTCGGTTTTCGGTCGCCAATTGCGCTTTGATCTCAACGAAGGCTTCCCACTGGTGACTACCAAAACCGTTCACTTGAAGAGTGTGATTGTCGAGCTGCTCTGGTTCCTGCAAGGCCGCACGGACGTGGGCTGGTTGCAAGAGCGCGGCTGCAAGATTTGGAATGAGTGGGCGACCGAGTCAGGCGATTTGGGCCCTGTTTATGGTAAGCAGTGGCGCAGCTGGGCGTGCCCCGATGGTTCGACCATCGACCAGATTTCCCAGGTTATTGCCCAAATTAAAAAAACGCCTTATTCGCGCCGCTTGATCGTCAGCGCCTGGAACCCGGCCGATCTGCCGGACGAATCCATGAGTCCGCAGCAAAACGTTGAGCATGGGCGCATGGCGCTGGCTGCCTGCCATACCCTGTTCCAGTTTTATGTATCTGACGGCAAACTCTCCTGCCAGCTGTACCAGCGCAGCGCGGATTTGTTTTTGGGCGTCCCGTTTAACATCGCCAGTTACGCGTTGCTGACCCATATGATCGCGCAGCAATGCGACTTGGGCGTGGGTGATTTCGTACATACGTTTGGCGATTGCCACCTGTACAGCAACCATTTGACCGATGAGATTGTCTACGCACAATTGGCGCGGGAGCCGAAGCCGTTGCCCAAACTGCGTATCGCGCGCCAACCTGCATCGATTTTTGATTACCAGCTGGAAGATTTTTCCTTTGAAGGTTACGACCCGCACCCGCGCATAGTCGCGCCTATTGCGGTTTAACTCGAGACAAGAACCCTAATGAAATTGGCTATCATCGTCGCCGTCGCTGCGTCAAAAGATGTGATCGGGAACAACAACCAATTGCCTTGGCACCTGCCGGAAGACCTCAAGTATTTTAAAGCGGTGACGCTGGGCAAACCGGTGATCATGGGCCGTAAGACTTACGAGTCGATCGGCCGTCCGCTGCCCGGGCGCACTAATATCGTTGTGACCCGCAGTAGCGACTGGAGCGCCGAGGGTGTGGTGGTCGTGAATAGTCTGGAGCAGGCACTTGAGCAAGCGCGCAGAGTGATTGCCGCAGGTGCGACGCCGGACGATGAAGCGATGATTATCGGCGGTGCAGAAATTTATCGCAGCGCCTTGCCGTTGGTGGATAAGGTCTACCTCACCCGTGTTGAGGTTGAGATCGACGGCGACGCTTTCTTCCCGGAGCTGCCATCTGCCGAGTGGCAACAAGTATCAAAAGTGCAGGGCAATAGCGACGCTGCCATAGCGCATCATTTCCTGGTGTACGAGCGCACGCGTTAAGCCTGCGCCGCGGTAATTTCTCCTGCGGGACGTTTTTCATCCAGCACCAGCTATGCTTATCAAGTGCTCGCCTCTGGCACCCTTTTGGTGCTGCTGGGCGCGAACAAAAACAGCCAATAAATTCCTTGGAAGTGGGCGCCTTGCTTACTACAATGCTGCGGCAATAAGCGCCATAAATGCGTTCCTGAAATAGTGTTTTCAGGCATTCTCCTGTGTACACCCTTGATGTAAACCCGATTGGGACGACTATGAATAAACAGCGATTGAAGACTGTAGCTGAATCTGTATTGCTCGCGGCCGGCGCACTGTTAATGAATTGTTCCATGGCTCAACAAACACCGGATGCAGTGCTGCAGGCCGGCGAAGACAAAATCGTCGCCGCGCAGGACTCACAGGAACGTATCGATAACCTCGCCGGCGAAAGTGCCGACCTTGAGCGCGAATTCAAAATCCGCAATAAACAGATTGAAGACCTGCGCGTGTTTAACGCGCAGATGGAAAAACAGGTCGCCCGCCAACAGCAAGCCATTGTTGATCTGGAAGACTCACTGGAAAAAGTGACTGTTATCGAGCGCCAGATCCAACCGTTAATTTTCCGCATGCTCGATGGTCTGGAGCAATTCGTCGCGCTGGACAAACCCTTCCTGATGCAAGAGCGCAAAGAGCGTTTGAGCATGTTGCGCAACAATCAGGATCGCGGCGATATCCCCGTCTCGGAAAAATTCCGCCAGGTATTAGAAGCCTACAAAATTGAGTCCTCCTACGGCACCAGCATCGAGGCCTACAAATCCACCCTGCGTGTCGATAGCCAGCTGCGCGAAGTTAACAT
>DATIDX010000197.1:0-9394 GCA_035456025.1 Cellvibrio sp. | reverse complement strand
AGCAGCCTCGGTAAAAGCTTCCATAGCAGCGGTAGGACGCCCTTGGTTGTTGGTCGCACCCAGGGTATATCCATTATTCCAACCCGGTGGTGCCAGTGGCTCCCAGTAGAAAACCCCCAGGCCCTGACCGTCTTTGACCGCGGCCGTTTTACTGATCAAATCCGCCATAATGGCTTTGGCTTCAGGATGATCCCAAGGCACACCCACTTCCGTCAGCATAACCGGCACATCGTAACGGTCGACCATATCGTTCATGCTGGCCAAGCATAACGCTGTTTTAGAACTCCATGTCGAAGTATCATTTTCATCATCTTTATACGTCGGATAGGAAGACGCACCAATCACATCAAACTTGCCGCCGAAGGATCGCAATCCATCAAAAATCCAGCGGAAGTTGCCATTGTTATGGCAATTCGCCAAGTGAACGATCACCTTGGCATTAGGGAATACGCCTTTGACTGCGTTGTAACCAGCATTAGTCAGGTCAGCATAATTCTTCATATATGTGCTTACTGGCGATAAAGATGTCTTACCCTCATCCCACAACATGCCGTTATTGGTTTCATTGCCCACTTGCACCCATACCGGCTCAACACCTTCATTTTTAAGAGCGGTCAGCACTTCAGTGGTGTGGGTGGCGACGGCAGTTTTCAAACCAGCCAACGACAAGCTAGTCCAAGCGGCTGGCTTGGTTTGATGGCCGGGGTCAGCCCAGACATCGCTGTAGTGAAAGTCGATCAGGATGCGCTGCCCCTTTGCCTTGGCACGCTTGGCTTTAGCAACAACATCGGCCAGGTTGTTGTAGCCATTCGTGGGGTTGACCCACACACGAAAACGCACGGCAGTCATTCCCAAATCAGACATCAGCTGGAAAGCTTCCGTTTCTGTGCCTGCACTGGTGTAAAACTTTTGACCGGCGGCCTCCAGTTCGGTTACCCAGCTGATATCAGCCCCCAATACAAACGCCGGCAAGCTACTGCTTTGAGCCGATGACGCGCTGGAAGCACTACTGGATACAAGGCTCGATGCAATACTGCTGACAGCAGCAGAACTGGGCGCTAACGAACTTGACGATACCCGCACTGATGACTTGGAAGGACTGGAGTCGTTGCCCCCTCCGCCACCACAACCCCCGAGCAGCAACGCGCTCAGGCATACCGCCAAATACACTTTATTCATATTTACACCTTAAATAAGTTTCATCAAAAACGCGCTTTTAATTCGCATGGGGCTTAAGAGCGACAAATATTAAACCATAATTAATAACATTTATATTATTTATTAAAAATAAAAAGTCTTACTTAAGGCAATTATGGCGCATTTTTATACAATTAAAAGGATTAAAGGTTTTTTACGGATAAAATTCCACTCTTCTTTGATGAACCAACCTGCGCAAGAACAGCACCGCAGTGGTTCTAAGAGTCACTTGGGGATACGGCAACCACGCCTTGCAGATTTTTTAAACAGTGCGCCCTTGCCAGCTGTAAAAATTCTTGCACAAAGGGCGACGGCAATTGCTCCTCACGAACGGCCGCATAAAGCGTCGGCCAAATGCCCGACTTTCCCGCCGAGCGCACACTGATCAAGCCCTGCGCCACATATTCGGCCAACACCCAATTAGGTAACGCACACAAGCCTCGTCCGCTCGCCACCAATTGCACCATCATCAAGGTCAACTCCGAGGTGCGCACCGCTTTGGGTTCTACGCCGGCGGGTTCAAGGAATTGCTTGAACACATCCAGCCGATTGCGCGCCACAGGATAAGTAATCATCACCTGATCAGCGAGGTCAGCCGGCTGCAAGAAGGGTTTTTCAATCAGTGGATGGTTGTTGGCGAGGGCGAGCTGCATCTCATAGCCAAACAGCGGCACATATTCGACGCCTTTGATGATTTGCGGGTCAGAGGTAATCACCAGGTCGATATCGCCCTGCGCCAGCGCCGGCAGTGGTTCAAAGGTAAAACCGCCGGAGAAGTCCAGCTCAATGCCCGGCCACTGGTTGCGGTAGATTTCGATGGTCGGCATCAGCCAGTTAAAACAGCTGTGACATTCAATCGCCATATACAGCCGCCCCGCTTCGCCATGTACCAGTTTTTTCACATCGCGCTCGGCTTCGCTGACTTTGGCGATGACTTCCTCGGCGAGGGTAAGGATGCGCTTGCCCGCCTCACTAAACCGTAAGGGGCGGCTTTTGCGAATAAACAACTCGCACTCCAACCGCGCTTCCAACTCCTTGAGCTGGTGCGAGAGCGCCGATTGGGTGAGAAACAGGCGCTCGGCCGCCTCAACCAGACTTCCGGATTCACGCAGGGCGATCAGAGTTTTTAAATGGCGGATCTCGATCATGGTTGAGTGCTCTGTAGGTTGCTGGTGAGGAACGAACCGCAACCTGTCCATACCTGCACCGAAACTTTATTCAATGCGCTATTTGGCTTTTAGCTGTCGCGCAAGATGGTCGTGTTGCGGTTCGCAAGCTCAGCCGACGCGGCCCGCCCCAACCTGCGCACAATACATTAATAATTTTCATGTTTAAACTGAAAATTACCAGTTTGATTCATATTAATCCCTAACCCAGAATGCTCCCCATGCTGATCCAACCAAGGATCTGGCACCAACTAAACGTCTGTTGAATGAGATTTGAGCTATGACTACTAAGGTAACGACACACAACTTGGGATTTCCGCGCATTGGCGGCGACCGTGAACTCAAGAAGGCACAGGAAGCCTATTGGCGCGACGAGATCACTCAGGCGCAACTAGAACAAACCGGACGCGAGCTGCGCAAAACCCACTGGCAATTGCAGGCCGATGCCGGGCTGGATTTGATCCCCACTGGCGATTTCGCCTGGTACGACCAAGTACTTACCCTCTCCGCAACCCTTGGCAACATCCCCGCGCGCCACCGCAAAACCGCAGCAGCTGGCCCTAGCCATGCGCCCCATGCCGACCAATCCTGTTGCGCGCACCCGGCGGGAGCGGTAAATGAATTTATCGCAGCGCCCTGTCTGGATATCGACCTGGACACCCTGTTCCGTGTAGCGCGCGGCCGTGCACCTACCGGCAATGCCACCAGCGCATCGGACATGACCAAATGGTTCGATACCAATTACCACTACCTGGTGCCGGAATTCCACGCCGGACAACAATTCCAATTGAGCTGGACGCAAATTATTGATGAAACCGCCGAGGCGATTGCCTTGGGTCACAGCGTAAAGCCAGTGATCCTCGGGCCATTGAGCTATTTGTACCTGGGTAAGGAAAAAGGGGCAGCCTTTGATCGCTTTGACTTGCTCGACAACCTCTTGCCTGCCTACCAGCAATTGCTTACCGCACTGTCACAAGCGGGCGCGACTTGGGTGCAAATTGACGAGCCTATCCTGGTACTTGATTTGCCCCATAAATGGCAGCGCGCATTTGAATCTGTGTACAACCGCTTGCAACACAGCAAATTAAAAGTATTGCTCGCGACTTATTTCGGCGCGCTGGAAGAAAACCTGGACATCGCCGTTAACCTGCCGGTGGCCGGCTTACACATAGATGCAGTGCGTGCGCCCGAGCAATTGCTGCCGGTGATTGACCGTTTGCCCGGGCATAAAATTTTGTCGGTCGGCGCGGTGGATGGCCGCAATATCTGGCGCAACGATTTAGAACAATCGCTCAGCTTATTGAAGCAAGCGCAAGAGCGTTTGGGTGATCGCCTCTGGGTAGCGCCTTCCTGTTCACTGCTGCATTCACCGGTCAATTTGGAACGCGAAGAAAAGTTACCGCAGGACATCAAGCGCTGGTTTGCCTTTGCCAAACAAAAAGTACAGGAAGTGGTCACGCTCAAGACCTTACTCACCCGCCCGTTTGATGCAATCGCACAAGAAGCGCTGACAGCCAGTACCGCGGCGGCGCAAACGCGCCTGAGTTCTACCAAAATCCACAACGCTGAAGTCCAGGCGCGCTTGAAAGCGATTAAACCGGAGCACGCCCTGCGCAGCTCGGCATTTCCGCAGCGCATTGCCAAACAACAGTCGCTACTGCAATTACCCGCTTTCCCGACTACCACTATCGGCTCTTTCCCACAGACGGAACACATCCGCCAGACGCGCAGCGAATTCAAGCAGGGCAAAATTAATTCCGTGGAATACGAACACCGTATTCGCCAGGAAATTGCTGATTGCATTGCCAAGCAAGAACAGCTTGGACTTGATGTATTGGTGCACGGCGAAGCCGAGCGCAATGACATGGTGGAATATTTTGGCGAGCAGCTAAATGGCTATGCGTTTACCCAATACGGCTGGGTACAAAGTTACGGTTCGCGCTGCGTAAAACCGCCGATTATTTATGGCGATGTGTCGCGCCCTGCGCCTATCACTGTGAGCTGGGCGCGCTACGCGCAATCGCTCAGCAAGAAGCCGGTAAAAGGCATGTTGACCGGCCCCATCACCATGCTGTTTTGGTCATTCGTGCGCGACGATCAACCGGGCGCAACCACTGCCTTGCAAATTGCCCTGGCACTGCGCGATGAAGTGGTGGATTTGGAATCCGCCGGCATCCAGGTGATCCAGATTGATGAGCCGGCAATTCGCGAAGGCCTGCCACTGCGCAAAAAAGATCGCACGGCGTATCTGGATTGGGCAGTGAATGCATTCCGCATTTCCGCCAGCGGCGTGCAGGACGAAACGCAAATCCACACCCACATGTGTTACTCGGAATTCAATGACATTATCAACGCGATTGCCGACCTGGACGCCGACGTGATTACCATTGAAACCTCGCGTTCCGATGGTGAATTGCTGCAAGCATTTGAGCAGTTTAATTATCCGAATGACATTGGCCCGGGCGTGTACGACATCCACTCACCTAATATCCCGGAAGTCCAAACCATGGTGAATTTGCTCAAGCGCGCCGCGCGCGAAATTCCGGTAGAGCGTTTATGGGTCAACCCGGACTGCGGCTTGAAAACCCGCCGCTGGCCGGAAACGGAAGCCGCACTGGCGCGCATGGTGGAAGCGGCCAAAATCCTGCGCGCAGAAAACAAAACCGGCGCATCGTTTAAAGCTGCTGCCGCAGAGCTCGCTTAAAGTTTAACCCCGGCTCAAGGATGAGCTTTTTTCACGCTCCCGTGCGGCTTGCCGCTGCAACTACGCTATCTACCACTCCCATTGCCAGACAATGCTGGCTTCGCGCCCGCGCGCCGGTACACCGCCCGGAAGCGCTAGCCCCTGCGGCGATGTGGCATAGTCCTCATCGGCCATGTTTTTTACCGCCAGTGCGATAGTGGCAGCGGCATTGATGCGATAGCGCACTTGGGTGTTCGCGTACCAATAGGAAGCGAGGGTTGCGCGCTGGCGCCCCAACAGATATTCACGCTCGCCACGGTAGACGGCGGACAGATTCCAGTTCCATTGTGCGCGCTGGTAATTGACGCCGAGCGAACCCAGCTGATCGGCCTCGCGAAAGGCACTATCGGGGAGGTCCATCAGGCTGGAATAAGTCGCGCGCAGCATCCACTGGGGATTTAGTTGCCAGTCGACCCTGCCACCGGCGCCCCAGTTGTCTTCATTTTCGCCGTTGATAAAGGTGCGCGCCGCTCCCGCAAACCCCAGGCTGATAGGGTTTTCATAGTTATTGCGGTAGACAGTCGCGCCCATACTCAGGTGACTCCAGGTACCTGCCCATAACAACTCCAGGCTTTTCACCGCTTCGCTGTCCAGATCCGGATTACTGACAATGACCGGATTATTGATCAGGTGGGTTTCGCCAAAACCAGGCGCGCGGAAGGCTTCGCCGTAGAGCAGTTTGAGTGTGTGATGCGCGTTGAGTTGATGTACCACCCCCAGACGCGGGCTGGCGTGGCCGCCGATCGTCTCGTAGTAGTCATACCTGAGGCCGCCGACCAGCCGGGTGTCCTCGGTGATGCGATATAAAAACTGGCCGTAGAGGCCGCCGATATCCCGCTCGGCATCCAGCCCCACTTGGGTGGCATGGTCAAAATTGCCGTAGTAGTGGATGGGGAATTCGTGCCGGGCGCGCTGCCCCAGATCATAGTTGCTGCGCGAGAGCGCCTGGGTTTGGCGCTCGCGCAGCCAGTCGCCGCCAAACTGCCAGCTCCATTGCTCGCTGACCTGCAGGTCATTGGCTAGATGGAAGCGGAGAGAATCGCTCTCCAATAGGCCTTTGGAGAGCATGGGTTCGCCGCTCACCGGCTCGCTGATAGCCGCCATCACCGCCCCTGGAGCCAGCATGGCATCCAGATGCTGCTCTACTTTCTGGTAAGCGAGCGATGTCTTGATCGCCCAGTTGCCTGCAGGATTCAAATCCTGCTGCAGGCGCAGGTGCCGCGACTCCTGGCCGTAATGGTTAAAGTCATTGTTGATCTTTTCCAGACTGTAGAAATCGTCGCCCTGCAGGTTGGAGGCAAACACCTGCACGCGGGTGTTGCGGTATTTAAGGTTCCAGTCGACCACCGCCTCCTCGCGCGGGTCGCGCGTATCCTGCCCCCCCGTGCGGTAGAGCTGCCCCTGATCCTGCGCGAGGTGCGCATAGACGTTGCTTTCCCACTCGCCGCTGCTATGAGCGAGGTTGATATCGGCCTTGCCCCGCTGGTTTTCGCCCACCCCCAGGCTGACGCGGTTGTAGTCGCGGCGGCTGATGATATTGATCACCCCGGTAAAGGCGCCCGAGCCGTAAATCGCCGAGGCGGGGCCACGGATAATCTCCACGCGCTCGATATTCGCAAGGGGAAAAAGCACGAGCGCGCTGTCCGAGCCGCCGGAGCGGGGGTCGCTGAAAATGCGGCCGTCTACCAACAAGAGAATTTCCCGCGCACGCGCGCCCTGACGCCGGCCACGCATACTGTAGGTGTAATTGATGGGGCTATCGGCACCGCGATGGACTTGCAACCCGGGCACCAAATCCAGCAGTTCGTGGAGGTAATCAAGGCCGAGGTTTTCCAGCTGAACATGGGTAAACACCGTCGTGGATGAAGGCACGGTTTTGATCGACTCCTCGCGCAGGGTCGCGCCGGTAATGCTCACATTGAGTAACTGCTCCAGATCCATGTCCAACAGTGGCGGGTCAGCCGCCCGCACCGGTACCGCCAACAGCAGTGCCAGGGTCGCGGGAACCAGAGTGACGAGACTTGCCACCCCGGTTTTGATGTTGGTCGAAATCAAAAATGCCATGTGATATCAACACTCAGTTCACGCCCACGGTTGGGGATGCCCGCGAGTTTGCCCAGGCTTTCCGCCGGGGTCGCGGCCTCCTCGTCAGTGATGTTTTTCAGTTGTACGCCTACCTCATAATCTGCTTCAAAGCGATAGCGCCACTGGGTATTGAGCATCCAGAAATCCTCCAGCGCCTGGGTGCTGGTCGGGGTAACGGGCGTCTGGCGCTCGTCCTGGTAATAACCCAGCAGGTTCCAGTTCCATTTTTCGGCGGCGTAGTTAATTTCAAATGAGGCCAGTTCGGTCGCCTCACGGAAAGCACTATCAGGCAAATCCATATAGGTATAAGTGGAGCGCAGCGACCAGTGGTTCGACAAATCCTGCGTCCACTCCACTTCGAGCCCCTCGCTCTCCTCTTCCTCGCCATTTTGGTAAGTGCGGCCACGCCCGACAAAGACGATTTCAATCGGCTGTTCGTAGTGGTTCTGAAACAGCCCCAGGCTGAGATTGGTCGCGTGCCAGTTACCCATTAAGATCAGGTCCCAGGTTTTGACTACCTCATAATCCAGGTCGGGATTGCCCACCAGCACCGGATTATTGAGTAGCCCGGTTTCTGCCAGGGTCGGGGCACGAAATGCTTCGCCGTAGAGCAGCTTGAGGCTGTAGCTGTCGCTGATCTGCTCCACCAAACCCAGGCGCGGACTAAACCGGCCGGCCATATCATCGTATTGGTCGTAGCGCCCGCCCAGGGTGAGGCGGGTCGAGGCGCGCAGGTTGCGCAAATATTGAAGATAAGCGCCGGCGTTGCCCTGGGATTCCTCAGTCCCTATGGGGAACACCTTGCCCTCCTCGCCGTAGTAGGTAATCGGGATTTGGCGCTGGATAAGTTGGGGCAAGTCGAAGTTACCCAGGGCGCTGGCCTGGGTCTCCTCATGATGCGCCCACTGCAAGCCCCACTGAATACTGGATTGCGCACTGGATTGGTTGTCGATCGTCCAGTCATTGGCAAAGGTGGCACGCCAGCTTTCGCCCGCAAGTCCCGCCTCCCCCCAGAACGGGTCAGCGCTCGGCGGGTTGCTCACGCGCTGCAGCTGGCCGGGGCCTGTGAGATATAAATCAAAGTCGTAGCTGAAATGCTGGTAGCTCAATACCAGTTGCGAGCGGGTGTCGGGCAGCCAGTTAAAGCTTTGATCGAGGGAGGCATGCCACCACTCGCGCTCGTTGGCATTAAAGCCATTGGCAGTATTTTCCGACTGGTAAAAATCCTTGGTCGCGGCGCGGTTGTAGGAAAAGTCGAGGCGCGTGTCGCCACGCCTGAGCGAGAGGTCAGCGGTGAGTTGCTCGCGCGGATCGCTAGTATCGATCAATTCGCCATTGAAGGTATCCGGCAGCGTGTATTGCTCGCCCCTGTCCTTTTCCGCATGGACAAATACATCGCTGTCCCAGCTGCCGAGCTGTTGCGACCACATCCCTTCCAATTGCCGGCGCTGCTGGGAACCATAGGCGAGCGCGAGAGATTTTTGCTGTTTGCGTGTGACTATGTTGATGACGCCGGTAAACGCGGAACTGCCATAGAGCGCAGAACCTGGCCCCCGGATTACTTCCAACCGCTCGATGCGCGCTACCGGGTAAAGGGGCAAGGTGATATCCGGGCTGCCAGCACGCGGGTCGTTCACGACCTTACCGTCGATTAACAAGAGCACTTCGAGGGATTGCTGGGTGGTGCGCCGCCCGCGTGCGCTGTAGGTGTAAGCCATGCCACTGCTGGCATTGCGGTCGAATTGGAAGCCCGGCACCAGGTTGAGCACCTCGTAGAGGTAGTCCACCCCCAGGCGGTCGATATGCTCGCGGGTAAAGACCGATACCGCCGCCGGCACCGTCTTGAGGGTTTCTGCCGTGAGCGTCGAGCCAGTGACCGGCACATCGAGCAGTTGCTCCAGGCTCAGTTCGAGATAGGCGAGATCGTCAGCGCGGCTCAGAGCGCTACAACACAGGAGCGCGACTGCTGCATACACCGGCTTTAAGTATGCACATCGACCTTGGCTTGGGTACATCATGTTCCTGATCATGACCAGCCCTCCGTCAACGAAGGATAGTAATTGGATTGGCCGCTACCACGACCAATCTACCCCCAACTGCCACTCGCGCCCGCGATTAGGGACGCCGTCCCTGATCCCGACACCCTGCGCGGGTGAATAATAGGTTTCGTCCAACAAATTTTTGGCCTGCACATGGAGCCCCA
>DATIDX010000196.1:0-3938 GCA_035456025.1 Cellvibrio sp. | reverse complement strand
GGCAAACTTCCAGCATGTGCGCACCCAGAACTTGGTCAACAGCACCGAAGTGATAGGTGTAATCTTCCATAAAGGATGAACCACCAACGCGACCTTTCGACATCACTTTACAGATGTGAACCATCGCAGCCGTTTTCCAATCACCTTCACCGCCATAACCAAAACCAGCCGCCATCAAACGCTGTGTAGCAAGGCCAGGCAGATTGGTCAAACCGGTCAGGTTTTCGAAACAGTTGGTGAATGCACCAAAGTCGCCGTCAGTTAAAAATTTCAGCATGCCCAACTCAAGACGTGCTTCGTTTTTCAACATTTGGAATTGATGTTCGTCATCAAAGATGGCTGGATTTACATCATATTCTTTTTTGTACAATTCAATTTGTGCAGCAACTTGCTCATCGGTTACGGCATCAACTACTTTTTGCAGATCGCCCAAACCATAAGCATGAACTTCGTAACCAAATTTAATTTGTGCGGCAACTTTATCGCCATCGGTTACAGCTACTTGACGCATGTTGTCGCCAAAGCGCGCCACTTTCAGATTCTGGCTGGCGTACCAACCCATAGCAACGCGACACCAGCTGTCGATTTGCTTTTGCACTGATTCAGTTGCCCAGTGACCAACAACCACTTTGCGCTCTTGACGCAAACGCGTGCTCACATGACCAAATTCGCGGTCACCGTGTGCAGATTGGTTGAGGTTCATAAAGTGCATGTTGATTTCAGCAAACGGCAGTTCAGCATTGAACTGGGTGTGCAAATGCATGTAAGGCTTGCTCAATGCACTTAAACCGGCAATCCACATTTTTGCTGGAGAGAAGGTGTGCATCCACAGAATCAAACCAACGCAGTTGGGATTGCTATTTGCCGCCTGCGCAACAGCAAGAATTTCTTTTGGAGATTTAACGGTAGGTTGCGCAACAATCTTGATTGAAATGTTGCTCGACTCGGTTAAACCCGCTGCGATTTTTTGGCTGTTCTCGGCGACTTGTTTCAAAACGCCTGGACCATATAAATCTTGTGAGCCGGTAACCAACCAGACTTCTTTATCGCCGTAAATTTTCATTTTATTTTCCTCAGAAAAAATTTTTCAATTTTTTGTTGGATACTCAAATCCAACGTACATTCTCATTGAGCAAGGATTGCCTGGTTATTTTTGAGACCGTTTGGCGACATGGATGTCGACAACGAGCCTACATGGACGTATTTACGGCGTGTCGCAAAAACAACCAGGCAATCCTTGCGGTCTACAAATTCGTAAATTTATTTCTGCCCGTAATAGGCATTTTTTCCGTGCTTGCGCAAATAGTGCTTATCTACAATGCCTTGCTTTAAAGCAGCAGTATTTGGCTGCAAGGTTTTGGTCAGGTAAGCCATGCGCGCGATCTCTTCCAGAATCACCGCGTGGTAAACCGCATCGGCACCGTTCTTGCCCCAGGTAAATGGCGCATGACCGGCAACGATCACCATTGGAACTTCTTTCGGGCTGCGATCCTTGAAGCAATCAGTGATTTGCACACCGGTTTCTTCTTCGTAATCGCGCTCGATTTGCTCATCGGTCATCACCGCCGTGCAGGGAATTTCGCCGTAGGCGTAATCCGCATGCGTGGTGCCGTAGCAGGGAATTGCTTGTTGGGTTTGTGCCCAGGCAGTCGCGTAGGTGGAATGAGTGTGAGTCACTCCTCCGATAGTTTCGAAATGACGATATAAATGCGTGTGGGTTTTGGTATCGGAAGAAGGACGCATTTTTCCCTCAACGATTTTATTTTCCAAATCCACAACCACAATATCGTCCGGTGTCATGACTTCATAAGCCACGCCACTTGGTTTAATCGCGATCACGCCTTTGCTGCGATCAATTTGCGATACATTGCCCCAGGTATACACCACCAGATTACGGCGGTTTAATTCCATATTGGCTTCGAAGACTTCGCGTTTTAATTCGGTGTAACTCATGCGCGAGCACCTCCATCGACAAACTTGCCAAGGGCTTGATACTGCTGATAGCGCTTGTCGTAAATCGCCGCCGCTTGTGCATTCGGCGTGTAGGTTTTGCAGGTGCGCGATGCCATGACTTTTTGTGCATCGGCAACTGTTGGATAAACACCGCCGCATACCGCTGCAAAAATCGCTGCCCCCAGCGCACAACTTTGTTCACTCTCCAATACTTCGATTGGGCAGTTCCAGGCATCGGCACAGGTTTGCATTACGAAATCGGATTTTTTGGAGATACCGCCAATCGCAACAACCGAATTAACCGCAACGCCTTCACTTTTAAAACGTTCGATAATCGCGCGCGCGCCAAACGCCGTTGCTTCAACCAAGGCGCGGAAAATATGCGGCGCTTCGCTGCCCATTTTTAATCCGGCAATTGCCATAGAAACAGTTTGGTCAGCATCGGGAGTGCGGCGGCCATTTACCCAATCGAGCGCCGTAATGTTCGCATCGGCCAAGGGCAATGCACTCGCTGCTTTACTCAACGCAACCAGGGTATTGTTTTCAATTTCTTCCGCGAGTTTTTGTTTGGTCGCTTCATCTAACAAGGAAGAATTGGCGAGCAGATTTTGCACCGGCCAGTTCACCAAATTGCGGAACCATGCGTACAAATCGCCAAACGCCGACTGCCCTGCTTCCAAACCAACAAATCCAGGCAGCACCGAACCATCAACTTGACCGCAAATACCGGCAATGCATTTATCGCCGATAGCGTCATAAGTTGCGACCGTAATATCGCAAGTAGAGGTGCCCATAATTTTAGTCAGCACGCCGGGTTTAACTTGTGCAGCAACCGCGCCCATGTGGCAATCGAATGCGCTAAAACCCACTGGTGTGTTCAATGGCAAACCGAGTTTGTCCGCCCACTTGGCAGTGAGGCCACCGCAGACTTGGTCAGAGGTAAACGTCTCTGCCGGCAAACGATCGCGCAGGCCATTTAATAAAGGATCGATACCTACAAAAAAATCATTCGGTGGATAACCGCCCCAGCTTTCGTGCCACATTAATTTGTGGCCGGTAGCACAGCGCCCCATGCGCAATTTGCTTGGGTGAGTGGTATCGGTCAGTACCGCTGACATCCAATCGCAATGTTCTACCCAGAGGTAAGCGGCTTTAGCGACTGCGGCGTCTTCACGTAATACGTGCAGGGTTTTCGCCCAGAACCATTCCGAAGAATAAATCCCGCCTTCGTACTTCAAATAATTCTCAGATGATTTGCCGGCAGCAGCAGTAATTTCTTGCGCTTCTTTAATAGCGGTGTGGTCTTTCCACAATACGAACATCGCATTGGGGTTTTCAGCAAACTCCGGCTTGAGTGCGAGGGCGACACCTTCACTGTCTACGGCAACCGGGGTTGAGCCAGTGGTATCGAAGCTAATGCCCACCACTTTGTCGGCAGCGCCGGCCGGAGCCAACTTCCACAAACCTTGCACAACCTGCTCAAGGCTTTCCAAATAATCGAGCGGATGCTGGCGGAATTGATCTTTCGCCGGAACGCAGAACAAACCTTTTTTCCAACGCGGGTAATACACCACATTGCTCGCCACTTCCTGACCGGTCAGGGCATCTACCAACAGGGCTCTGACCGAGTCAGAACCATAATCCAGCCCCAAGGCGTAAGAGGTCATAACATCACCCATTTTTATACTATTGCCTCACTAGAGGATATTAATATTGTATGACAATATAATCGCAACAAGACCATCACCTGTCAATCGCTTTCGCCGCGTTCAGGGGATAGATTTGGACTATTTCATCGAGTTTATTTCGCCTTGCTGGCAGCCTTGTTTGCGGCCTTATTGGGCGAGACACCTTCACTGGTCATGATGATGCGCTTGATGGTGCCATCCGGGTTGTAGAACAGCTCATCAATGCTCACCGAGCGGCGGTATTGGCCGCCATCCGGGCGACCTGCACCGGTGTGATAAATAAAGTAGTGCTTGTTG